>NZ_JBTCHQ010000030.1:0-1704 GCF_054254355.1 Ancylomarina sp. YFZ004
ATTAAAACTCCGGTGGTATAAGATGGGCATGCGTAGCATTAGTTTGTTGGTGAGGTAACGGCTCACCAAGACTATGATGCTTAGGGGGTCTGAGAGGATAGTCCCCCACACTGGTACTGAGACACGGACCAGACTCCTACGGGAGGCAGCAGTGAGGAATATTGGTCAATGGGCGAAAGCCTGAACCAGCCATGTCGCGTGCAGGATGACGGCCCTATGGGTTGTAAACTGCTTTTTTACAGGAATAATTGTCGATACGTGTATCGATTTGAATGTACTGTATGAATAAGGATCGGCTAACTCCGTGCCAGCAGCCGCGGTAATACGGAGGATTCGAGCGTTATCCGGATTTATTGGGTTTAAAGGGTCCGTAGGCGGTTCTTTAAGTCAGTGGTGAAATCCCAGAGCTCAACTCTGGAACTGCCATTGAAACTGAAGAACTTGAATATGGTTGAGGTAGGCGGAATACGTTATGTAGCGGTGAAATGCATAGATATAACGTAGAACACCAATTGCGAAGGCAGCTTACTAAACCATTATTGACGCTGATGGACGAAAGCGTGGGGAGCGAACAGGATTAGATACCCTGGTAGTCCACGCCGTAAACGATGATTACTCGTTGTGCACAATACATCGTGCGTGACTGAGCGAAAGCATTAAGTAATCCACCTGGGGAGTACGTTCGCAAGAATGAAACTCAAAGGAATTGACGGGGGCCCGCACAAGCGGAGGAACATGTGGTTTAATTCGATGATACGCGAGGAACCTTACCTGGACTTAAATGTAGATTGACCGGTTTAGAAATAGATCTTTCCTTCGGGACAATTTACAAGGTGCTGCATGGTTGTCGTCAGCTCGTGCCGTGAGGTGTCGGGTTAAGTCCCATAACGAGCGCAACCCCTATCGTTAGTTGCTAGCAGGTAATGCTGAGGACTCTAGCGAGACTGCCACCGTAAGGTGAGAGGAAGGTGGGGATGACGTCAAATCAGCACGGCCCTTACGTCCAGGGCTACACACGTGTTACAATGGCCAGTACAAAGGGCAGCTACCTGGTGACAGGATGCTAATCTCAAAAGCTGGTCTCAGTTCGGATCGGAGTCTGCAACTCGACTCCGTGAAGTTGGATTCGCTAGTAATCGTATATCAGCAATGATACGGTGAATACGTTCCCGGGCCTTGTACACACCGCCCGTCAAGCCATGGAAGCCGAGGGTGCCTGAAGTACGTTACCGCAAGGAGCGTCCTAGGGTAAAATTGGTAACTGGGGCTAAGTCGTAACAAGGTAGCCGTACCGGAAGGTGTGGCTGGAACACCTCCTTTCTGGAGATGGATAATACGACATTAAGTTTGACTGTGAAGACAGTTGACTTGGTTATAATCTTGACCTAATTTTATTTTTGCTTTCATCTATTTACAATACCATAACCCATAGCGTTAGGGTGTTTTTAACATACTAAGCTAATGCGGATTAATAGTCCTGTAGCTCAGTTGGTTAGAGCACTACACTGATAATGTAGGGGTCCGCAGTTCAAATCTGCGCAGGACTACTTATTAACGATTATGGGGGATTAGCTCAGTTGGCTAGAGCGCCTGCCTTGCACGCAGGAGGTCATCGGTTCGACTCCGATATTCTCCACCATATTCTCTTTAAAACGTTAAAGAGGAATTACAATGAAAACTTTCTTGAAAATAAGCATCACTAAC
>NZ_JBTCHQ010000031.1:0-1652 GCF_054254355.1 Ancylomarina sp. YFZ004
ACAAAAATAGCTACCTTGCCTTTTATAAAATTTGAAACATAAAACCAGTAAGGAGCCTACGCCACTTAGCGCAGCCCGTTACCAACCATTAAAATGAGAACGATACGATTAATAACTACATTCTATAAGTCATTTGCTTTTGCAAGCAATTCGATAACTCTTGCTTGTTTATATCTGATTAACTTTTATGGAACAAAGGCAATACTTATAATACAAGCATTATTTTGGTTCAAAATTATTACCCTCGGATTGACTTTTTATTATATTCACAACTACAAAAATGATGTGTTTTATTACTATAAAAATCTAGGTTTAACAAAAAAACATTTGTGGATTCCAGCTCTAACTTTTGATATGTTCCTATTTTTGACATTAGTAATTCTAACATTAAAGATTAAATGATAAATACACTTGAAGTTGACAGCGTTATTTTAGAATTCGACACAAAAAGAATTTTACAAAATGTGTATTTAAAAAGTGAAACGGGGAAAGTTACTGGACTATTAGGGAGAAATGGAACGGGAAAATCATGCTTAATGAAGATATTGTTTGGTGAACTTATTCCAAATGATAAATCTATCCGAATAAATGGTGATTCTTTAATTAGTACTTATCGCTCTCCTAAAGATTTAAAGTACTTACCTCAAACTAGATTTATCCCCAGTTCTTTGACAATTAAAAGAATTTTCGATGATTTTAAACTAGATTTTGCCGACTTGATAACCTATTTCCCTGAACTTGAAAAATTCCACACGTCTAAATTGCGTGATTTATCAGGAGGAGAAAGACGCATTATTGAGATTTATATAATATTAGTTTCTGAAACTAAATTTTGCATGCTAGATGAGCCTTTTTCTCAAGTTATGCCTTTGCATATAGATACGATTAAGAGGTTGATTTTAAGAGAGAAAGAAAATAAAGGGATAATAATCACTGACCATATGTATAAACATATAGTTGACATTTGTGACAACTTATATGTAATCAGCGATGGTACAACTTATTTGACAAAAGGTATTCAAGACCTAGAAACTCTAGGGTATGCCCGAGTAAATGAACAATTAACGGTTGGTAACAAAAGCTAAATTTCATGGGCGGTGATTTGCAGTTTGGAAGTTTAGTTCAAATAATAAAGACCAGCAAGCCAATTCAATTGGTTTGCTTAAAAATATAAACAAATTTATGCGGCTTGCTTTCGTGCGGTTTGAAAGGATAATTCTTTTAAATCGCCCACGCAACTTAGCAAGACCGTTACAAGTAATTGGTTCGATAATGGCACTCGCTGGAAAGCTTGTTGCCATTTTTGATTTAATGGGATGTCCCTCATGAATTATACCCTAGTTGTTTTACTAGTTTTGATTGTGTTTTAAGACTTGTGATTTGTTTAGCTTGATTTTGCTTGCGGTCACGAGATACCGCTCCCTGCATCAGCCTCATTCGCTTTGTTACGAAATTTGCCAAGTGAACTCAGTTTATCCAATTTGCTTCTCTTTTGCCAACCTTGCTCGAAAGTAATTGATACCAGGCACAGGGCTTGACTATTGTGACTTCTAGAGACTCAAGTGTTTTATAGAGGAATACGCGCGGGGAGAGGTGCGAAAATTGTCATTCAGACTCAGTTCTTTTAATCGCAAATTTCGAGCCAAAGCTGC
>NZ_JBTCHQ010000032.1:0-1546 GCF_054254355.1 Ancylomarina sp. YFZ004
AACAACCTATAACAAACGCTAAATGGCAAAGGCGGTTGGTGGTTTTCGAATGTTAATGCTTTTAATGAGTTCGGCAAACTATCTATTTTAGAATTATTATAGTTAAATGTAATTACAAAAATAGCTACCTTGCCTTTTATAAAATTTGAAACATAACTCAACTAAGGCGCCTACGCCACTTAGCGCAGCCGTTACATGCAATTTAAAGGACAATGAGAGATGATTTCAATAAAGCAGTAAAGGAAACTTTATCTAAAAGAGTAGGATTGAGATGTTCAAATCCGAAATGTCGTCGGTTGACTATTGGGCCTAATTCTAATGAAGAAAAAACAACTAATATTGGTGTAGCCGCACACATTACAGCTGCAAGTCCTGGAGGCCCGAGATATGATAAAAGCTTAAATTCACAGGAACGAAGTTTTATTAAAAATGGAGTTTGGCTTTGTCAATCATGCGCAAAGTTAATTGACAGTGATCCGGATAAATACCCTATTGATTTATTAGTGAAATGGAAAAAAGATGCTGAGAAAATCACAGAACAAGAGCTGAATGAAAAACAAATAATAGACGATAAATATAGAAAAATATTAGCGCTGATACCTGATTTAAAAACTGAAATGCAGGCTGATTTAGAAAGTGATCCTTTAGCAAGAGAATTTATTTTAATGGGCAAAAATCAAATTTACAATAGTCGTAATGAATTCTTAGTCTATTACTATGAAGATCACCCAGATATTGAAAAGAAAATAAGAGCTCTTCAAAATGTAGGATTAATAGAGGATATAACTTATAACAATACTAAGCGATATGTTTTCACTGAAGAGTTTGTTGAAATATTGATTAATTAAAACAGCATGTAACAAAAGCTAAATTGTCATGGGCGCTGATGAGCGGTTTGATCCCGAAAGCTTTCGGGATAGTTCAATTAATAAACACCAGCAAGCCAATTCAATTGGTTTGCTCAAAATATAAATAAGTTAATTAAATCGGCTTGCTTCTTTAGCGGTTTGAAAGCTCAACTCTTTTAACTCGCCCACGCAACTTAGCAAGACCGTTACAAGTAATTGGTTCGATAATGGCACTCGCTTGAAAGCTTGTTGCCATTTCTGCTTTAATGGGATGTTCTTCTTGAATTAAACTCTGGCCATTTTACTAGTTTATACTGTGATTTAGAGCTTGTGTTTTGTTTGGCTTGAGTTTGCTTGCGGTCACGTGAAACGGCTCCCTGCATGAGCCTCATTCGCTTTGTCACGAAATTTGCCAGGGGAAACTCAGCTTATCCAATTTGCTTCTCTTTTGCCAGCCTTGCTCGAAAGTAAATGATACCAGGCGCAGGGCTTGACTATTGTGACTTCTAAAGGCTCAGGTGTTTTATAAAGGAATACGCGCGGGGGAGGTGCGCAAATTGTCATTCAGACTCGGTTCTTTTAGGCGCAATTTCCGTGCCAAAGCTGTCTATAACAGCCCAAAAGGAATGGTGATATTTTTCTCCCACATGAAGGTTTTCAACAACTTGTAACAAACGCTAAATGGCAAAGGCGAGTTG
>NZ_JBTCHQ010000033.1:0-1301 GCF_054254355.1 Ancylomarina sp. YFZ004
TCCCTTAGGTTTACATAGCCAAGGTTGATTGATTCTGATTTTGTATTTTAGGATTGATTAACCAGTCAGCAGAAGTAAACTAGCGAGACTTCAAGGAGCCGAATCCTATCTCCCGAATTAGACTTCTACTGGCATAGCTAAAGATACCAGATAGAATTATAGGCAGAACCTAATAAGGGTATTAGTACAATGAGCTATTGGTTAATCCATAATAAATCAAAACAAAGTTATGGAAAAGAATGTATTTATTGGAATTGATTTCTCAAAGCTAACTCTGGATGTTACTTTTTTTAATGTCAAAAGCTTTCAAGAGAAGCACTATGAACAATTTGAAAATGATAAAGCAGGATGTGTGAAAATGTTTAAATGGATTAAGAAAAGGTATCCAGACACTTCGCTCTGGTTATTCTGTGGCGAGTTTACTGGGATTTACACTCTGACATTAGCCTTGTTTTTAAGAGATAAAAAGATTGATTTATGGCTTGAAAATCCCATGCAGATAAAGCTTTCAAATGGTATAAACAGGGTGAAGAATGATAAAGTCGATTCTATGCAGATTGCCAATTATGCATGTCGCTTTCAGGATAAAATGAAGCTCTATAAGCCTCAAAGTGATGCCTCAATGGAAATTAAAGAACTTATCCGCTTCAAGGACAGATTAACTAAGGTGAAGGTGCAGTTGCAGGTTCCTGCTGCTGAGATTAAAAGAGTTATGAAAGGATGTGATGTGGCAAATAGTATCCTTAACTCAACAAAAGAGCTTGTTACAGGCATAGTAGGGCAGATTAAGGATGTGGAAAGACGAATACATTTTTTGCTTAAAAAAGATGCTGATATGAATAGGCTTTACACACTTGTAACTTCGGTGGTTGGTGTAGGAATGCAAACGGCAATTTATCTATTGGTGCATACTTCTGCATTCACAAGCTTCTCAACTGTACGTCAACTTGCTTGTTATTGTGGTGTAGCACCTTTTGCAAAGAGTTCTGGAACTAGTATAAGAGGCAAGAACCAGGTTAGTCATATTGCCAATAAGAAGCTTAAATCACTTTTGCATATGTGTGCTCTAAATGCAGTTAAATATGACCCGGTTTTAAAAGCTTATTACCAACGGAAGATTAATGAAGGCAAGCACAAAATGAATGTGCTCAATAGTGTCAGGAATAAACTATTGCAGCGGATATGGGCAGTTGTACAATCTGGTGAAATTTACGATAAAACATATCATCTAAATAAAGCTGCCATTGCAGCATAAAACATTTTAAATAATTTCGATTTTTTTTGGATTAACCATAGAATTC
>NZ_JBTCHQ010000034.1:0-1249 GCF_054254355.1 Ancylomarina sp. YFZ004
TTCCGTCCCGATAGTTATCGGGATCGGAATGGGGTAAATGGTTTGAGGTGTGAACCAACAAGAAAGTCTGGTGGATATCATCGGACTATTTTACCCTAAAATAGTGAGAATGAAGTAATGCCCTTTGACTCCATATACCGCAAGTCTGCGACTTGTGGTCCCTACCAGATGACGATACATTCGCATGAATCTAAAACACAAGAGCTAAATTAAGGACAATCAAAAACCCAACACTTTTAAATTATTGGGCTTTTTAGTTTTTACCGCGACTCCAAGATTTTAAGAAGACACAATTTTAAAAGACATATGATAGTTAAATCAAAAATTTTAGTGGGTAACTATATTTTTTTGCCTACTGGATAATACGTCGTAACTTGAAGGTACTGCCGATTTTGGCAGTAAAATATACATGAAGCTCTAAAAAATAATATGACCATGAAAACCCCACAAACACCATCCCTATTATCAGAAGACTTCAAAGCAATCGAAGCGCAAACAAAGAAACATATTGAGGCTGTACAAGCTGGTGACTGGGCTAGTGCTATGGCAAACTATACCGAGGATGCCATAGTTATGCCTCCCAATAGTCCAGCCATTGAAGGGCGCGCCAACATACAGACCTTTATGGAGTCTTTTCCCCCGTTTAGTAATCACAGTCTAGAGATTGTCGAGATAGAGGGTCGAGGCGATATGGCTTACGTCCGAGGTACCTACACGATGACGCTCACCCCTGAGGGAGGTGAAGCGATCACCGATTCTGGAAAATATATTGAAATCCGAAAAAAGCAGACTGATGGTTCCTGGCTTCTAACACACGATATCTTTAACTCAGATATCGAAATAGCGCATTAGAACATTCCGCTTTTTTAAGAACTTGTAACTAAAGATCTGTTTATTTCCTGACCCTTGATGACAGCAGGGCTCAGTAGTAGCACACGTGTATATTACAGTGATAAGGCTGACGTAAGCGAGCTGGGGAAGATTGTTCGACAAAAGGAATAGAAGTAAAAGGGCATCGAAATATTAAGTGAAAGTATAGAAGAATCACCCAGGGCTTATAAGGCTATTTTTGAAGTGATGAACCAACAAAAAAGCCTGGTTGATATCATCGGCCTGTTCTACCCTAAAATCGTAAGAATGAAGTAAGCCTCACTTCATACGTAAGGCTGCGACTTGGAGGCATTGCATGAGGAAATTATAATTGCATTTCTGTTTGAATGTGGGAGCTAAATAATTCACCAAATGACAT
>NZ_JBTCHQ010000035.1:0-999 GCF_054254355.1 Ancylomarina sp. YFZ004
TTGCAGGCGACTTCCAAATCGATGTGACTGATGTTGATGGAACAGGTGGCGATACCGACAATGCTATTACAAACTTGATCGACAATGATCCTGCAGCTAACTCCATTAGTGAAAATATTGAAGCTGACGCCGCGGTTCATATTACTGCTTTGGCCACAGATGCTGATGGTGATAATATCACATACTTCCTATTGGATAATGCAGGCGGACGTTTCAAGATAAATGAAACAACAGGAGTTGTGACGGTTGCTGATGCCAGTCTGATTGATTTTGAAACCGATGAGTTTCATATTATTCGTATTGAAGCAAGAAGTACAGATGCAAGTGTAATTGCAGGCGACTTCCAAATCGATGTGACTGATGTTGATGGAACAGGTGGTGATACCGACAATGCTATTACAAATTTGATCGACAATGATCCTGCAGCTAACTCCATTAGTGAAAATATTGAAGCTGACGCTGCGGTTCATATTACCGCTTTGGCCACAGATGCTGATGGTGATAATATCACATACTTCCTATTGGATAATGCAGGTGGACGATTTGAGATTCATGAGACAACAGGAATTGTTACTGTAGCCGATGCCAGTTTAATAGATTTTGAAACCGATGAGTTTCATACTATTCGCATAGAAGCAAGAAGTACAGATGAATCTGTAATTGCAGAAAATTTTAGAATTGACGTCACAGATGTTGACGAAACAGGTGGTGATACAGATAATGCGATCACTGATCTTCGTGATGTTGATTTGGATGGAAATAGTATTAGTGAGAATATCACCAATGATCAGCCAGTTCATATCACAGCCTTGGCTACAGATGCTGATGGTGATAATATCACTTACTTCCTATTGGATAATGCAGGCGGACGATTTAAAATAGATATCACAACAGGAATTGTGACGGTTGCCAATGCAGCATTGATCGATTTTGAAACTGATGAATTTCATGCTATTCGCATAGAAGCAAGAAGTACAGATGGATCTGTAATTGCAGGCG
>NZ_JBTCHQ010000036.1:0-994 GCF_054254355.1 Ancylomarina sp. YFZ004
GAAACGTCCGCCTGCATCATTCAATAGGAAGTAAGTGATATTATCACCATCAGCATCGGTTGCTAAAGCGGTAATATGAACCAAATCATCAAGTTTTGCATTTTCACTTAGAGAATTGGCATCAGTATCACTATCTCTTAGATTAGCAATAGCATTATCTGTATCACCACCTGTTTCGTCAACATCTGTGACGTCAATTCTAAAATCAGCTGCAATTACAGATCCATCTGTACTTCTTGCTTCTATGCGAATATTATGAAATTCATCAGTTTCAAAATCGATCAATCCTGCATTGGCTACAGTAACAATTCCTGTTGTCTCATGAATCTTAAATCGTTCGCCTGCATTATCCAATAGGAAGTAAGTGATATTATCACCATCAGCATCTGTGGCAAGCGCAGTAATATGAACTGGCTGATCATTGGTGATATTCTCACTAATACTGTTTCCATCCATATCAACATCGCGAAGATCAGTGATCGCATTATCTGTATCACCACCAGTTCCATCAACATCTGTGACGTCAATTCTAAAATTTTCTGCAATTACAGATTCATCTGTACTTCTTGCTTCTATGCGAATATTATGAAATTCATCGGTTTCAAAATCTATTAAACTGGCATCGGCAACAGTAACAATTCCTGTTGTGATATCTATTTTAAATCGTCCGCCTGCATTATCCAATAGGAAGTAAGTGATATTATCACCATCAGCATCTGTAGCAAGCGCAGTAATATGAACTGGCTGATCATTGGTGATATTCTCACTAATACTGTTTCCATCCAAATCAACATCACGAAGATCAGTGATCGCATTATCTGTATCACCACCTGTTTCGTCAACATCTATGACGTCAATTCTGAAATCAGCTGCAATTACAGATTTATCTGTACTTCTTGCTTCTATGCGAATATTATGAAATTCATCGGTTTCAAAATCTATTAAACTGGCATCGGCAACACTTACAACACCTGTTGTTTCATTGATCTTAAAG
>NZ_JBTCHQ010000037.1:0-925 GCF_054254355.1 Ancylomarina sp. YFZ004
TCCAGTAATCCTACCACTTTTTTAAAGTTTATTTAAGTTTAATCTTAAGGTGCTGACAACCAGTAAATATTATCTCAAAAAAAGATTTTATTCGAGCTTTTCATAGCGCAAAACTGAGGGATATCCAAGGGTATCGTCAAGGGTAAAGTTCAATTAATGATAGGCTCCATTTATTTCCCTTACCAGCTTTGCAGTAAATGAAAATTAAATTTCTTTTGAGACTCCTTTAAATCGTTCATTTTTTAGATTCAGAAAAAATAAATCTGAATATTTTAAGCCTCCTTTTTTTTTCTAAATAAGGGCATTTTCCCGTGATTTTAAATTTTAGATAAGGGATGATTTTAAAAAAACGAGCTGGACTGCTAAGCTGAGAAAGAAAAGTAATGGGAATATCAGCTAATAAAATTTGATGATGGAGTGAATAGGTGTTCCTGGACCAGGAAATATTTCATTCAAAAATGAAAATTGCATGAATTTTCATCAAATGCTACATACTAAATCAATAAAATCTGCGGCAGTCAGCACGCTCTGCGAGAATGTTAATTAATAATTAACGATTAACAATGAGTAATTAAGATAACAATAGACCTAAGATTTTGCTTGACGATGGAGTCTATTTTATAAAGTCATCATGAATATTCCACTTATCGATCTTAAGCAACTGTTACCTGGGAGAAATTATCTGCGAGAATCAGCGTGATCAGCGGGGAATATTATTCAATAGTTAGCAATTTGGATGACAATAAACCAGGAATATCGCCTGGCAATGGAGTAAAATTTATAAAGTCATCATGAATATTCTACTTAGCCTTCTTAAGATATGTGTTTGGGAGGAAGTATCTGCGAGAATCAGCCTAATATACGGGAGGAACAATTCGTAATTCCTAAATCGTAATTCGTAATTATTTTCCAGATTTTAGGGCAA
>NZ_JBTCHQ010000038.1:0-829 GCF_054254355.1 Ancylomarina sp. YFZ004
GCCACCTGTTCCATCAACATCAGTCACATCGATTTGGAAGTCAGCTGCAATTACACTTGAATCTGTACTTCTTGCTTCTATGCGAATATTATGAAATTCATCAGTTTCAAAATTGATCAAAGCTGCATTGGCAACAGTAACAATTCCTGTTGTGATATCTATTTTAAATCGTCCGCCTGCATTATCCAATAGGAAGTAAGTGATATTATCACCATCAGCATCTGTGGCAAGCGCAGTAATATGAACTGGCTGATCATTGGTGATATTCTCACTAATACTGTTTCCATCAAAATCGATATCACGAAGATCAGTGATCGCATTATCTGTATCACCACCTGTTTCGTCAACATCTGTGACGTCAATTCTGAAATCAGCTGCAATTACAGATTCATCTGTACTTCTTGCTTCTATGCGAATATTATGAAATTCATCAGTTTCAAAATCTATTAAACTGGCATCGGCAACAGTAACAATTCCTGTTGTCTCATGAATCTTAAATCGTCCGCCTGCATCATCCAAAAGGAAGTAAGTGATATTATCACCATCAGCATCGGTGGCAAGCGCAGTAATATGAACTGGCTGATCATTGGTGATATTCTCACTAATACTGTTTCCATCCAAATCAACATCACGAAGATCAGTGATCGCATTATCTGTATCGCCACCTGTTCCATCAACATTTGTGACGTCAATTCTAAAATCAGCTGCAATTACAGATTTATCTGTACTTCTTGCTTCTATTCTAATATTATGAAATTCATCAGTTTCAAAATCGATCAATGCTGCATTGGCAACACTTACAACACCTGTTGTTTCATTGATCTTGAAA
>NZ_JBTCHQ010000039.1:0-738 GCF_054254355.1 Ancylomarina sp. YFZ004
CTTTTCGGATTAAATTCCCGATTCAAAAGGTTTGGAGATAGTGCAAATCCATGTTTAGAATAAGTCGTTACTACGAACTTCTTTTTTGTAACACTTCTTATATTAGCTTTCTTCATTAAACGCGCCACTCGTGGTCTTGAAACCATAATAGATAGTGCTTTTAGTTCTTTCGTTATCCGAGGACTTCCATAGGTCTGATGACTCTGATTATAAATCATTTTGATCTGATCAGTAAGCCTCTTGTTTTCTAGTGTTCTTTGGTTCGGTGCTGAATTAAGCCATATGTAATAAGCACTACGACTAACATCCAGAACTCTACACATCATTTCAATAGGAAATAAGCTAATATGATTTCTTATGAACTGGTAAATTTCCCACCGCTCTTGGAAAAGATGTGAACTGCTTTTTTTAATATATCGCGCTCCATTCTTGCCTCAGCAAGCTCTTTCTTTAACCTGGATAATTCAGATTCCTCTTCGGTCAGCTTTAGCTTACCATTGCCGGGGAAACTTGTTCTCTGATAGTTTGCAAACTCACTACGCCATCGATAAATAAGTTCTGGACGTACATCGAGTTCATGAGCTAGTTCTTTTATGTTTGCTCTTGAGTAACTTAACTCAACAGCATTCAATTTAAACTCTCTACTAAATTTTCGTCTCTCTTTTTCCATCATCTAAGATATAAATTATTAAAATAATTATACCTTAACTCATTGTCCATGTAAATGTAGCAACTCCA
>NZ_JBTCHQ010000004.1:0-462803 GCF_054254355.1 Ancylomarina sp. YFZ004
TTGGGATTATGCGAATTGTTTTCACGCAATCTAAGGGGGGGAGAAACAAAAAAGGGAAACTCCCATGGAATTTCCCTTAATAATCTGTCGGGATGACAAGATTTGAACTTGCGACCCCTGGTCCCCCAGGCAAGAGCGTCGTCTTGTTAATGTATTAGTATAGAGATGCCTATGATTGGAGTTGTTTTGACTTGCAAGTTATTTGCAAGTTTATTTTGTAATTCTGTAGGTAATCAAGTGTTGTAAGGATCTAAAATGTCCATCGTAAGCCGCTTTATTATGTGTTAGTTTTTAAGTATTAACTATGAATCATAGTTGGCGACTTGATGTTTACAAAATAAGTAACCTCCACTTAGTAAGTTCCCTGATAAAATACTTTCCCAATATTAATGGGCGAAATGCGTTCTGCTAAAGAATTAACATGAAACTGCTGTGTACGAGATTATGCCCAATGGTGTGGAAAGGTATCGAAGCAATCTCTAAGCCTGTATGTGGCCGATGATCAGTCTTCTATCCGAGACGTGCGAGTAAACTGTAAATTATTGTTTAACTTAAGGAGATGTATCCCATTATTTAGTTTCAATGATGAAGAAGATAATTATTCTGCTGTGTTACTTTTTTATAATGATACCATTTTTAATGTGTTGTCACTATAAGAATTATATGAAAGGAGAATTTGTATATAATGATTTGGTTGTTCCTCTTATCACTAACCGGATTTGTGATACTCTGCAAAATAAATCGTGCATATTAAAAAACTATGTTGATGATAAGAATGCCTTAATGGTTTACAGGTCTGACGAATGTGGTGCTAGCTTTCAATGCCAGAAGATAAATGAAATAGATCAGTTTAGTGAGTTGTTGAACTGTAATAATGATTGGCTAGTTTTTGTTCATGGTGATGGGAAAACTTCTATGGATGCAGCTGCCAGAGGCCTTGAGATACAGAATTTATACGGTGTGAAAATTATTGTTTTTAGCTGGCCATCTAGGATGGAAAAAGGAAATGGGTTAAGTAACTTTAAGAACTCCCAAAAGAATATAGAACATAGTGCTTCCAGGTTTAAAGAAATGTTATTACTGATTCAAGAATTGAAACAATCCAGATATTTTCAAGGAAAAATGATCAATGTCAGTCTTTTTATGCATAGTCTTGGTAATTACTACCTGGAACGTGTTGTAAAGGATAGCTTGTTGAGTGGTCTAAATAAAGATTTATTTGATAATTTAATTATTAATGCGGCTGCTGTTAATCAAAAAGGACATGTCAAGTGGGTTGACCATCTTAATATCCAAAAACGGATTTACATCACAAGTAATAAGCAAGATTTTAATCTTAATGGACTTCGAGTTTTTACTAAAGCCCGAAAACAACTGGGAGAGCGTTTAAAATTACCTCTTTCAGAGAATGCTGAGTATGTTAATTTCACCAAAGCAATTAGGTTTTTGTTTCCACCCCAATCGACACATACCTATTTCAGAGGTAGAATAACAAACGAAAGTGAAAATATTAAACAGATTTATTTCAAATTATTTCATGGTGAAAAGATTAATTTGAACGATACGATCTCTTTTATCCAGAGGCGTGATGGATTAGGGTATGATGTTTTATTTTAGTGTTTTACATGCTGTAATGATCTAATGTTCTCTGTGTTTAGTAAATATTTTGATTATTATTGACTGATTTGTATGTTTACTTAATTTATGAGAATAATACCTATCCAGAAAAGAAATAAATAGGTTATTCCCTTATCTTTATTTTCATTTCTTGTTATCCATGAGGTGTTTGTAATGTATTCAAACAAACGATTAGGTCTAGAGTTTCACCACATAATTAGTTAGTTTATGTTTTGTTGATTTATAAAATATTATTATCAACACAAAGTCTCCAAAGTTTACTGTTTCATTTGTATATTTGCGTTCATTTTTAGACAATTTACATTGTTAATTGTGTGATGTCTTGATATTCATTCCCAATTTGATAATAACTAATTGTTATGTTGGTTTTCGTATCGTCAAAAGCAGGAGGTTATTATAAAAGACATTGAATATTCAAACTTGGTTGAAAATCAAATCTTTAATTTGGAGATTTGATTCTAAGTTTATAAAAAAATAAAAAGTATGAGTTTGATTATTCAGAAAACTATAGATATTCGTTTTAGTGAGGTTGATTCAATGGGCGTTGTGTGGCATGGAAGTTACGTTAAATTTTTAGAAGACGGACGGGAATATTTTGGTTTGAAATATGGCTTGAGTTATCTGGAAGTGGCTTCGAAAGGTTTATTGATTCCTATTGTCGACATGAGATTAAGCTATAAGAAATCGGCAAAATATGGCGAAAAGCTTGTGGTTGAAGCTCGATTTATTGATTCGCCGGCAGCTAAAATTGTATTCGAATACATCATATACAGGGAGTCGAATATGGAAATTCTGGCAAAAGCCAAAACTGTGCAGGTTTTCACCGATAATAATGGTCAACTGTTGTTAAACAATCCTCTGTTTTTTACCGATTGGAAAAAATCGGTTGGACTATTGGGAAAAGTTGAAAGTATTTAAAGTTAAGTCTTGAAAGTGTTTGTCGTTAAGAATACTCTCAGTTGTAGGCACTCGTAGGTGCTGGTAATACAAATATAACAGACTATTGTTTATCAGGCGACAGAAAATATATACAAATGCAAGAGGTATCAATCATAGGTAGTAATATTATCAGTTCCTTGGGTTTTACATCCAATGAAAACTTCCGGAATGTTTTGGAAGGTAAATTGGGTTTGTGTTATCAAGCCGAAGGGGCGGAGCAGCCTCTGTCACTTATCGATAATAAACGTTTTACAGAGTTTTGTGAGGTTCAGGATTTAAAGGCAGATTTATCCCGTTTCGAGAAGCTCTGTATTCTTTCCATTCAGGATGCCCTATCAGGGACTGGTGTAGATATGTCGGCTGGGGATTGTTTGATTATACTTGCCAGTACCAAGGGTAATGTTGGTATGCTGGAAACGAAAAACGAGCGATGCAATTCTCTTCATTTATGGGAAAGTGCCAGAAAAATAGGAGATTACTTTCGGGCTGTGAATCGTCCCCTAATGATTTCGAATGCCTGCATTTCGAGCATTCTGGCACAGGTCGTAGCTCAACGTTTGTTGCAAAACAAACAATACAAAAACATTGTGGTTTGTGGGGCCGATCTGGTCTCAGACTTTGTACTTTCAGGTTTTCAATCCTTTAAGGCGCTCAGTGCAAACCCTTGCAAGCCTTTCGATGCCAACAGGACAGGTTTGTCGTTGGGCGAAGGAGCGGGGAGCCTTGTTTTCAGTCTGGATAAAGCTAAGGCTTTGTTTGGCGGGGTACGCTGTGTGGCTGGTGCTTCGAGTAACGATGCCAATCATATATCGGGACCTTCGCGCACGGGCGATGGTCTTGCCAATGCCATTCTGTCGACTCTTGAGCAATCGCAGGTACGTCCCGAATTTATTTCGGCACACGGCACAGCTACGCCATACAACGACGAGATGGAGGCCAAGGCGATTACCCTGGCGCAATTGCAGGATGTGCCTGTGAATAGCCTCAAAGCTTTTTATGGTCACACCTTAGGCGCAGCAGGTATTATCGAAACCATTACCACGCTTTTCGCGATGGATCATTCAAAGGCTATTGGCACTTTGGGGCATCAGGAATACGGGGTGTCTGAACCTATTAGGCTGATGCGCCAAACCGAAGATTTAAAGTTCAATTCCTTTCTTAAAATAGCATCAGGCTTTGGGGGTTGCAATGGAGCGGTACTTTATTCAAAAACAGAACTATGCAAATCATAAATCAGTGTACACTATCATATGGTCAGATCTCTGATGCTCAAGGCAGTTTGTTCGTATCGGATGAGGGAGAGTTAAAAGCTTTTCTGAAGGCCTTTTATAAAAGTAAAAGCCTTTCGTATCCCAAGTTTTATAAAATGGATGCGCAATGCAAGCTGGCCTTTATGGCCACCGAAGTTTTGCTTCAGAATTTCGATCGTGAAACTTACCAAGACGAAGAAATTGCTATGGTATTTGGGAATTCCGAAGCCACATTGGCTACTGATATGGCCTACTGGGAAAGTACCCATGATATTGCCAGTCCGGCTTTGTTCGTTTATACCTTGCCTAATATCATGATGGGTGAAATTGCCATCCGAAACAAGGTGAAGGGCGAAAATTATTTCTTTGTATCCCAAGCATTCGATGCGCATTTACTGCATCAACAAACCGAATTGGTCTTTCTGAACACGTCGACTCAAATAGCAATTGTGGGTTGGGTGAATTACGAAAGTGAAACCTCATATTCGGCAAAATTACTTCTGGTATCCAAATCAGAAACCGGGCTTTGTCCTTTTAGTATTGAGAATATTAACAAATTAAATAAATAATAGAATGGAAGCATTAATTGAAGAATTGAAGATCAAGTTAATTGAGCAGTTGAATTTAGAAGATATTGAGCCTGATGAGATCGAAGTTGATCAAGCTCTTTTTGGTGATGGTTTAGGTCTTGATTCGATTGATGCCTTAGAATTAATCGTTTTAATGGAGAGAGATTATGGTATTAAAATCGCTGATCCAAATAAAGGACGCGAAGTGTTTGCCACATTAACTTCAATGGCTGAATACATTAAGGCGAATTCATAAATTAAAGTAATTCAATTAATATGTCGAGAAAAGTTGTTGTCACAGGTTTAGGTATTGTGTCGGCTTTGGGCATTGGTCTTGAGCAAAATATCTGTGCACTTCAGGAAGGGCATTCGGGTATTGGTTCGATTAAATACCTGCAAACAAGACTTCGCGATAAGTTTGTTTTAGGAGAAGTGAAACATTCAAATGTGGAACTGAAATCTCAATTGGGTATTGCTGTCGATAAGCCAGTCTCTCGAACCAGTTTATTGGCTATGCTTGCTGGTCGTGAGGCTGTAGAGATGGCTGATTTATCTTCGGATGAACTGAAAAGCTGTGCCCTAATTTCGGGAACAACGGTTGGCGGTATGGATTTAACCGAGCAAATCGGCGATTTCGATGCAGAGGAAAATTTAAGTGAGATTTTAAGCCTTCATTCTTGTGGCGACACTACCGAAAAAATGGCTTCTTTTCTTGGTGTAAACGGATTCACAACAACTTACAGCACGGCTTGTTCTTCAGCAGCTAATGCGATTATGATGGGTGCTCGCCTGATTAAATCGGGACGTGCCGATCGTGTGATTGCTGGAGGTACTGATGCCTTGTCTTGTTTTACTCTTAATGGGTTCAATAGTTTGATGATATTAGACAGCGAACATTGCCGTCCATTCGACCAAACTCGTGCGGGTTTAAATCTCGGCGAAGGGGCTGGCTTTATTGTGTTGGAAGCAGAAGAGGTGGCAAAATCGAATAAGGCTTTAGCCATTTTATCAGGTTATGCTAATGCAAACGACGCTCATCATCAAACGGCTTCGTCGCCCGAAGGGATAGGGGCTAGTTTGTCTATGCAAAAGGCCATGGATGTGGCAGGAATTACCTGCTCTGATGTTTCCTATATCAATGCCCACGGAACAGGCACACCCAATAATGATTCCTCCGAAGCTCAAGCTATCGAAAACTTGTTTGGCACTGATGTTCCTCCTTTTAGTTCTACCAAATCCTTTACGGGACACACTTTGGGCGCATGTGGAGGTATAGAAGGCATCTTTTCGATTATGGCTTTGAAGAATCAGGAGCTTTATGCTGGATTGAATTTTTCATCAGCCGATGAGGATTCTAATATTAATCCGCTAAGTAAGTACAGCAAGTCAGAAATTAAGCATGTGTTGTCCAATTCATTCGGATTTGGAGGGAATAACAGCAGTCTTGTTTTTTCAAAAATATAGAAATGGCAATATACATAAAAGCATCATCAATGGTTTCGGCTCAGGAAACGCTGCAAGCAACAAGCTGGCCCAAGACAACTGTTTCTGCCGAAAATTCGAGTTTGCAGATTATTCCTCCTGCTTACAAAGATTTTATTCCTGCCGCAAAATTGCGAAGAATGAATCGACTGGTCAAGTTTAGCTTGGTTTCAGCTTTCGATTGCATGAGCCAAGTTGAAGGATTATCGCTTGATGCTATCATTACTACGACAGGTTTAGGATGTATTGATGATACAGGCGTTTTTCTGAAACAAATGCACGAGAATGGTGAGAAATTGATGAACCCAACTGCTTTTATACGCTCAACACATAATGCGGTAGGTGGTCAGCTTGCGCTTCTTAAAAATTTACGAATTCCCAACTTGACTTATACGCAAAAAGAGGTTTCTTTTGAAGCAGGCTTGATCGATGCGATTATGATGCTGGAGGAAGGTGATGCCAAAAATGTCTTGCTCGGTGGTTTTGATGAACATACGCCATTGAGTTTGGATTTGTGGAAACAAATGGGCTGCTTATCGGAAAGTGTTCTTGATAAGTCGACTTTGATGCAATCACAGAATAAGGGAATTGTTCTAGGCGAAGGAGCTGGATTTGTTGTTCTTTCATCCGAGGAGGAGGCCTCCAATTGTTCTCAATTGATTGATGTTGAAATTCATCGTTCAGTATCGACAGATTTAAATTGCTTGGTTCAGGCATTTCTCGCCAAACAAGGTTTAAGCTGCCAGGATATCGATTTATTGGTATTGGGTCTGGATGGTACAGCCCATACAAAAGACTTAGCTCAATTGATGAGATCCGATTTTGAAGCGGCAACAGTTGCAGGTTTCAAACATCTTTCGGGTTGTTTCGATACCGACACGAGTTTTGCTTTGTGGATGGCTCACAGAGCCATTCTGAATGCAGGTATTGGTGAGGAAGCTTGTTTACAGGGAGAAAAAGACAGGGCCTTCAATAAAGTTTTAATTGTGAATGCCTCACAAGCCAATTCATATTCATTTATAGTAGTGAGCTCATGTTAAAGTTTTCCTTAACAAATATCATTTTTGCCATTGTGGCTGTTCTGTGCATTATTACTGGATGGATGGGCTTTGCTTATTGGTGTCTGGTCTTACTTTCATGCTTTTTACTTTACTCTGCCTTGGTATTTTGCGGTGTGGTAAACGTGAGCTGGCAATTTTTCATGCCCATTACCTGCAAGATCCCTAATACGGATAAGCATGTTTTTCTGAGCTTTGATGATGGACCGCAGGAACAAACGGAGGCTGTTTTGGATCTCTTGAAGCAATATGGAATTAAAGCCAACTTCTTTTGCATCGGCAAGCATCTCGAAGAAAATCCGAAACTGGCACAGCGCTTGTATGACGAAGGACATTTTATTGGCAATCACAGCTATTCGCATACTGTCATTTTCCCCATGAAATCGAAGAAGACTATTGTTGAGGAATTGCAGAAAACGAATACGCTAATCGAAAGCTATACAGGGAAGGCTTGCCAGCTTTTCCGTCCGCCTTTTGGCGTTAGCAACCCAAGCATAGCAAAAGCAGTAGCCATACTGAATATGAAAGCAGTGGGCTGGAGCATTCGCTCATTCGATACCAAGGATAGTGATGGGAGTAAGGCATTGAATAAAATCAAAAGAAATTTAAAGTCGGGCGATATTGTTTTGCTACATGATCATTCGACGCCCATCCTTTTCATTTTGGAGCATCTATTGGTCTTCCTCAAGGAAAAGGGCTTTAAGAGTGCAAGGCTCGATTCGAACTGATGTTCAAACGAGTTTGCTCCTAAGCCCGGTAAAGGGACTAAGTCATATTATACGTGTAAACCATCTTAAAATTAAGACTATGAATCCAATAGATATAAAGAAACTTTTACTCGGGCTTGTTTGCAGTCTGTTCTTATCCGTTTCTACAATGGGGCAGACGTTTAAACCTGTTAAAGATATTGAATCAGTTCATACGGAGATCAATAAGGTAGCGGCATCCATTGAAACGATCAAGAGTCGTTTTGTTCAGGAAAAACATTTAAGCTTCATGACCGAAGCCATTGTATCCGAAGGTTTGTTTCGCTTTAAAAAAGAGAATCAGCTTCGTTGGGAATACACGCAGCCCTTCGAGTACCTTATTCTATTCAATGGCGACAAGATTATCATTAAAGATCAGAATAAGACGAATAGTTTTGATGCCAGCTCAAATGCTGTATTTAAACAGATAAATGATTTGATGTTGGGTGCCATAAAAGGTGACTTGGGTAAGAATAAAGATTTTGTCATGAATCTGAAGGAGTCATCCACACAGTACCTATTGACCTTAAATCCTCAGAGTGAAGCTTTGAAAGCTTATATTTCAGGTGTCGAAATTCATTTCGAAAAATCAGATTTGGCTGTCAGCAGTATCAATATGATAGAATCCACAGGTGACTTCACCAAAATCATGTTTAAGGATAGAGAATTTAATACAAGGATAGATGAGAGTACTTTTAGTCCTAATTAGTTTTTGCTTGCTTTGCATTTCGTGCAGTACAAGCCGACCTGCCACGAGTCTGCAAAAGCAGGTGCTTCCTGTGGAGAGTACCCCTCTCTTTGCAGAAGGTGTGAATCAGTCTGTTTTTCGGGGAAGTATCCATATTTACAAGCATTATTTTTCGGGGATCTTTGCCCTTAAAATGGAAGCTGATGATAAGTATCGTATGGTTCTGATGTCGGAAGTGGGCATGACCCTATTCGACATGAGTTTTACAGCTGAGGCTTATCATTTGAATTATTGTATTGAACCCATAAAAAAGAAGAGTCTGTTCAAGTTGCTGCATCACGATTTCTTATTGCTGACCCAGGCACCTAAACAAGCCAATTTGCAAGTCAGGAGCAGCTGTTGTGATAAAGAAGAACAAACTTTATACAAGAAGAAAAATACGCGTGATTTCTATACTTATAAGGAGGGAACAATGCAGGAAATTGTTTCGAAAGCCTTTTTAAATCGAACCCATATTCAGTTTGAGGAGCTAAACGCTGGTGTTGCCAATTTCATTAGCATTCAACACCGACCTGTAAAACTGAAGATGAATCTTAAACGAATCAAATAGTCATGTTGCTGAATACATTATATACATACGAACATCTGGAGGGGGAAGCTTTGGCTTCATTGAAATTTAAAGTGAACATTCAAGCCAATCATGAAATATACAAGGGGCATTTCCCAGACAACCCTATTACACCGGGTGTTTGTCAGATGCAGATGGTGAAAGAGATTTTGAGCGATCATCTGGGCCAGAACCTGTTCTTCAATTCGGTATCCGATATGAAGTTTATTAGCATGTGGGTACCCAATGAATCTGAAGCTGTTTTTATGGATATCTCAGCTAAAGACTTTGAAAAGGGCTATAAAATTAAAGCCAGTATTTATACCGACAGCTGTGTCTATTTTAAATTAAGGGGGAGAGTAGATGTCTGTAAGTAATTTATTCGATGACTTAAAGGTCTGTGTCCTCATTCCAAGCTTCAATAACGACAGAACTCTTGCTGATGTCATTGATAGAGTGAGTGTGCATACCCAGCACATTATTGTTGTGAACGATGGATCAACCGATTCAACAGCTCATATTCTCGTAGGCTGTCAGGCTTCACTTGAAGTTGTGACCCATCCTAAGAATCAGGGGAAAGGCTGTGCTTTACGAAATGGTTTTAAGAGGGCTTTGGAACTGGGCTACGATTATGCCATTACCATAGATTCTGATGGTCAGCATTTTCCTGAAGATCTTCCTAAGCTTATCTCTCGATTAAAAGACGAACCCAATGCTTTAATTATTGGGGCTCGAAACATGAGTCAGGATGATGTACCTGGTGGGAGTAGTTTTGGCAATCGCTTTTCGAATTTTTGGTTTAAGGTCGAAACGGGTATTACTCTTCCTGATACCCAATCGGGTTACAGGGTTTATCCCATTAAGGAACTTTCCAAACTCAAGTTTTATTGCACGAAATTCGAATATGAGATTGAAGTCCCTGTTCGTGCCTCATGGCGAGGTATTCCGATTATTTCAGAACCTGTTCAAATCACTTACGATCAGGGAGAGGATAGAGTCAGTCATTTTCGACCTTACAAGGATTTCTTTCGGATTAGTGTACTCAATACCATTCTGTGTTTCATCGCTTTTGCCTACATCAAACCGCGTGACTTTTTAAAGAATCTCACTTGGAAGAATATTAAAGCTTTCCTCGATATCAAAGGCGAAGGCAATTTTAAGTTGGCAGCATCTATAGGCTTCGGGGTTTTTATGGGCATTGTACCCATTTGGGGCTATCAAATGCTTGTTGCTCTGGGATTGGCTTATCTCATGAAATTGCATAAACCCTTTGTAATTGTAGCGGCTAATATTAGCATTCCACCTATGATTCCACTGATCATTTTCGGTAGTATCGGTACGGGAGCTATAGCCATGGGACTGCCTTTTGCTGACCTGAACTTTTCTGATGGTTTTGGCCTTGATTCGATAACGAATAATTTATTGCAGTATGTCGTTGGTAGTTTTGTTCTGGCTCTTGTTTCAGGTTTTTTGAGTGGGAGTGTTTCATATCTGTTGTTGTTAGTATTTAGAAGAAAATAGAATTTTTGATGGGGACTTTTTTTTGGAGTATATTCTTAATTATAAAGCGATTTCGTGTTGTTAGTTTTGTTGCAATATCGATTTTGTTTGCTTTTTTATGGCTTGGCATATCTAAAATTCATCTGGAAGAGGATATCTCGAAGGTTTTGATGAATACCGAAGAGACCGAAACGGTCAGCCAGTTGATGGATAATATCGATTTCTCGAATAAGATTGTGCTTGTTGTTTCTCAACGCGATACCAGCATAGCACCAGCTTACGATTCTTTAATTGTAACTGCCACTAAATTTGTTGAGGCTTTAAGCCCTGCTGATTCTTTGATAAAGAAGATTAGCTTAGGAATTGAAGACGATCAGGTGAGTATGGCTTATGATGTTTTTTATAGAAATCTGCCTCTCTTTCTCGAAGAAGAGGATTATGAAACCTTGTCCAATAGAATTAAGAATTCATCTATTCAAAGAACGCTACAAGGAAATTTTAAAGCCTTAATGACACCTGCTGGTATCGGTATGCGATCTTTTATTCTGAATGATCCCTTGCATTTTACACCATTGATTCTGGAAAAACTGAAGCGTTTGCAACTCGGTAATGGATACAAATTGCATCAAAACTATTTGTTTTCAGCAGATGGGCACCACTTGTTCTTTTTTATGGAGTCTGCTTTTGCTTCTTCCGATACTGGGAATAATGCTCTTCTAGTAGAACACATTAGTCAAGCCAAAACGGAAGTTGATAACGATCAGTGTACCCTCGATTATTATGGTGCACCTGTTGTTGCTGTTTGTAATGCCAATCAAATTAAGAAGGATATTTTATTTACAGTTAGCCTGGCACTCGTGCTGTTAATTTTACTGATCAGTCTCTTGTTTCGCTCATGGCGAATTTTCATTTTAGTCTTTTTGCCTGTTGTCTTTGGTGTTTCAGTCAGTTTGGGCAGTTTCTATTGGATTCATGGTTCTATATCGGCAATTGCCTTGGGTGTAGGATCCATTCTTATGGGTATTACAATAGATTATACACTTCATGCTTATGTGAATTACCGATCGACCCGATCGATTAAGGGCTTCCTTGATTCTTTGTCTCAGCCATTGCTTATTAGTAGTATTACAACTGCGGTTGCCTTTTTGTGTTTGTATTTTGTTGATTCTCCGGCTTTAAAGGAACTGGGTGTTTTTGCTGCGATAAGTATTCTGAGTGCGGCTCTGTTTGTACTGATTATCACCCCTCAATTCCTGGAATCTGAATCATCTTTAAAGAAAGTGAAGAGTATTCCCTTTCTCGATAAAATTGTAATCATCGAGTTCGATAAATTTAAAACGACTAAGTGGCTGATTCTGGTCTGTACACTTGTTTCTTTATACACATCTGGCCGAGTTGTTTTCAATACCGATTTGGATGCCCTAAATTATCAGACGGACTATTTAAAGCAGACTGAACAGAAACTTAAAACGATAAGTTCGGAGGCTTTTCGTTCTGTTTTCTTTGTAGTGGGAGGCGAATCGGTCGATGAGGCTTTAAGCAAATTCGAGAGCTATGATGCCACCTTGGACTCCTTGCAGAAAACGGGAGTCATTCGTAATATTTCGACCCCATGTACCATCCTGAAATCGAAGACTGAGCAGCAAATAAGACTGGATCGTTGGCATGCCTTCTGGACTGAGGATACCAAGCGATCTTGTATTGAACGAATAAAAACGGCAGGGCTTGGAAATCATTTTAAGCCTGAGGCTTTTTCATCTTTTGAGTATTTGCTGTCTAAAAATTACAGCCTTTTATCAGATGATGATCAGTCTTTCATTGTTAAGGGGCTCTTTTCATCCCTACTTAAGGAAAAAGGTGACCAAGTCTATCTTTTGAATACATTACGAGTCGATCAAAAGGATAAAAAGCAACTTTATTCAGCCATTGAAGTTGATCACGATGCCGTTCTTTGGGACAAACAATACTTCTCCTCTCAATTGGTAGATACGCTTAAGTCGGATTTTAATCGTTTGGTTTGGATTTCGCTACTTGCTGTATTCCTTGTTCTTTTGATCGCCTACGGTCGATTCGAACTGGCAATTATTGCCATGATACCTTTGCTATTGAGTTGGGTTTGGACACTGGGATTAATGGGGCTGTTCGGTATTGAGTTTAATATTTTCAATATCATTATTTCTACTTTTATATTCGGGTTGGGTGTTGATTATGCGGTCTTCATATTAAATGCACTGATTGATAATCGAAAGTATGGCACAAATGAATTGGAGTCGAGCAAGCTATCCATATTACTCTCTGCCATTACAACTTTTGCAGGCATTGGCGTTTTGATCTTTGCCAAACATCCGGCATTAAAGTCAATTGCTGCTTTATCGATTATTGGTATTGGTTCTATTCTATTTTTGAGTTTTACACTCTTACCCATGTGTTATCGATTTTTGTATTTCAATGGGGGAAAAGAACGAAAAATGCCTGTAAATCTTTCTAATCTATTTTCATCCCTATTTGCTTTTATCCAATTTATAACGGGTAGCGCCACCTTAACAGGAATCATTCCTATCTTGTTGATTCTTCCCATTCGTATGAAAAGTAAAAAGTATATTCTTCATCGACTGGTTCAGTTATTCAGTAAAATCATTGTCTACAGTATTTTTGGTATTCGAAAGAAGTTTATCAATCGTGCTAAGTTCGATTTGTCCACGCCAAAGATTATTGTGAGCAATCATCAATCGCATCTCGATTTGGTTCTGATCTTTATGCTAAATCCTAAAATTGTGGTACTGACCAATAATTGGGTATGGAACAACCCATTTTATGGTTTGGTCGTTAAATTCCTCGACTTTTACCCCATTAGTAAGGGAATGGATGAATCCATTGAACCTCTCCAAAAATGTGTGAACGATGGTTATTCCATTCTGATATTTCCTGAGGGAAAAAGAACTAGGGATGGTAAAATAGCACGCTTTCACAATGGAGCGGTATTCTTGTCTGAGAAATTACATCTTGATATTTTGCCTGTTTTGATACATGGTGCCGATCATTGTATGGATCGGAATGAGTTTTTCCTTCGAAATGGTCAGGTTACACTTAAAATGTTTGATCCGATTGATAAAGCGCTTTTTAGTGACTTGGATACTTATGTGGCGCGAAGTAAACAGTTGCGGAATATCTTTAAATTGGAGTTTGATAAAATGAGCTTGGAGGTAGAAAATCCAGACTATTATGCCAACAAATTAATACAGTCCTACATTTACAAGGGGCCTGTTCTGGAATGGTATCTACGGGTGAAGATTCGATTGGAACACAATTATAATTTTTTCAACGAGATTATTCCTCGTAGTGGTGTTGTTTGCGACCTGGGTTGTGGTTATGGTTTTTTAGCTGCCATGCTAAAGTTTACCTCTCCGTCCCGTGAGATATACGCCCTCGACTACGATGAGAAAAAGATCTCCTTAGCTATACAAGCTCATAAGCAGATAAAGGATCTGACTTACGAGATCTGTGATATTTCAAAAGTAGAACCACCCAAAGCGGATACCTTTATTCTAAATGATGTGCTCCACTACATGCCTGAGTCACTTCAAACGATTTGTATTGAAAAGTGCATGAGGAATTTAAATACTGGCGGTCAAATCATCATTCGTGATGCTGATACTGATTTGGAGAAACGCACAAGGGGGACCAAGCTAACAGAGTTTTTTTCTACACGCTTGCTGCACTTCAACAAAACGAATTACGATGACTTATTCTTCTTTTCAGGAAAGAAAATTGAAGACCTTGCTCATAAAAACGATTTCGACATCGAACGCTTTGATCAAACAAAGTTCACTTCGAACATGATTTACAAACTCAAAAGAAAGAACGAAGTTTAAGTGGAAAAGTACGACGTTATAATAATAGGCAGTGGTTTAGGCGGTTTGGTGTCTGCCAGCATTCTTTCGAAAGAGGGAATGAAGGTTTGTGTGCTCGAAATGGATAAACGCATTGGGGGCACACTGCAGTCTTTTGCTAAGGAAGGTGTTCTGTTCAATACCGGACTTAACTACACAGAGAGTCTGGGCGAAGGGGAGGTTTTGTACCGCTACTTTAATTATATGGGACTGATGGATGATTTAAAAATCCAGCGTCTGGACGGTGATGCCTTTGATAAAATCTCATTGGCTAGCGAAGGTATTGAGTATCCTTTTGCTCAGGGGCATGATCATTTTATTGACCGGATGTGCGAATTCTTTCCCAAAGAGCGGACGAATCTGCAAAATTACATGAGCCAAATGGGAGATGTTTGTAATGGTTTCCCCTTTTACAATTTGGAATCCGATCATTACGACATGCTAAGTCTGGGACAGCAACAATCTGCATCAGCATTCCTGCAATCCTGTACTGCAGATGTTAAACTCCAAAAGGTATTGGCTGGTATGAATTCACTTTATGCTGGTGTTGAAGGACAAACGCCTATGTATATGCATTCGCTGATCAATTATTCCTTTATAAAGAGTTCCTGGCGATTGGTGAACGGAAGTTCTCAATTGGCTTTACTCTTGGCAAAGGGAATCAAGGCCAATGGGGGAGTGATTCGTACACAGGCTCGTGTTGTGGCACTCGAAGGAGAGAACAGCTGTATTAATCAAATTCGTTTGGAAAGCGGAGAATGCTTGCAAGCAAAGCAGGTGATTTCCAATGCCCATCCGGCAGCAACACTTAAACTTCTTTCAGAGAATATGGTGCGCAAGGTTTATCGCAAGCGTATTCTATCTCTTGAAAATTCGGTGGGTATGTTTAGTCTCTACATTGTACTCAACAAAGAGAGCTTGGATCAGTTCAATTATAACTACCATCATTTTCCCAATGCCAATGTTTGGGGAACAAAATATCAGGAAAAGAATTGGCCAGAGCATTTTATGATGTATTCCCCTGCCAATATCAAAGGTGGAAAGCATGCCAATGGTTTAACGGTATTGACTTATATGAAGTTCGATGAATTGAGTCAGTGGCAGCATACCACAAGAGAGAATCGCCCACAGGCTTATTACGATTTTAAGCAGCAAAAAGCAGAACGCCTATTGAGAGCCGTGGAGAAACGTTTTCCGGGCATTCGAAAACATGTCAAATCAGTTTATTCCTCAACACCTTTATCCTACAGGGATTATACAGGAACACCTGAGGGATCCGCTTATGGTATTATGAAAGATGCAGACAATCCTATGCTGTCTTTGGTCACACCAAAATCAAGGGTAAGCAATCTATTGTTTACGGGGCAGAATTTGAATATGCATGGGATTTTGGGGGTTACTATCAGTGCAGTGATGGCTTGTCAGGAATTACTTGGAAGCGATTATTTGATAAACAAAATTAGAAAATACTAAAGGCTGGTTATCGCCAACGAATATATATGAAGACAGAAAAATACGATATTGTAGTTATTGGAAGTGGACTTGGAGGTTTAGCATGTGCTTACATACTGGGGAAATTTGGATATAGGGTGTGTGTTCTCGAAAAACATTTTCAAACAGGAGGAAACCTACAAACTTTTAAAAGAAAAGGCTGCCAGTTTGATACAGGGATGCACTATGTTGGAAGTTTGGGTAAGGGAGAAGTCCTGCATAAGTTTTTTAATTACCTCGATTTACTTGATAAGGTTGATACACGTAAACTCGATGAGGATGCCTTTGATGTGATTAATATTGCAGGACGCGAATACAATTATGCCATGGGTTACGAAAAGTTTACCCAGAGCTTAATTCATGATTTTCCTGAGGAAGAGGCGGCTATTCTTGCTTATGCAGATAAAATTAGAACGCTTGGTGAAGGTTCCGATATCTTCAATTTGCGTGAAGTCGATTTGATGGATACATCCAATATGTCTTATTATGGGCAGAGCACCGCAGATTTTATTGCTTCTCTTACCGATAATCTTGTTCTGCGATCTGTGCTTGCGGCTTTGAACCCTTTGTATGGGGGGGGAGAATCGACCACTCCGCTTTATGTGCATGCTTTGGTCAATCATTTTTTCATTACCAGTGCCTGGCGTTTAACCGAAGGTGGTAATCAAATTTCAGACGGACTTGTTGCTTCAATTCAAAAGATGGGTGGTCAGGTATTAACGAAGGCTGAAGTGGTCAAGTTTCATTTTAATGAGAAATTGATGTCGGCTGTTGAGACTCAAAAAGGAGATATGTTTGAAGCCGATTTTTTTATCTCAAACATGCACCCTTCCATAACCATGGATCTTATTCCCGAGGGGAAGATTCGTAAATCGTATAGGTCACGTTTAAATAATCTGGATAATACCATATCGGCATTTTCTGTTTATATCGTTCTAAAAAAGAAGCAAATACCTTATCTAAATAAAAACTATTATTATTACAAGTCAAACAATGTTTGGGGTGTTGATAATTATGGGAAAGGTGAATGGCCTCAAGGCTTAATGCTCTATTTTGCTGCTGATAAAGAGAATCCTGAATATGCAGAAAGTGTGACTGTTATTACTTACATGAAATTTGAGGAAGTCAAGCAATGGGAATCAACTCGTATAGAGAGTCGTGGTGAGGATTATTTGGCTTTCAAAAAACAAAAAGAGAAGCAAGTCATAGACTGTGTTGCTGAAACATTCTCCGATATCCCCAATGCAATTGAAACGACTTACTCTTCTACACCTTTAAGCTTTAGAGATTATACAGGAACAAAGGAAGGAAGTATGTATGGCATTGTGCGTGATTGTAACAAGCCAATAGAATCCTATCTGCCATCTCGAACCAAGGTTTCGAATCTATTGCTTACTGGGCAAAGTATCAATTTACACGGTATTACTGGTGTCCTTTGTGGTGCCTTGTTAACCTGTGGGCAGTTGGTTGATATTAACGCGATAATGCGTGATATTAATGCGGTTTATCCTGAAGAATTCAACAAATAATAACGAAATAAATGCGAAAGAGAACAAAATTTCTGATTGCCTTAATCATATTGATTTCTGTGTTTTTCATTTACCTTCTTTCGGTAACAAAAATGCACGAACCTGAGCATATTCAGATTAGCGATCAGGAATTGCCTGTCACCAAAGTGAGCGATTCATTGCTGCGTTGTGGCGATAGTTGGATGAAATTAAATGAATATGGTTTGTGGGAACTTTTTGTGCAGGGCGATCCCTACACCATGGGTTTTAAAAATGGACGCTTAAGCCAAAAACTGGTTCAGTATCAGGAAGAGGCTTTTGTCACTCAAATTGATCAGTTGGTGCCTTCGAGATCATATCTTCAGTTTCTTCGTGTATTTTTGGGCTGGTTCAATCGAGATCTTTTGGATTATGTTCCTAAAGAGTATCAACTTGAAGTAGCTGGTGTTTCAAAGTCAGCCTCCGATGAATTTAATTTTATCGCACCTCCTTTTCAGCGTATCATGTCGTACCATGGCGCCCACGATATGGGGCATGCCCTGCAATCGATGTGTTTGGTGGGATGCACCTCCTTTGGTGTGTGGAACGAGCATAGTGCAGACTCTAGTCTTTTAATAGGACGGAATTTTGATTTTTATGCAGGTGATAAATTCTCTGAGAATAAAATCATTGCTTTTATGAAACCCGATGAGGGGTATCCTTTCATGTCAGTGACTTGGGGAGGTATGATTGGTGTGGTTTCGGGGATGAATCAGGAAGGTCTGACCATTACACTGAATGCTGAGCCTACAGGGATTCCTTCGATCAGTAAAACGCCTGTTTCAATATTGGCCAGGAAAATTCTGCAATATGCGTCTACTATCGATGAAGCTTATGCAATTGCTCAGCAATATGAAACCTTTGTTTCGGAATCTTTTTTAATAGGTTCGGGCAAGGAGAACCGAGTGGCACTAATCGAGAAGACCCCTGAAAAGATAGCTCTTCTTAAGCCCAAGGCTAATTTCCTGGCTGTTACAAATCACTTTCTTGATTCAAGCTTTACAGCAGGTAATATAAAGATCAAACCCCTGTTTGAAGATGCCTCGCATTACCGACTACAGCGTGTTGAAGCCTTGATTGACAGTACAGGTTCATTCTCAGTAAAAAAGGTTGCCGATTTACTCCGCGACAGAAAAGGACATCAGGGAGAGGATATTGGTTTAGGAAACGAAAAAGCCATCAATCAGTTGATTGCTCATCATGGGATCATTTTTAAACCTCAGGAGAAAAAGGTTTGGATTTCAGCTGCTCCTTATCAGTTAGGCGCTTTTGTGTCTTACGATTTGGACGAAATTTTTGCCGACCCTCAAGCTTATCTTACCAAGAAGGTGTATATGCCTGAGGAGATCATTGCTGCTGATGATATGCTCCAAAACGAGGCGTATGATAACTTTTTAAAATATAAAGAAGGGCTTTTAAAGGTTCAGAGAGGACTGGATGAGGCTGCCGTATTTTCGAAAGAGGAATTGGATGCTTTTATCTCCTTAAACCCACACTATTATTACCCTCATTTACTTGTAGGCAAGTATTTTCTGGAAAAGGAGAATTTTGCTCTTGCGAGTTCTTATTTTAGTGCTGCTCTCGAATTGGAAATCCCACAACAGTCAGCATACAATGAGCTTTTGGAATTTGTTAGTTATTGTGATAAAGAAATTGATTGAATCATTTTTAAGTGTGGTAGCTTATTATTATTACTAAGTAGAGTCTCATTTAAAGAATCAATCAACGATATTTTTTTCCTTTTTTTTAATTTTATACCTAGGTGGTGTCATTGTTTTTATAATTAAATAGTTATTCTATGAAACAGGTTATTTTAGTTTTTATTTTAAGTTTATTTTGTGTTTGTGGTGCGAATGCACAGGATGTTATCGTTAAACATGACAATGCGATAATTGAATCTACAGTTCTGGAAGTAGGAATTGTTGAGGTGAAATATAAAAAGAGTTCTAATATTGATGGTCCGACTTACACAATATTGAAATCTGAAATTAAGGAGATTCGCTTTAAAAATGGAGAAGTTGAATCTTTTAATGATAACAGTAAGAGTCTAAAAGTGAGAGAAGATGTCACACGGAAAGTAATTTTTATTAAAACAACTGAAGATAGTAAAGTTATTCCGACAGCAGCCGTTTGGAATCGTGAATTTCAAGAATATTCTATGTTTAAGATAACAAATGAAATTAGCGAGGCTGATTTAATTTTTGAATTTAGAATAAGAAAGGCTATGGGAGAAGCACGTGTAAAAGTAAAAGTGTTTGAATCCAAAACAAATAAGTTGTTGTGGGAGTCAAAAAAGTATAGAGGAACAGCTAATGTGTGGAATAAAATGGGAGCTTCTTTACATGGTATGCGTAGGTGTATTACTAAAGGAATTATTCCAGCTAGTGATAAAGGTAAGTTTTAAAAAATTCCTGTAGTGCGCTATGATATCTATGGCAAGTATTATAGATAATATTAGTCTTGAAATGAATTGCACCTATTTAATTGTTTGCTTTTTATTGAAAGGATTCATGAATAGGGTGCTTTCCATATATGGATCAACGAAAGTATTGATTAAATAGATGACAATGTTTATACCCGAAATAGAAAAAGCGAGTAAAGAGGAAATTATAAAATATCAGGAGAGTCGTTTGCCTGATTTATTTGATTATCTCAATGAAAATTCGCCTTTTTATGCCCATTTTTTCAAGGAAAATTGTATTGATATCAACGCAATAAAAACGATGGCTGATTTTGCCACACTTCCTGTGACAACAAAGGATATGTTGCAGGAACATAATATGGATTTTTTGTGTGTCCACAGAAATAAAATTATCGACTACATTACCACGTCGGGCACACTTGGCGATCCTGTAACCTTTACCATGACCGATGCCGATTTGGATCGTCTGGCTTACAACGAGTACATTTCATTTTTGTGTGCAGGTGGTTCGGCGACTGATATCTATCAGCTTATGGTTACCATGGATAGACGTTTCATGGCAGGACTTGCCTATTTTATGGGCATTAGAAAAATGGGAGCTGGCGTCGTACGTGTGGGACCGGGAAATCCCGAATTGCAATTCGACAGCATAAAACGCATTCAACCCACTAGTATTGTTACGGTACCTTCTTTTCTGATTAAACTGATTGACTTTGCTGAAAATAACAATATCGATCTCAGTCAGACTTCAATTAAAAAAGCCATTTGCATTGGCGAAGCCATAAGGAATACGGATTTTACCCTGAATACACTGGGGAAACGAATCAAAGATAAATGGGATATTGAACTCTATTCAACCTATGCCTCCACCGAAATGGGAACCGCTTTCACCGAGTGTGAATACGGCAAGGGCGGACATCATCATCCTGAAATGATTATTGTTGAGTTTTTGGATGACAATGATCAGCCTGTAAACGACGGCGAAGCGGGAGAGGTCACCATTACAAACTTAGGTGTTGAAGGCATGCCTCTACTACGATTTAAAACGGGCGATATTTGTCATCACTATTACGAAGCCTGCGAGTGTGGACGAACAAGCATGCGCCTTGGTCCTGTAATTGGTCGCAAAAAACAGATGATTAAGTTTAAGGGAACTACCTTGTATCCTCCAGCCTTATACGATATTTTGAATGATATTGAGAAGGTGAAAAGCTATGTTGTTGAAGTCTCAACCAATAGTATTGGTACCGACAATATTTTGCTGAAACTGGGGGTTGAATCTCCTACAAAAGAACTTGAGAAATTGATTAAAGATCACTTTAGAGCCAAGATTAGAGTGGCACCCTTTATCGAGTTCTTGGATTGTATGGAAATACAAAGAATCCAGTTTCCAAGCCTGAGCCGAAAACCCATTACTTTTATTGATAAGAGATAGTTCATTTCTTATCTTTTTGAAAAGGAGAACTATATTTGTTCCCGAAGAATTTCAGAATATTTCTTGCTATTATCACGATCCCAAATGACACACAACACGATGGAAAATACCTTTGACAGAATTAGATGCTATGACGATTTAGAAGCTGTTGATGCGCTTAAACGAATGGTTGAGTATGATGAATTTTTTCCCTTGTTTAGTCATGTTTTTCCTAATCTGCAGAAGTCTGAACTTAGAGATTTATTTCTATCTATTACGGGTTCATACGACTTCCAGAAAAGAGTGATGGATGATGCTGTGAAAACAGTTATCAAATTAAGCATGGATGACTTCTCTTGTGCAGGGATCGATAATTTAAACAAAGATGAGGCTTATTTGTATGTGGCAAACCATCGTGATATTGTAATGGACGCAGCCTTATTGCAACATGTGTTGGTGACTCATGATATGAATACCACTCAGATAACTTTTGGTGATAATTTAATGTCATCAGATTTCATCATCGATTTTGGGAAGATTAATAAGATGTTTACCGTAATTCGTGATTCGAATAGGAGAGAGGCTTTGCGTAATTCTCAGGAGCTTTCAGAATACATGCGTTACGTTATCAGATCTAAAAAAGAATCTGTATGGATTGCTCAGCGTTCGGGTCGTACTAAGGATGGCTTGGATTCTACCCAACAGGGCTTACTTAGAATGTTTGCTATGAGTGGGAATGGGAGTTTTAAAGAGCGCTTGAAAGAGCTTAATATTGTACCTCTAGCCATTTCGTATGAGTTTGAACCCTGCGATTACTTAAAGGTTTATGAAACCTGTAAAACCAGCAGTGGGAAGTATATCAAAAAAGCAGGAGAGGATTATAATAGTGTTGTTAATGGAATAAGAGGATACAAGGGGCGAACAAAACTTGTAATGGGTCAATCCCTATCTGATTTTATCGACGCGTTACCAGATGATATTGACAAAAAGGAGATTCTTAAACTTGTAGCTGACGAAATTGATAGACAGATTTATGCCAACTATCAATTGTGGCCCAATAATTATATTGCTTTGGATCTGCTAAATGGAGGCGAACAATACAATTCTGAATACACTCAGGTTGAAAAGGACCGTTTTATTAAGCATATGAATATCTGTGCAGCCAAGATAGATTTGGATGCTGAAGAATTTGAAACAGCCTTTTTGGAACTGTATGCTAATCCTGTATCAAGTATCAAGTAAAAAGATAAAAAGTGCGAACTCTTCAGAATTCGCACTTTTTTATTTTTTTAAGAAATTACTATTTTAAAAGCTCAGTAGGGATAGCCATATCAGCTGATATGTGCTTGAAGTTTTTCTCATTTTTCCAAACATTATTATAAGTCTGAAGCTTTTCTCCGATGAATTTCTTAAGCTTATTATTCATCTTATTAATTTTAGTTGCAGGTGTTACAATAGCTTTTTTCTTATTAATTAAGGCCACTGCACGATCAAATTTTTCAGTATCGTCAGCTGTAATTGGAGTAAAGCCAACCCTACTTTTCCATGCACCCATAATAATATCTACAATTACGATATAAGTACCTCCAGCCTCAAGATCGGTTGTGATAAATTCTTTATTCTCTGATGATGCCCAAAAAAGTTGTTTCCCGGGATCACATTCGTATCTCATGTAATTTTTCCCTTTGAATACACCCATGTATTTATCCTGATGAAAGTATTCGAAGCTATAAGCCCCACCCCATGAGCTTATCCGTGTAAAATAAACAACAGCTTTACCTTCCGATGGTGGCGTAAATCCTTTACCACTGTAATTGCTGTTTAATCTAATGATCTCTTTCTCTGAAACAGATGCATTATTGGTAACAGATTTTTCAGTAACAGTATTTTCGACTTCAGTTTCAGACGAGGTGAATTTCTCTCTCTCTCCATTTTCATAAATCACCATAAATACTTTCGGAAGATCAATATTTCTGGTTGGTCCTTCCTGATTCTCGAATTTTTTATACTTTAATGTTTCATTAGTGATTTCAATGATTTTAGATTTTATTTCTTCTCCATTGCGTTGCACAATAATATCTTGCGAGAAACCTATTTGCACTGAAAGAGCAAATAGCATCAATAATAAAATTTTTTTCATGATATTTTTATTTTGGTGATAGTCTTTTCTTATTTTTAAAACCTGCAATCATTAAAATCGAACGAGAAATCCCATATCAATTGCAGGCCATAATTCATCGCTAAATCCACTTACATTATATGAAACACCAATTGCAGCATTAAATCCATATCCTACTTTATCTCCCCAAGTCCAGTCACCACCAACCATCAAGGATGGACCATATAGAGCTTCATATTCGTAGCCGTAGTCGTTATAATAACCATATGAGTTGTAGCTAAACTCATAAGATTCTTCATAACCAAAGATTCCGAACTGAGAATTGATGTAAAAGTTTTTATAGGGGAAAAACTTAAGTCCGACTGATGCCATGATGTCATAATCAGGCAGATAACCAACCCCAGCATGAAATCCAAATCCTTGATCGCCTCCAAAGCGCCATTGGGTTCTTATCCCTAATCCACCATAACTGTTTCCGTATCCCATTCCTAACATAAAGTATTTACCTTTATAATTTGATTTTGGTTTTTCGGAAGCTGTTTCGAGTTTGTTATTTTTCTCTACATAATTTGTTGGTTCATGATTGTAGCTTGGAGAGTTTGTTTGTTTTTGTATTGTTTCTTTTTTTAATTCGAATTTTTCTCTTTCACCATTTTCATAGATAATCATGAACACATCTGATTTTGCAATATTTCTAATTGGTCCAGTCTGATTATCAAATTTTTTATACTTAATAGTTTCAATAGTTATTTCTAATATCTTAGATTGAATTTCGCCGCCATTTCGTTTAATAATAATATCCTGGGCGAAGATAAAATTGCCAGATAATGTGAGGATTGTTAGTAAAAGTAGTCGTTTCATTATTCAGTTTTTTTGATATTTGTTATGTAAAGATATAAGGAATTAATAATATACTTACTGTTGATTTGTTTTTTTTATCATAAATGTTAGGAATATGATTTACATTTTCATATAAATATCTAGTCCTGATATAGCGTTACACAAAAAGTAATACTATGAGAGATAAAATCAATAATGAGTATATTAAGCGCACACAAAAGGATTATTTAATGTCTTTTAAAATTGCGAGTAGTTGAATCTCGGGATTTATGCCAACTATCAATTGTGGCCCAATGATTATATTGCTTTGGATCTGCTAAATGGAGGCGAACAATACAATTCTGAATACACTCAGGATGAAAAGGACCGTTTTATTAAGCATATGAATATCTGTGCAGCCAAGATAGATTTGGATGCTGAAGAATTTAAAACAGCTTTTCTCAGTCTATATGCCAATCCAATCAAATAATTAAAAACAAAAAACGCGTTCTCTATTGAAAACGCGTTTCTTGTTTTAGAATGTCTTTATGTGCTTATTATTTTCTTAGTATTAGACTCTTTATTGTTGTTGAATATTGTCTTACACGCTTATTAAGAGTTTTTAAGGTCATGCTATAGAATCTATAGGCCATATAAATCTAAATACTTAGTGTTTTTTGTATGACTTCATTGCTCTGTACATACTGTTAGCCCAGTAGTTTCTTATACCCATACCTGAAGCGAGACCATGAATCTTTTTTGTGGATAGAACCTCTAGTGTAGACCTATCAAAGAAAGTCGCCCAGAATACTCCAGTTGCGTTTGTTTTATCAAATGTCTCAACGATAAAGACTAGACCAACGCCTTCCGTTTTTGGGTATTTTGAAATAATATTTTTCACATTTTCTTCACTGAACTGATGCTTGTTAGTATCAACAATTAGATTTTCAAGAGAGATAGCTAAATTCCGCTCTCCTACAAGTGATATATTGTGTTGGAGTGTTTCAATTTCGAAGAATTTTGCGACATTGAATTTTTTGGATTCATTGAGAACGATCTGATTCCATTTAAGTAAATATTTTGTTTTAATAGCTTCTGGATTGGCAAATGCAGTCTTAGGGGACAATTTTGCTTCAGTAAAGTCCAGACCCAGCCAGGTAACTTCTTTCTTAAATGATTCCTGTGCAGCGATAGTCGTAGTCACAAAGGCAATAATAAATATCGAAAAAATAAAGCGTTTCATATTCGAATAATTTTAAGTTTACTCTACAAGTTAATTAATATTACTTAAAATAGAATCTACTCAGGGTAGAAAATTTTATCTCGCAACTGGCAATAATTTATCATTTTGTAAAATGTCACCTTTTATCAAATAAAACGCCTCATAATATATAAGAGAGTTTATAAACAATGTGAACTTATCTTACATTATGTTTGAAAATGATGTTTGCATTGTCAATTTTTTTGAATAAAATTTTTGAATCCTCATTTTTTAAATAAAAATCGAAAAAACCAATTAAATAATCATTGACATATTGAGATACTATTGTGAGATCGCAGGATCCAAATTTTTCTATTTGCGTTGCCTTATCAAATGGTAATAGAATAGCATCACTTAATGCAAAATGTTTGGTTTTCTTTAAAGTTAATTCAAAAAAACTAGAAGTCGATTTCTTATAAATTTCTTTATTGCCAAACATCCATAATGGATATTGTTCTGTTTGAATCAACAGGAACGGTTTCCTTAGTTTATCGAAGTATAGATCACCAAATTGAAAGCAGTCAAGATTAGCACCCGCTTTGAATAAATTTGTTTGTTGACAGCAGTTTCCAGCTACAGCACCTCCAAAAGAATGTCCGAAGATCCCCATGTTTCCAAAATCCATTTTCTTTAATAACCAATGTGAATTTGCTTTGGTGGCGTCAGTTATTAATGATTTAATACAAAACTCAGTATCTTTTGTCCATAGGTCTAAAGCTTTGTTAAATCTTTTAAGTCTGTGTAGATAACGTTTGATAATTTTATCTTCTTTAGACTTATTTTCTATGTCTCTAAACTCAGTTTTTTCAGCAATATACAATTGTAGAAAAGCTAATAAAGCATATTTTTTTCTGAGTTTTAAAACTTCTCCATTTTCCATTACGACTAAGCCTTGTTCGAAAGGGTGCATTGTACTTATAACAATATAACCATGACTAGCTAATGATTCCATAATATGAGTGTATATATCAGGAATGCCAAAATAGTATCCTGATGAAAACACCAATACTGGAAATTTTTCTTTTTCAACACTAGTAGGAACATTTAAAAAAGAGTTTGTATTACTTTTAGTTATGGAATCAATTAGTTGCTTCGATAAACCAATAGATTTGTATGTTTTAAATAAAGATTCAGCATTATATTTATTAAAATATTTCTCAGGACTTGAATTTATTAGTTTACCTGCAGCTGGATACCATACTTTTGCATATAGTCTTCGAGGATGTTTTTTAAAGAACCCATTATTATCATATCTGGAGCTGTCTGTGAAAAAAAAATCTGTAGTTCCAATTGCATAAATACCTTTAGGTTTAGGTAAATAGTTTGTCGCATAATTGGTTTTTGAACTCAATAATATGACGATAAATATACAGATGTTCGCTGTTATTAAAATACAATGCCTGATTGTAAATTTATTCATGAATTCAATAAGTAGTTATTATAAAAGCATTGTGAAGTAAACTTTTGGTATTGTCATTATGGACAATAAATCTTCATTTCGCAACTAGCAATACATTCATCATTTTGGAAAACCTCGCCTTTGATTAAATTATAATCCATAACTCTGTATTCTTGCGTGACGATGGTTTTGATTTGGCTATTGCATAAGGGAAGACGTTGTATTTTCAGGTTCTTAATTCCTGCTATAAAACCATTGGGGACAGCATTGTCTTTCTTAAGAGAGAGGTAGCCATTACCAGCAGCTGCCGTTTGTGCAATGTTTTCAGTTAAACCACCTTCGCTTAATTTGCCATCGTGCACTAGGGGGTGACTTTCTGGAATTATAAAGCCGCACTCTGTTATTTGATCTGAGCAGCTGATAAGTTCATCCACCAATACAAAAGGTTTCTTTTGTGGAATCAAATCAGCCATCGTTTGATATAGAGCCATTATTTAAATCTGTTTGTATAACAATTGAGTAAGTGTATGGCTTTGGGTTTTTAATACAAAGCCACACATCTGTAGTTATGCTTTTATTTTACACTTGTAAAGAGTGTGACTTACGCCTATGTCGTGAATTTCTTCGTCAACATAAAGACCTGCATTGTCGATAATGGCTAACATATCTTCAGAATGATACATTTGCGAGCAACCGTTTGCCAAACAAGTAAAATATAGAGAAGTGGCATGTAAACTGTAGGTTGATGCTTCGTATTTTTGTTTGTCCCAATAGGTTTCTAAAATATATACAGAACCATCAGCTACGATTGCATTTTTCGCTCTTTTAAGTAATTCCAGTATGTCCTTTTGTGAAAAACAGTCTAGGAATTGGCTCATCCATACGATATCGAAACCTGTTGGAAAAGGAACTGAATGATCAAGTAAATTTAATGGAATACCACCAATACGACGACTTAGTTTATTGGCTTCAATATTTTCAAAAGCTTTTGCTAATTGTCCAGGTAAATCAAGGATTGTAACTTGAACATCCTCATCGAATTTACCGCACTGAATTGAAAATTTACCTGTATTACCTCCAACATCGAGTAATCTTTTAGGCTTGTTTGCAAATACAATGGGCAAGACCTCAGGAAAGGCATTGTCAGAGTAGTAATGATCAAATTCAAACCAGCTTTTCTGAACCTGATCAGGCAATTGCGATAGGGCTTCGTAAACGGTATCCCATTCACCAAATACTTTTAAACCTTCAGGTTTTCCTGTTTCAATTGATTTGTCAAGAGAGAAAAAACCTTCGTAGTTTACATCGTGAACAAAGTTCATATTCACCTGAGTTAAAGGATCACTCAAAAGAAAGAAACCTGTTTTAGTCAGGTAATATTTATCTTCTTCTACGCGAACAAGCTCCATGCTTAGTCCAGCTTCTAATAAAACTTTGATCCCATACACTGAGATCTTCAGTTTTTCAGCTATATCTGCAATCAGAATCCCTTTATTTCTTTGTTTTTTAATGACCTCAAGAATGCCCATCTTTTGTAAAGAACGTGCAGCTTGAAACATGATAGGCCCAAAAGCAATCTTTTGAGCATCAAATTTTGCTTGCAAAGCGGTTTTATTGTCGTTACCAAAATTCATATTATTTGCTTTTAAGGGTCTGTTTGATTTCAGAGTTTTCCTCACTCCAAAATGGATAGAAATTGAACCACTGACTTGGATCTTCTCGAACAATAAGTTCCAGATTCCTCACATAGGGTTCAATCATATTCTTCAGATCTTGATTTCTTGTTTTTAATTTACTTGGAAAGGGGAGTACCTTAGGTTTTGTTGCTCTGAATTTATAATGATATCTGCTGGTTTTTATGGCTGATACATAACAAACAGGGGCTTTAAATTTTGAGGCCATATAAAACGGACCCGTTGGGAATTGAGCATCTTCGTTCAGAAAACTACAGCTGACCGTTTTAGTACCAGGTAAGAACCGATCGCCGTGTATGGCAATAAATTCTCCTTTATTGAGTGCTTCCTCTATGGCATACAAATGATCGTAATTGTCTTTTATAGGGATGATTGATATCTGTTTTTCTTTCAAAACATCTTGCAAAAGCTCTTTGATTTTTTGATGCTCAGCATCGAGCATAACAACGTGCACCTTGGTGTCGATTCGTTTTAGCAAGTGCCCTGCAATTTCCCAATTGCCAATGTGTGCACCAATTAAAATACCTCCTTTTTTTTCACTGGCAAGCTGATGTAAATGTGCTTCTCCGTCAAAATCGAAAGTGAATTTGTTTTTGATGCCTGCCATCACAACAATTTTGTCGAGTAAGCATTCACCAAGCATCACATAGTTTTTGTAAATGGCTTTGTAAGTAGCCATCTTGCTAAACTGAAGTCGATTTTGATATAAATAGAGCAGGGGTTTCTTATTGGAGATAATCCAAAAATAAGCAGCCACAGCTCGCAGCAGTGCGTAAGAAAACCGAATATTTATCTTCTCAAGTAAGAAGATAAATATTCGGTAGCCAAGTGTACCACCACGGGTTTTACCTTCCCATGTGGCCATTAGTTGTGTAGTTTTACCTGTTCTTCGATGTAGTCGTAAAGATCAGAAAGTTGACGGATATGAGTCATTTCTTCTCCTTTAACTTTAAAGCCAAATTCTCTTTCGATAATCACAACAATATCTACAAAGTCAAGGCTTTCAATCTCTAAATCATCCTTGAAATTCGCGTCAGGTTTAATCTGATCCTCTTCAATCTCAAACTCATCAATTAAAAATGCGTTTACTTTTTCTATTACTTCTTCCTTAGTCATATCTATTATTTATTATATTTTTTTACAATTAGGGTTGAATTCGTTCCGCCAAACCCAAATGAGTTGGATAGGAAGGTATCAATGTTTTTTTCCATTCTGCTGCCTGATATATTCAATTTAGCTGAATGTTCATCTGGATTTTCGAAGTTGATGGTCGGTGCAATATAGGACTTTTGCATCATCAAAATTGAATAGATAACCTCACTGGCTCCACACATCCACATCTCATGACCCGTCATCGATTTGGTAGAGCTGATAGGTGTTTTCGAACCGAAAAGATTGTACAATGCTTGAGCCTCGTTGCTATCACCAACCTGTGTAGAAGTGGCATGTGCATTAACGTAATCGATATCCTCAGGACGAAGATTAGCATATTTAAGTGCTTTCTCGAGCGATTTAGTAGGCCCTTCAACATTTGGAACTGATATATGATCACCATTAGATGAGAAGCCATAACCTGTAAGCTCGGCAAGAATTGTAGCACCCCGCTTTATAGCTGACTCATAGCTTTCAACAACCACGGTCGCAGCACCACCACTTGGCACAAGTCCATCTCTATCTTTGTCGAAAGGACGTGAGGCCTTGGTTGGATCATCGGTGCGTATCGAGAAGGCACTTAAACCATCGAATGAGCCCATCGATTCTGCATTTACCTCTTGTCCGCCGCCACAAATAACGATATCCTGTAAGCCTTGCTGAATAAGAATCATAGCCATCCCAATAGCATGAGAACTACTAGCACAAGCCCCACTAATTGTGAAGTTAACCCCTCTTAGTTTTAAAATAACCGAAAGGTTCATGGTTATGGATGAGTTCATCGATTGGAAGATACTTCCTGACCCCACCAAAGTGGTATCTTTTTTCGCACGAACAATATCAATGGCGTTGATTACTGGCACTGCAGAACTGTCGTTGCCATAAAGAATGCCAACTTCGTTCTTCAATCTGAATTCTTCGTCAATCTGAGCCATTTCTAAGGCTTCCATGGTTGCTATATAAGCATATTCGCCCTGTTCAGGCAATCCAATTCGCATTCTTCTAGGCAATACGCCCTTTAGTATCGGACGTTTAATAATTCCTGTTAAAGGTGATCTGAATCCGAGATCAGTTCTATTCGCATCAATTCCGATTCCTGAAACACCATTATAAAGTGAATCGTTCACCTCTTCAATATTTTTCCCAATTGTGGAGTAAACTCCCATCCCTGTAATGACTACTCTCTTCATATCTTTTGGTTTATCGAATACTTTTGAATATTTGTTCAGCTAGCTGTACATACCACCATTTATCGAAATGGTTTCGCCTGAAATATAAGCCGCTTTTTCTGAGGCCAGAAAAGACACAGCGTAAGCGACTTCTTCAGCTGTTCCGAATCGATTTAAGGGTACCATTTTCTTTAGCTCTTTTTCGTTTAAACCATCGGTCATATCTGTTCTGATAAAACCAGGAGCCACCGCATTTACTGTTATTTTCTTTTTACCAATTTCCATGGCTAAGGATTTGGTGGCGCCAATAACACCCGCTTTAGCAGCCGCATAATTGGTCTGACCAGGCATGCCTTTTAGTCCCGATAAGGAAACCACATTGATAATTCGTCCCCATTTGTTCACAACCATATCGGTAAGTACTTTGCTGGTCACATGAAAAAAACTATCGAGATTGGTTTTGATCACCGATCCCCATTGATCCTCTGACATAAAAACCATCAGGTTATCTTTGGTGATACCGGCATTGTTTACCAAGACACTGATGTGTTTATCAAGATTAGCTGCTTTCCAGTTTTCCATGCTGCTTTTGATGTCTTCGCTATTCGCAACATCGAAAGGAAGGAGTTCAGCCTGACCACCTTTTTCTTCTATTTCCTTTAATGTTTTCTCTGCTTCTTCGGTATTCGAGCGATAGTTAATCAGCACATACAAGCCATCGGCTGCAAGTTCTTTACATATGGCTTTACCTATACCTCTGGATCCTCCTGTTACAAGAGCAATTTTCATCTGTGTATTTTTTTAAATAGTACGTTCAATTTGAGTAATCAATAGAAGTACTTATGAATGCCTAGAATACTTAAAGTGCCTAAAGTTGTTTCGTTTAAGTCTAAGTACTTTCAACTTATGAATCTAAAAACTCGTTATAGACTTACTAATTCTTCTTTCACAACTGATTTAGGTAGCGTGATTTCTGTTTCCATAATCAATTTTTCTATGGCTGCTATTTCTTCATACTTTGGACTATCTTCTATAAAGATGGGCACTATATGTCTTGCCATCTGATAAAGTTCACGAGTGAACGGCGATAGATTCGATTCAATTTTTAGGTAATCGACAGCCTGACAAATAGCAATGATTTGTATAGCCAATACCTGTCGGGTGTTATTTAAAACTCTCTGGCACAAAATGGCTGAATTGGTTCCCATGCTAACAATATCCTGGTTGTCGTTATTGTTTGGTATGGAATGCACATACATAGGGTTTGAAAGTGTTTGGTTTTCAGCCGTGGTTGATGTTGCTGTAAACTGCATGGCCTGCATACCCAAATTTAGTCCCAGTTTACCTAAATTGATAAAGGGAGGTAGAATCTTGTTTATTTTATCATTGAATAAGAAATTCAATTGTCGTTCGGCAAGCATACTCATTCGAGTACATACCATTTTAAGTTTATCCATTTCAAGGGATATATAATCCCCATGAAAGTTGCCCCCATGTAAAACATTTTGTTCGCTGAGCGAAACAATAGGGTTATCGTTAGCCGAGTTTAATTCGTCTTCGAGTACTTGTGCACAATTGTTGATGGTATCCAAAACCGGACCCAGAATTTGTGGCACACATCTTAGTGAATAATATTCCTGAACTTTTTTAGAGAAGATTTTCTGATCCAGATTTTCTTCGGTAAAGAAATGGTCTTCTCGTTTCAGTATTCGATTACTTTCGCCAAGAATGTTTTGCATTTGTTTGGCAACCTCACGTTGGCCCTTATGCCTTTTTGCACAGTTGAGCTCATCAGAGAAATGATCGTCAAAAGATTCCACAATCTCGTTCATAATACACGACAAGCTTAAAGACCAATTGAAAAGGCTTTGAGCTTCCTTAAGATTGTTGATCCCCATACCTGTCATCACAGAAGTACCGTTGATCATGGCCAATCCCTCACGTAGTTTTATATGCATCGGATTTAATCCTTCTTTCTCGAAAATATCAACAGTTGGACACCATTCTCCCTTGTATTTCACTTTGCCTTCTCCAATCATATTTAAAGCCAAATGCGCCAACTGCACAAGGTCGCCACTCGCACCAACACTACCATGTTCGGGAATGAAAGGAAGAATATTCTTTTTGATCATCTGACAAAGTAGATTGATACAGGATAAATCGATGCCTGACTTTCCCTGAAGAAAAGAACTTAATCGCGCCAACATTGCCGCCTTAAGGGTAGCGTCATTAAGAGGCTGACCCGCTCCAACAGCATGACTTCTTATCAGATTCAATTGTAACTGAACCTGTTCGTCTTTCTGGATCTTATACTGAGCCATAGGTCCAAGGCCTGTATTGATGCCATAGATGATCTTTTCTATAGAAAAATCAGATAGAAAATCGTGTGATTCTTTTAGTTTTGAATAACGTTCTTCTGAAATTTCAAAATCAGCATTTTTTAGAATTATGGAGGTGAAGTCTTTTATTTCTAGTAATGTGTCGCTTAATGTAATTGGCATTGGGATAATAGTGTTGTTTTTATGAGTTGCAAAAAAATATAATAATTATTGAATTAGCAAAGGTTTTGTTAAGTTAATTGTAACAATATGCTTATTTAAATTAAGAAGGTCTTATCTTATTAAAAAATCAAATTCCCCCGATAGTGCGAGCGTCTTTCGCTGGTATCCATTTTCAAAGAATATGATCAAATACATTTGCAGGGGCGCAATTCTTATGTCGTACCATAGTGCTTATGTACAGCGAGAGCACGCTACAGTTCATCTTAATTTAACCCTTAGGATTCTCCCTATTCCTTCAAATAAAACGATTGACTAGCCAAAACTTTTCCGTCATGGATAATTTCAAAAATCCACTCCCCAAACTGAATCTCCCAGTCAAACTCTAAAGTATAGAAATCAAATCCCAGCTCATCACTCCATTCATCTTTAGCCTCTACGATTTCAGTAAAATCTTCATTGTTTGTAGGATTGATCATCTTAGGATGCTTGATTCTACATTCAAATTCAACAACGTCAGCTACTTCCGTATCTGTTTCAAATCGGTAACTAATCCCAAAATTCAAATCAACCCTCGGATAAATTACATTTGTTCTTTCTATGAACGCCATATTATCAGAATGCAAAAAATAGCCTGTCGAACTATCTGGATTAATATCTTTAGTCGTATTCCCAATCGCTTGGCAAATACCATAATCAACAATCTCTATATTCATGATTTATTTTGTTAATGCTTGAAACCCTCACGAAGAGAGAAAGATATTTACACATACAATCTATCCCAATATCTTTGTAAATAAGATTTGCAAAATAGGGTAGATGAGGCGTAATTAAAAGATCTTAAAGTTACTTCTTTTAAATAAAAATTAGGAGCCTTCCTTAGCCTATTTGCAAAATTAAATGGGATTCAATAGCATGGGATTCTCCCCTCAGTTAGCGCGAGCTTGCAGCTCGTGTTCTGTGTATACAGAAAATATGGTGCTCTCTCCTCGGGCTGCTGCAAAAAGTTCGCCAGGGGTTTCCAAAATCCTACTGGCTGCTCCACTGTTTTTTAAGGCATTCTAGTGTAAGTGAAAAAAAAACACTTTCGTATTTTCCTTAATGTTTTGTCGGGATTACAAGATTTGAACTTGCGACCCCTGGTCCCCCAGACCAGTACGATACCGGACTGCGCTACATCCCGAATTCTATTTACAGAAGATAATATCGATTTATATTGAATTATTTTCTGATTTTATTGATTCATACTTGCCTAAAAGGCAAAAGAAAAGCTGACCCTTGTGGAGTCAGCTTCATCTGTATAATATTTAGAGCTTAGTTCAATTTATCAATGGCAAGTTTAATTCTTGAAATCGCTTCAGCCATAATCTCTTCACTGGTTGCATAAGAGAGTCTTAAACAGTTAGGAGCACCGAAGGCTACACCTGTAACTGTGGCTACTTTAGCTTCATCAAGAAGATACAGGCTAAGATCGGTTGGGTTATTTATGATTGTGCCATTACAGCTTTTACCAAAAAGTTTGGATACGTCTGGGAAAAAGTAGAAGGCGCCATCTGGTTTTTTAATTTCGAAACCAGGGATCTTAGTCAGTAAGTCAAAAGCAGCTTCTCTTCTTTGTTTGAAGGCTATTTTCATCTCTACCGTACACGACTGATCCCCCTTGAGGGCTTCTGCCGATGCCATTTGAGCGATTGTAGAGGCACCCGAGGTCATCTGGCCTTGTAGTTTGGTACAGGCTTGTGCAATCCAAAGTGGAGCAGCTATATAGCCAATACGCCATCCCGTCATGGCATAACCTTTTGAAACACCATTGACAATTACTGCGCGATCTTTTAATTCATCGAATTGAGCTATACTTTCATGTCCATCGATATAGTTAATATGCTCATATATTTCGTCTGATATAATCACGATATCAGGGTACTTCCCGAAAACTTGAGCTAAAGCTTTTAGTTCCTCTTTAGAATAAATACTCCCAGTTGGATTACTGGGAGAACTAAAAAGAAAGGCTTTGGTCTTAGGTGTAATGGCAGCTTCTAGTTGTTCTGGTGTAATTTTAAAATCTTGATCTATTCCGGCAGGGATAAAGACATTTTTACCTTGAGCTAATTTTACGATCTCAACATAACTGACCCAATATGGACTTGGAATTAGAACCTCATCACCTGGATTAACAACAGACATCATGACGTTAAGAATGGATTGCTTTGCTCCATTTGAAACGACAATTTGCTCGGGTGTAAACGACAGCTTATTGTCTCGTTTGAGTTTGGTGCAAATTGCTTCTCTTAATTCTAAGAATCCAGGAATAGGAGAGTAATATGAATAGTTGTTAAGAATGGCATTGTGTGCAGCCTCCTTAATATGATTTGGGGTTTTAAAATCGGGTTCTCCTACACTTAAATTAATCACATCAATTCCCTGAGCTTTCATATCTCTACTTATTTGAGACATGGCAAGCGTTGGAGATAGCTCCATTGAAGTAATACGATTTGAAACCTTCAACATTATGGTTTATTTTTAGGGTTTTATAAAATAGCTTGATACTTTTGTGGTAGTCAAATTTTCATTTGTCATACAAATGTAATGTTTTTAAACACATTTCATATGTTGCTAGGCATATTGAGAAGCCTATGTTTAATTGAAATCACCTTCGATCTTTAATACAAATTGACTTCGAATTATTATTAATTTTATTGATTTAAAGTTGTTTAGATCAATGGTTCCAATTTAAGATGTAAAACTTATTCTCTCTATTTTTATTTAGTATGAATTATAACATTGACTAAGTCGTTTCAAATTTGAAACGTAAATTAAGCGATATCATTTACTCAACACCTATATAAATTCGATGCTTGAACTATTAAAATACACATTACCTGCCTTAGTTGTTTTTGCAACTGCTTATTTCCTTATAAAAGCGATGCTAGTGAAGGAAGAAAAGAAAATGAAATTGGATGTTTTTCTAAATAATCAGAAAGCCATTACACCAATTCGTTTGCAGGCTTACGAACGTCTTATTATTTTATTGGAGAGAATTCATCCGGAATCTCTGGTTATTCGCGAAAATCAGGCAGATATGACCAATCAGCAACTTCATCAGGTTTTATTGGGAATGATTAGAGGTGAATATGAACACAATCTGTCACAACAATTGTATGTTACGCCACAGGCTTGGATGTTGATTAAGGCTGCCAAAGAAAGCTTGGTGCAACTTGTAAATTCTGAAGCTTTGCAACTTGTTCCTTCAGATAGTTCTATCAATTTGAGTAAGGCTATCATTGAAGCCCATATGCAGGATAAGAAATCGGCTCATGCAGAAGCCATTGCTTTTTTAAAGGCTGAAGTGCAGAGCTTATTTTAGATTCTAAATTGCACTTTGCTGACTTTAATATTTGTCAATATCAGTCTACTCGGAATAAAATGATTACTTTTGCGCAAATTTCTACAAACAAAAAGAGAGTATGAGTTCATTTAACGACATCAAATTAAGTAAGCAAATCTTAAAAGCACTTGCCGATGCAGGTTTCGAAAAAGCCACTTCAATTCAGAAAGAGGTATTTTCTCCTATTCGCTCTGGTAAGGATGTGATTGGAATTGCCCAAACTGGTACAGGAAAAACCTTGGCTTATCTGATGCCTATTCTAATGAAGTTAGGTCATGCTCAAGGAATGGATCCTAGAGCACTGATTGTAGTTCCTACTCGTGAGCTGGTTGTTCAGGTTTGTGAAACCATTGAGCTTCTATCTCCTTATTTGAATCTTAGAGCTCTGGCACTTTATGGAGGGGTAAATATCAATACTCAGAAAGAGCAAGTTTACGATGGTGTCGATATTATGGTTGCGACACCCGGTCGTTTAATGGATATTTATATGACCCGTATCCTTAAGTTTACAAATATCAGGACTTTAGTGATTGATGAGGCTGATAAGATGATGGATTTGGGTTTTATGCCTCAGCTTAAGGCTATCTTCGAAATCTTACCAGAGAGACATCAGAATCTTTTGTTTTCAGCAACCTTCTCGGATATTGTTGATCAATTGGCTGAAGACTTTTTAGTGTCACCTGTACGAATTGAGGTTGCTCCTCAAGCAAGTACGGTAGAAAATATTCATCAGAAACAATATCACGTTAAGAATATTTTGAGTAAAGTGAGTCTCTTAAAATTCTTACTTGAAGATGAAGAAGTCTTTAATAAGGTGATGATTTTTACTGAAACCAAAAGAAATGCAGATAGAATTGTAGATCGTTTGGAAGATATGTTGGGTGATGATTTGAGTGTGATTCACGGTAATAAAGCTCAGAGTACACGTTTGAATGCATTGAATTCATTTAAAGAAGGAAGAGCTCGTGTGATGGTTTCATCTGATGTTGCAGCTCGTGGTATCGATATCGAGAATGTGAGTCATGTGATTAACTTCGATATGCCAAATAATTACGTGGAGTATGTTCACCGTGTTGGTCGTACAGGTCGTGCCGATAAATCAGGTACTGCGATTAGTTTTGTGAGTATTGATGAAGAGGAATTAATGGAAAAGGTTGAAGCTTTAATTGGTAAGCCTGTTTTATTGGAAGAAATTCCTGAAGGGGTTGTGTTAACTTCTCAACTTTTGGAGGATGAGAAGAAACAGACACGAAATGTTAGAGTCAAAATGGCTGCCAGGAAAGGAAGTGGCTTCCATGAGAAATCAGCTAAAAACTCTAAAACACCTTCTGGATCTAAAGGCTTGATGAAACAAAGAGAGACTAATAAAAGAAATGCCAAGCGAAATGCGAAGCGTAAAAAGAAATAATCTTTCTTAAAATATTAATCTTGTTATCCATAGACTTTATAGTTTGATATCAAGATATCATCTAAAAACGTTCAATTCTATTGAGCGTTTTTTTTTGCTTTATGTAATTTTCATTAGGTTTGATATCAGAAATAAATCAAACAAATAAACTCGAATAAAATGAGATTTCTAGAACGTGCCCTAAGAGGACCAAATGAGTGGTGGAAGTACCTTCTTCTTCCGATTATTGCATTTGTAATCGCGAATACCATTGGAGGCATACCCTTGGGCATAGCTGTTATTTTTGGAACAGTAAATGGTGGAACGCTAAACCCGGATAATGCAGGTGATTTGAGTGGGCTGGGACTTGATCCTAACCTGAGTTTATTTCTGTTGATGTTTCCATTTATTATTGGACTGATTGGTTTTATCTTGCTTCTAAAGCCTTTTCATAAGCGAAGTGTCAAAGAGGTTATTAATGGAACACAGAGTATACGCTGGAACCGTTTTTTCTATTCGGCTGCTGTGTGGGCGATCATATCTGGCCTCATGATGTTTTTTGATTATTCTATGAACCCAGAGTATTATGAGTTGAACTTAAACTGGTCTTTATTCCTTCCATTAATCGTTATTTCTCTTTTGATTATTCCTTTTCAAACCTCTTTCGAAGAGCTTATTTTTAGAGGTTATTTGGCTCAGGGCGTTGCTCGATGGACGCGAAACCGATGGTTGGTAGCCCTATTACCAGCTATTGTATTTGGTTTATTGCATATGTTTAACCCAGAAGTTAAAGAATATGGCTTTTGGATTGCTATGCCTCAATACATTATTTTTGGCTTGGTATTTGGTCTTATGGCTGTACTTGATGATGGTATTGAAACGGCTATGGGAGCCCATGCTGCCAACAATATTTTTATCTCAATTTTTGTAACAGCAAAGGCTTCTGTTTTACAAACGCCTGCTTTATTTGTCAATAATCATGTTGATCCGAAGAAAGATCTAATCATGATGATACTTGCTGCTGTTGTTATAATCGCCATACTTGCTAAAAAATACAAATGGAACTTTGCAATTATGAACCAGCGAATAGAAGGAGAGAAGGAGTAAGGATAAAGAAAAAGGAAAATAAATATAAAGGGGAAAGTGCAGTTATTAAGACTGATACTTTCCCCTTTGTTTACGGATTTAAATCCCAATAACTTATTATTTGGTAGTTGATTTTGGTTTTGAGTCAGACTTAGTTGCCCATTTTTTGTTTGGGTGTTTGCTCATTTTGAATATCAATTCACCACCTTTTACGATATCTGCATGATTGATATAGCTCTTATTCCAGCTTTTTCCATTTAGAGTGACAGATTTGATGTATATATTCTTATCAGAGTAATTCGGTGCTTTTATTACAAATGTCTTTCCATCTTCCAGATTAATTTTTGCTTCCTGAACCGAAGGTGCACCAATTACATATTGACCAGAACCTGGACATACCGGATAGAATCCTAATGATGAGAAAATATACCAGGCAGACATTTGACCACAATCATCATTGCCACATAAACCATCTGGTTTATTCAAGTATTTTGTTTTCATGATCTCATGAATGCGCTCTTGAGTTTTCCATGGTTTTCCAGCCCAATTGTACATATAAGCTACGTGATGACTAGGCTCGTTTCCATGTACATATCCACCCATAATACCTTCTCGGGTAATATCTTCGTTGTGCGCGAAATATTTATCTGGAATATGCATGGTGAAAAGTGAGTCCAGATGTTCTGAAAAACGCTCAGAACCCCCCATTTTATTAGCCAAACCATTTACATTTTGAGGAACATACAAGGAGTAGTTCCACGAATTTCCTTCAATAAAGCCTGCTGCATGGGTATCCATAGGATCGAAAGGTGAAACCCATTCGCCAGCTTTTGTTTTTGCTCTTACGTATCCTGATTCTTCATCAAATAAATTTCTCCAGTATTCCGATCGCTCCATATACTCTTTCTCTATGTTCGATTTCCCCATTGACTTAGCAAGTTGAGCAATAGTATAGTCATCATAGGCATATTCAAGAGTTATGGATGCCCCAACTCTACTGGTTTCGTGTGGGACGTAATTGTATTTTTTGTAATCCCCAATTCCATCATACATCTTGTAGTTAGCACTTGCGATACAAGCCTCCAAAGCTTTTTCAGAATCAAAGCCTCGTAAGCCATTTACCCAGGCGTCGGCAATTACAGGTACGGCATGATAACCAATCATACACCAATTTTCGTTTCCAAAATGACTCCAAACAGGTAAAACTTTATGGACTGATTGCTCATAATGTGCCAACATAGAATTAATCATGTCAGACGAACGCTTGGGCTGAATAAGGGAAAGCAAAGGATGTTGTGCTCTGTAGGTATCCCACAATGAGAATACGGTATAATTTGTAAATCCTTCAGCTTGATGAATATTGTGATCCAAACCTCGATACTTGCCATCCACATCCATATATTCTACTGGAGATATAAAAGAGTGATAGAGAGACGTATATAATGTCGTCTTCTTTTCGTTGGATGCTGTTACGTCAATCTTGTTCAACTCATTATTCCAAGTAGCTTTTGTTTCAGCTCTTGTACGATCAAAATCAAAGTGTGGAACTTCAGCTTTTAGGTTCTTAAGAGCACCTTCGGTACTAACTGCTGAAAGAGCAAACTTGATTTTTACTTGTTCATTTTCCTCAGTTGAAAAGTCGAAATTAGCCGTTAAAGCCTTACCTGCCATTTCAGGGAAATTCTTGGTTTCATCGAACTTTCTCCAGAATCCATTGTAGATCACTTTTTCATCATTCTGACAGCCATAATTTTTAATTGGCTTAGAAAAACTGATTGCAAAATAAAGGTAGTTGGTTCGAGCCCACCCGCGTGTAATTCTATAACCGGTTACAAGGGTATCGTTTTCAACTCTTAGAGTTGACCATAAGACTTTACCATCGTAATTGTAAATACCATGGTTCAAATCTAAGATGATATGTGCCTCATCCGTTTTGGGAAATGTGTATTGATGAAATCCGACTCGCTGTGTTGCGGTTAATTCAGCCTTAATCTTATAATCATCAAGTTCTACAGTATAGTATCCAGGCTCTGCTTTTTCCGTTTCTTTACGATACATCGAACGGTAACCATTTTTTGTGTTTTCGATTGTTCCAGGATTGTATTGCACTTCACCAACAGTTGGCATAATCAAAAAATCACCTAAATCAGCATGACCTGTTCCACTTAAATGGGTGTGACTAAAACCAACAATAGATTTATCGGTGTATTGGTAACCGGCACAGTAACGGTAAACATCTTTATTGTATTTTCCGTTTGTAGAAAATAAGATACTATCGGTATCAGGGCTTAGCTGAACCATTCCGAATGGAGCGCATGCTCCAGGAAAAGTATGTCCCATTTCCTGTGTCCCGATAAAGGGATCGACATATTGTGTTAGATCCTTATCTTGAGCATTTAAATTGGTTAAACTTAAAAAGCTAAATGTTGAGATAAGAAAAAAAGTCAATGACTTCATAATGAGTTGGGTTTTATGTTTAGGTTATATATGCCTTGCTTTATTGTGCGATAAACATGACATCATCAACTTGTTTAATTTTCAATTAAAGAAGGAAGGTGATTATTCAGAATAATTTCCCTACAATCAGTTTTCCATGATAAGCTCTTGCGTATAGAAAATCATGGAGCCTTTCGATATTGATCTTAGTGATTTTTCCTGCTGGCATTATTTCAATTTTGTCTCCAGCTATGTCAACCAGAGATTTTAAAATTAGCAAGCCTTCTTCTGCTGTTTCTTTGCCTCCTGATGTCAATATCGTTGTGATTTGTTCTGTTGAAATCAGATCTTTACAGGCCTGAACGATATCAGGCGTTTCATCAATAGCTTTATGAATAACGACTTTTAAGGGATAAGCTTTTTGAGCTAACTTCTTTATTGATTTAATATCTAAAGTTTTGTCAGAATTAGAAATGCCAAAAACAACAGCGTCAAGCTTCAGTTTTTTACAATATTCTATTTGAGTCTGCATGCATTCAATTTCAACATTGGAATAGATAAAGTCACCGCCTCTGGGTCTAATCATTACCCTTATAGGAATGTTTAGTTTGTTCTTTACTTCTTGTATCAATTCAAATGCGGGGGTCGTTCCCCCCACATTTAAATTAGCACAAAGTTCTATTCTATCTGCACCTAATTGTTCAGCTTTAATGGCTTCATTTAAATTTTCGACACAGGCTTCTTTGGTATACATCTGACTATAGCTTATTTGTTTTGAAGTTCTTTTTTCAACTTGATGAAAATAGCTTTTTGTTCTTCAGTTAGGTCATCAGCGCTAAAAATTGAAATGCCTTTAGCTCCTTTTTCTTTTGCCAGTCGTATGGCTTTCTCAAGATCTTCAGGTTTTCTTAAGCCTGGACTATATAAGCCTGCAATTACAGGAAAATCAACATCTCTTACACCTTGTTCTGTTGCAAATCCAATCCAGTTGATATTTTCACGATAGAAATTTTGGTAAAGCATCGGGTAGGCCGCATCTAGATTCCAATCGTTCCAAGCCTGTCTAACCATTTGTCTAGCCATTTCAGGGAATGGGAATACAGCAGCAGTCATTTTATGGTTTTCTGCGTGTGCAATATCAACAAGCTCGTTTACCAAGCTTGTAATCGCATTTAATCGGTACTGACGCCATTCTGTGCTTAACTCAGGATGTTCAAAATCCATAGGGTCCTTATCAAATATCTTTTTGAAACCTTCACGAGCAATTGGATGGTAACCAAAATCATATTCCGGCATCTCCGTATTTTGTACCAAATCATATTTGGGTTGAAGATCAGCTCCTAAAATGACATCAACATATCTAACGTAATCCAAATGAATCGATGCTAAACCTTTAATCTTAGTTAGTTTTCTAACATTACTTTTAATGTATTCTCTGGCTTCAGGATGAAATGGACTCAGCCATTGATAATAATCAACATAGGCTCTGTATTCAAGTGAATTTTTACCCAGTCGGTTTACTGCATACCATTCAGGATGTTTATTGGTAATTTCATTGTTAGGTTGATTAAGGGTCCACATCCAAGCGTGTATTTTAATCTTAAAGTCAGCTGCTAAAGCTACTATTTCAGCAAGTGATTCATGATCACCACCTACTAAGACTTCTGAAATACCCAGTTCCTGATATTGTGTGAACTTCTTTGTCCAGGCTTCTTTGTCAAATTCCTTTTCGGCATGTGCCCATGTGGCAAAAGTGAAATTGTCTTCTATTTGAGTGTCTTTTTGTTTCTCGGGCGGGTTACAGCTTATAAGAACAATACCGATTATAAGGATGAATAATTCTTTCATTCTAATTGTTTTAAATTATATAAGGTTGAGTTTTATAAAATATTATAGGTGGACTTCTAAATATTCAGCTTTACCTATTGGGTTAAGCGTTAGATGTTTTAGTTCTGAAGGAATTAAAATACTTTCTCCCTTTTTTACATGTGTTTTCTCCTGATTGCTATAATTAATTTCGAATTCACCATCCAAACAAATAAAAATTACAAATGAATCTAAGTCAGAGTAATTACAATCTATAGTCTTATCGAAAACCAAACGATTGGTTGTGAAATATTCGCAACTCGCTAGCTGTGTGGTTTTGTTTGTTTCAGCCGTATATTGTGTTGCATACTCTTTCTCTTGCGTGTAATCAATAGCATCGACTGCAAGCTCGGTATGAAGTTCTCTAGACTTACCCATTTTATCTACTCTGTTCCAATCGTACATTCGGTATGTGATATCCGATGTTTGTTGAATTTCGGCTAGAAGTATGCCTTTACCAATAGCATGAACACGACCTGCAGGAATGAAATAGCAAGAACCATTTTCAACATTTTCAGCATTAAGAATATCTTCAAGTTTACCTTCGTCTAATTTTTGCTGATAGATTTTTTTATCGACCTCCTGATTAAAACCTACGATTAAATTGGCGTCTTTTTCAGCATCTAATACGTACCACATTTCAGTTTTACCAAAAGAATTATGACGTTCTTTTGCTAGTACATCATCAGGATGAACTTGTATGGATAGTGCATCGTTAGCATCGATGAACTTAATAAGCAGTGGGAATTCGTTTCCAAATTTTTGATACACTTTATCTCCCAGAAGACGAGCTCCCAGATCTGTGATTAGCTTATTTAAGCTTTCGCCTTTCAGGTGACCATTTGCTACAATTGAGATGTCATTTTTAACGCCTGATATCTCCCAACTTTCGCCAATTTTTTGGTTCGAAGGGAAATCCTTAGAGAGAACAGTTTTTAATTTATTTCCTCCCCAAATGGTTTCTTTGGCAATTGGAGTGAATTTGATCGGATATAATTGCATGTTTTATTGTTTTGATTTTAAGACACCTTCTTCGTTTATAATGAAGGCGTTTTTTGTTTCTGTATTTTTGATTGTTATTGAAAAGCCTGTTTCTGTTTTTATAAATTCTGCACTTACAAATTGATTATCTGCATACTGAGCTTTTATTGTTTGATGAAATCCTTCTTTCTTTTCAAGTAAAACTTGGTTTGCACCAAATCTAATATCTCTGAATAGAGCATAAGCTATTTGCTTTATTTGCATATCAGTATCAGCAATAAACTCAGTAGATTCACTCGAATTTTGCTCTGTAAACTGAAGAAATCCCCATTTTTCAGGTTCGTGCATATTAATTACATTCTGCTGACTCCAAACCCAATTGTATTCACTTAAGTATTTATCATTTTCTTTTTTACGCTGATATTTCCCATCGATTAAATCATGTTCCCATTCAACGCGAGAGAAGTTGATACGCCATTGTTCTCCTTCAATTGGTAGATTTTTATCTATCTGCTTTTGTTCTATCAAATCGATTAAAGGTATAGCAAACTCTACTGACCACTGCTTGTCGGTATCATCCGATTGATTTAGCGAACCTACAATATTTACAGCCGACTTTAGGCCATCTACATTCCAAGAATCATTTGCTTTTCCACCAACTCTGTAGGGCTTGTTTAAAGCTAAATCCCAAACAGTACCTAAAGCGTTTATTTCTATCTCCACATAATTTGTTGCTGTTCCCGATGGATCTACAAAGATTTCAAAATCATTGTTGTAGAAAATAACAGTATCTCTTTGTTTCAGGTTTCCCCATACATGTGGTTCTTCCATTTGTGAGTAAACGTATAAATATTTGTCATCCCATAACATTTTCACTTTTGTGTCGTATTTGGGGATTTTAATACCTTCAATGTCAATAAAAGATTCTGTGTATTGAGCCGATTTCCAACTCGATTCATCTGCTACACCATCTATCTGAATATCTTCTGCTGTTTTAGAAACAATGTAATGATTTGGGTTAACGATACTAGTTGATACATTGATAAGGATATCCTTTTTATTCTTATCCTCACATGAAAAAAGAGTGATTAAGATAAGACTAGATATTATGAAATAGTTTCTCATTAAAGAATGTTTTTTACTTGATTTATTTTATGAATCTGCATTGTTCTGAATCTCTCTTTAGCTGTTTTGTTAGCTTAAGTATTTCTAAACCAATGTCAATTTTATAACCTTTATTCAGATAAACAACATCCGCATTGGGTTTTACAATACAGAACACTGGATATGCATTTTTTAGGCTTTGTCCAGTTTTAATTTCCAACTGTTGAAGTAGCTGATTGTCTTCAATAAATTGGGTTTGTTTTGGTAGTTTATGATCCTTAATACTGAAAGATTCAGTCTGTTTTTCTTTAGGAATAATGAAAGCAATTGAAACTTCCTCATTCTCGAATTCAGATTTTAGTTTATTAAAATCGACTAAGGCGTGCTTTGTTGGTTCTTTATCTGGGGCCAACCAACCAATGATTAAAAATTGATCTTTTGCTAAGTTTTTAAGTTGGCTATTGCTATTAAGGTCAAGATCGCAGTATACCTGATTGGTGTAATTAATTTTTGGAATATCAACTCCCACTTGACTTGTTGTGTTGGCCTTCACTTCGAAGAATGAAACTTTTGATAAAACGCCACCGTTTAGTTTTCTGTTTGACGTTGTAAGCATATAAGTTCCTACTTGTAAGGATAACTTTGAATCAAATGCTGAGAGCTTTTTCATGAAATCGAATTCAAGGCTTTTGTATTTCCCATCTTGAACACGAGCAATGGTGAAGTTTTTAAAATATTCTGGATCTATTTCAAAGTCCTTAGTGGTATTTTTAAGTGAGATATAAGCATAAGCTTCCTTTTTCTCCTTACTGACTTTGAATTGGACGTTTTGCCACTTATTTTCAAAATAATACTGAGCTTTAAGAGTAGCAGGTTCGATACGAGATGCAATACCAAAGCTTCTGCAGATAGCAACATAAAGAATGTCTCTTGATTCAGAGTCAGTCGTTTTTAATTCTAAACTTCCTAAAGGAGTTAAAGGGGTTTTGTAATAATTCTCTTTTTCTGTTAGCTTGATATTTTTGCTAATCCAGTCTTTTATGCTTGTAGAATTAGCTCTTTTTGGGTCATTGAATTCTTTTTCGAATTTAGAAAGAATTTCAGTTCTAAAAGGAGAAAGAATCTCATTCTTAATTCTAGGGTTCAGAATATAGTTCTTGTAAATCTCATTAATATCTGTTGTCTCGGGCGAATATAAGATATGATCTAAAAGAACAGAAGCTGGGGTATCATGCAAATCTTTTTCTGATATCACTTCGAGTAATGGAAAGATGAGATCTTTTTTATCAGCCGGTACTTGTTCGATAAAGCTTATGATTTCGGCATAATTACCTCTTGATTTTTGAAGGTATTCAAGGCTTAATTCCTGATCGATTTGATGTTTAGATGCAAATGCGATGATCTTATTTTCTGAAATAAAAGTATTTTCATAAGCTTTTCTAATCTGATCTTCATTTTTTAGTTTGGCATCATTTTCAGAATTATGAGGTGTTGATCGACTAAGTCCTCCTTGTTTAGAAGGGTTTAGATCAAAATTAAATTCTTGATCAGTTATTTTAGAATTTTTACTCAAGCTTATTTCAAGATGCTTTGTCTTAGTAATGTCAATATCTTTAAAGGCATATAAATCACCCTTGTTCACCCAAATAAATAGACTACCAATGCCAGTTGTAAATTTACTAATGCCTTCATTGTTTGTTCTCTTTGTGACAAGAGGATAAAATTCAGCGTAGTTTAAAACCGAATAATGTACCTCTGCATCTTTAATAGATTTTCCTTTTTCATCTACGACTTGAATCGTTATTTCTTGGGTTTTTGTATATTTTTCCAGGAGATTTAATTCAGAGAAATTATCAGTCTGATAGGTAACTCTTTCATTGCCTTTGTATTTCCCAAATACTTTGGTGTGGACTAACATGGCTTTTTTTGCTGATTGAGTAAACCATCCCAGGTTTAATTCAGCTTCTGGTTCACAAGCGCCTACATATTGCCATTTGCCATCAACACAGACCTCAACCCAGGCATGATTATCATCGCAATGTGCCCAACGTGGGGTGTAACACTGACGAGCAGGTATACCAACTGCACGATAGGCTGCAACTGTAAATGTTGATTCTTCTCCACAGCGACCTTTGGCATTTTTAACAGTAGCTAGTGGAGCAGATGTTCTAATATCAGCTCCGATATAAGTAACTTTTTCGTGACACCAGTGGTTAACTTCTAAAGCAGCCTCATGCATAGTGAAACCCTTTAATCGCGGCTTAAGTTCATTAAAGAACACAGATCTGGCAGAATCTAAATTTTCATTATTGACGCGATAGGGTAGAACAAAGTGACGGAAATTGTCTTCTGATACCGATTTGCCCCATGGAAATTCATTCTGAGTTTTAAAGGCATATTTAACTTGTTCAAGGAAAAAATCACCAGAATAATCAGCTAAATCATTGAGTGGCATATATGCGTACAGAAACATTAAAGCTTCTTTTTCTCTTAATGAAATTGGAAGATTAAAAACATCTAATAAATCTGTCTTTCTATTCTGAAAAATCTGACTTCGAGATTCAAATTTTGATGTGATCTCACTTCTGTAATTTTCGTCCTTAAGGAAATGTTCTTTTTTTGTGCAAGAAAAACTAATGCATAAAAGAAGTACGAATATGATTTTCTTCATCTGAATTGAGCTTAATTATTTCGTGTCTACCAATATTTTTAATACCGATACGAATTTGAATCAACCAATTAAAAGTTCACTAGCCAAGCGATTATCTATAATGGTTATCAAATTCTGTATCGGTCTTATTCAACACGAATTGATATCGAGTTGAATTATTTCGTTCTTACAAATCTAAGAATATTTACTATTGCGATTAACGCTGTTGAGTATTCTTAAATTTATAATGATTTATTTTTAAGATGTTCAATGATTTCTGAAATGTACCCAAAAGACATACCGACTACAGTATCAGCAGCGCCATAATATACAGCTACCTTATCTCCTTCGGTTAATGCTGCACAAGGGAAGACTACATTAGGTACATCACCAGTAAGTTCGTAAGGTGCTGCTGGAGCTAATAAGTAATCTTTTGAACGGTATAGAACCTTATCTGGATTCTCTAGATCTAATAAAGCTGCACCCATAGAATATCGGAAGCCATTACATGTGTTAATTACACCGTGATAGAATAATAACCATCCATCTTCAGTACGAATAGGTACAGAACCAGCTCCAATTTTAGTACACTGCCATGCACTATCTTCAAAAGGAGATACTTTCATAACACAACGATGCTCTCCCCAATATTTCATATCAGGACTATAACTAATATAGATATCGCCGAAAGGTGTGTGTCCATTATCACTAGGGCGACTTAGCATGGCATATTTACCATCGATCTTTTCGGGAAATAAAACGCCATTTCGGTTGAATGGCAAGAATGCATTCTCGCACTGGTGAAAGGTTTTGAAATCGAAAGTATAAGCGATACCAATAGTTGGTCCATGATACCCGTTACACCAGGTTACCCAATAACGATCTTCGATAAAACAAACACGTGGATCATACTTGTAATCTGAATCAATCATTTCAGTATTACCAGCTATCATTTCGATTGGTTCGTGATTGATATCCCAATTGATTCCATCCTTGCTAAAGCCAGCAAAAATATTCATTTGGACAGATTTGTTATCACAGCGAAATACACCAGCATAGCCATCTTCGAAAGGAACAACGGCAGAATTGAAAATACTATTCGATGAGGGAATATCATATCTTCCAATTACTGGGTTTTGTGAATAACGCCACATAATATCATTGGAGCCTTCGGGTCTGTTTTCCCATGGCATAGTAACTTTTGAATTCATCGTATTCTATTTTTATTTTGTATCAATATTATTCGTCTGCTTCATTGTTCTCTGAATGAACAAAGGGAACTAGTTTTGCTGCAAATAGAGCTGGAATTGTAACTATAAGTATGCATATAAAGAACATCTTATAACCTAACCAATCACTCATGAAACCACTGAGCATACCAGGAAGCATAAAGCCTAGATTCATGATTCCTGTAGCAAATGCATAATGAGCCATCTTATATTTTCCGGGAGCAACTTGTTGCATCATAAATAGCATTAAACCAACAAAGCCGAAACCATAAACAAAGTATTCTACGACTACTGCTGATCCAATTATATATAGACTCCCAGGGCGATAAACCGCTAAAAGAGCATAGACTATAAATTGGATGTTGAAGATGCACACAAGAGTGAACAATGATTTTTTCAAGCCTCGAGCTGAAATATAATAACCAGCTAAAATTGAACCGATAACAAAAGCTCCAGAACCAAATACGCCATAAATGAGGCCAATTTGCGAAGTGCTAAGTCCTAAACCTCCATCTGCGATTGCTGCTTTAAAAAACAAAGGAGCTATTTTGATAGCAAAGCCTTCTGCAAATCGATAGACGATAATGAAGGCAATAAACCAACCTATATATTTTTTCTGGAAAAAGGTTTTTATGACATCTAATAAAGTTTTGAATCCCTCACTTAATGAAGCCACCTCATTGGTTGCATTTCCTCCAGAGGGTAACATTTTAATATGATATAGAGCCAATGAAATCATGATTGCAGCATAGGTTAGCATAACCGCCATCCATGCATGCAACACACCAAAACGTTCTTCGAGGATACCTGCTAAATAAACAAAAGCACCAGCAGTTAAGATTTTTGCAAGATTATAAGAGGCTCCTTGCCATCCGATATACTTTGCTTGTAATTTTCCTGATAAAACACTTAAGTAAACACCATCAGTTGCGATATCATGGGTTGCGCCACTAAAAGCTATAACAGCTAATAAAGCTATAGAGTATGTGAAGAAATTCTCTAATGGTAATGCCAAAGCGACCAGAGCAAATGTGAGTCCCGTTACAAGTTGTGTAGCGACTACAAAATGTTTTTTTGTTTTAAACATCTCCAAAATTGGACTCCATAGTGGTTTTAATGTCCAAGGTAACATGATAAGTGAAGTCCAAAATGCAATTAGTGAATCGGAAACATCAAAACTCTTAAACATGAGTACAGATGCTTGAGCGATAGCAATAAAAGGCAAACCCATCGCAAAATAAGCAGTCGGGATCCAAGTAGCTGGGTGTTTTTGTTTGGTATTGGTTTTTGACATTGGTATGTATCTGGTATTATTGAATTACGCTTTATTTTTTTAGGAAGAATTCTAGTTTCCCACCTTCACTTATTGTCTTGTGGTTGATGAAATAGGAGGTATGCTTATTTCCATTCCACATCATTTTCTGAATGAGATGATCGTTTGAATCTTTTTTATGACTGATGATTTCTAGTGTTTCACCTTGATAATAATTTTGATCAAGTTGAATAGTAATTTTATCGAATACTGGACTTGTAATTGCATAATCCGTATTTCCTGGACAAACTGGATATAAGCCCATCATGCTATAAATAAGCCAAGCGGATAATGTTCCACAATCATCATTTCCTGGGATACCATCTGGTGAGTTTTTGTAATGCTTATTAATCAGCTTACGTACCTCTTTTTGTGATCGCCACTCTTCTCCTTTAACAAAATTGAACAGGTAAGGGTAGTGGATATCTGGCTCATTTGCCATATCAAAACGATTTAAGTCGAAAACCGATTGTAATTTTTTAATGAAGGTTTTATTGCCACCCATTAATTTACTAAGGCCTTTGATATCATGAGGGACACAAAATGCGTATTGCCATGCAGTTCCTTCATGAAAACCAGGTGATGGTGCAAAATTTTCACCTTGCATTGGGTCGAAATCCGTTAAGAATTTACCTGTTTCTAATCTCGGGCGAAGTATACCTGATTCTTGATCGAAGTAATTTTTGTAAGCATGAGATTGCTTTAGGAACTTCTTGTAATCACCTTTTTTATTCAAGGCTTTTGCAAATTGAGCTAAATTCCAATCAGCAATATAATACTCTAAAGCATGGGAGACAGAGTTGTCAAATTCCTCCTTTAATGGTACATAACCATTCGATAAATAATGATCTATATCGGGGCGTAACTTGTTTTTAGATCCTTCTGTTGTTGCTGATTTAATCATGGCTTCATAAGCTGCCTCGACATCAAAATCAGTTAAGCCTCTTAGGTAAGTGTCAACAATAACAGGTATGGCAGGATCTCCTTCCATTACGTGTGTTTCTTTGCTATTGAGTTCCCATTTAGGCAACCAGCCACTTTCTTTATACATATCAACCATGGAGCGAACCATATCCAATTGCTCATCAGGGTATACAAGTGACATTAGTGGATGGTAATTACGATAGGTGTCCCATAAAGAGAAAACTGTGTAACGATTACAATCCTTCGATTCTTTTATTTCAAAAGATTCCATTGCTGGATATTGCCCATTAACATCGTTGATAATGTTAGGATGAATTTGAGTGTGATACAGTGCTGTGTAGAAAATCGTTTTCTGATCTTCTGTGCCACCTTCAACTTTCATTCTTGATAGAACTGCATCCCAATCTTTAGAAGCATTAGATCTTGTTTTTTCAAAATCGAATTGGTTGGATTCTGTATCTAAGTTCAATCTGGCATTTTCAATACTGACATAAGAAACCCCTACTTCCACAGTGATTTGTTCATTGTTTTTTGTGTTGAAAGTGAAATAGCTTCCTACATCATTGCCATTCATTGGCTGATTGAAACCATCGTAGTATTTGTATTTTCCACTGGTTTTACTCCATGATGCTTCTGCTTGCATTTCAGGCATCTTTTTCCATGTTCCAAACTTTTCAGCTGGCTTGTTAAAACGAGCAACAAAATACACAGGACGTTCCGAACCATCATTATAACAGAACGTACCTGTCATACGAGAACCTTCAATTTCTTGATTGTTTACAATGTGCACCATAGCACCAGTCTCATTTGTAAGTCCAAGTCCTAAATTCAGAAGGATATTCGATTTGCCTTCCGGAAAAGTAAAACGACTAATTCCAACTCTTTTTGTTGCGCTGACTTCGGCTGTGATATCGTATTTCTTCAATTGAGTCTGATAGTAGCCCGGTTCAGCTTTCTGTTGTTCCATTATCGACCCATATTCTTTAGGATCTGCATTAACCTCACCCGTTGTCGGCATCAGAATGATCACTCCTAAATCTGGACAGCCAACTCCACTCAGATTGACGTGTGAAAAACCTGTTAGATATGAATTGTCAGCGGAGTAGGGGGTCGACCACCATCGTGCATCCTTATCAAAAGTATTAAGTTCCGAACCGGATACATTAAATGGCGTGACAGAAACCATGCCTCGTGGAACAAGAGCTCCGGGATTCGTTGTCCCAAAATTACTTGATCCGATAAATGGATTGACATGTTCTACATACTGGGCAAAACTGCTCATGTAGACGAATAGAAGAATTAAAAGACTGGAAATTCGTTGCATAACTCTTTTTTATTTGATTTCGATCAACTCAATGGCTTGTCCACCACCTGCCGACATTTTCACCTCTAAAACCGTCTCAGAATCTACCTCGATGCTATTGATATCAATGGCTGTTGGTTTGTCGATTAATGAGGTTTCGTCATTATCTGAGTAAATAGTCGCCTTGTATTTCTTTCCTGATTCTAAAAAGGATAAGTCTAGGGAAATATCTCTTGCTTTTTCATCAGTCATAGCACCTACATACCAATTGGCTCCATTTTTTCGGGCAACCGCATAGTAATCTCCAATTTCTGCAGCTAACACTTTAGACGCTTCCCATTTTGAAGGTAAGTTTCTAAAAAACTGAAAAGCAGCTTGCCCTTTATAATTTTCAATAAGATCAGAGGCCATTTGAACAGGAGAATACAAACATACCCACATGGCTAATTGTTTGGCAAGTGTGGTGTTGACTCTACTATTTCCTTTATCGTTATTGTTCCAATGAATGTATTCTTTTCGATTCTTGTATAAGATGTCGAAAGTTCCGGGCGTATAATCTAAGGGGCCGCCCAAACAACGTGTAAATGGAAGCATCACATGATGCTCAGGAGGATTCCCCTCACTCCATCCATTCCACTCCATGCCACGAGCACCTTCACGAGCCATCATATTCGGATAAGTACGTCGTATACCGGTAGCCTTAATAGGCTCATGAGCATTTACCATTATCTTATTCTTTGCGGCAGTTTCAAGAACCTTACGATAGTGCTGAACCATTCGCTGGCCGTGATGAAAATGCCCTTGAGGAATAGGCCCGGCATAACCGGTTTTTAAACTACGGATACCAGCATTATGAAGTTTCTTCATTGCCTTTTCCATTTGCTGTTCGTAAAAGAAGATATCTCCACCCGTTTCGTGATGTCCGATCAATTCAATTCCTTTTTTATCAGCGTAAGCGACAATCTCTTCAAAATCGAAATCGGCATAGGGCGTTACTTGATCGAAAGCGCGTGCTTTACCCCAATTTTCCCAGCCTGTGTTCCAACCTTCGGCCAATACGGCTTGAATCTTATTGTCAGCTGCAAAATCGATGTACTTTTTCATGTTTGCAGTTGTAGCACCATGTTTTGGGCCCATTGTCCAGGTTGCGACACCTAAATGCATACCCCACCAGATACCCACATATTTTTGAGGTTCTATCCAGGAGATCTCTTCTAATTTATTAGGATCATTTAGATTTACAATTAAGTTTGATTCAACTAACTGAGCGGCATTTTGAGTAATGGTGATGCTTCGCCATGGAGAAATAAGCGTCTCGTTCGCTTTTACTTTTATGCCATCAGGCCATGGAACCAAATTACAAGAAAATGAATTGCCTTCAACTTGTTTTAAAGTCATGCCAGGATAATCAGTAAGATTCGCTTCATGAATACTTAGATGTATTCCAGACTCGGTACGGCAGGTCAAAGGCGTATTTGCATCTTTCACTTCGCTTAAAGGGCTGGTTCTATACAACATTTCATATGACTCATAATTAGCAGGGATAGACCAGGCTGTGGCGTCATTCGCAAAATTAAATTCAGTAAGCTCATTCATCACCAGAATCTCATTTAGCCCTTTCTGCTTAGGAATTTCGTAGCGAAAACCTAAGCCATCGTCATACAGCTTAAAATAAAGGTTCATTTTCCCACCATTCGCATTTTCGAGTTTTACTGACAGTTGTTTATAATTATCACGAATACTCTCATTTTCCCCCCATACCGGATTCCAGGTTTCATCTTTCTGACTGCTCTCGGTTTTAAGGATCTTAAAAGAATGTGAGAATGAATCATTGTCTTTAAGTATGAAACCCAATCTAGATGGATTAATCAGGTGGGTTTGTGAGTTTTTTAGCTGGTAATAAATTTCGCCTTTCTCGTTCAAATTCACTTGAAGACTTAATTTTCCATCGGGAGAAGCCATGCTTAATTCTTCATCAGAACTGCAAGAAACAGTACTAATGAATAACAAGAACAGGCTTAAATAATATGTCGTTTTTTTCACTGGATATATCTTTAATTTAAACACTTATGTAGAAAGCAACACTAGTCTACAACATAGGTTTGCTTTTGTGAACCAACGCCTTTAATCGTTAATTTTTTCCACTGCTTAGGCAAACAAGGATCTTTCTGAACAATGCCATCTTTAGTGATATGTAAACCTGCAAAACCAAAGATTACAGATTGAAGCATACCTCCGGCACCCGTTGCAAAATAGGGGTTATGGCTCATTGCTGATTCAGCCAAAGCACCAAAGGGTGCACGCTTATTAGGTTCGTAAGCTCTTTTAAACAAATCGTAAGCTTTTTTCGTATCTCCCAAACGAGCATGCAGAATAGAAAGAACAGAATGACTCATTGCGGGACCTTCTGCTGCCATTTTAGGCTCGTAATATTCCAGATCCTTTTCAATAGCTTCCTTTTTAGTTACTACTGACAATGGGTAAGCTAAAAGATTAACATCGGCCTGTTTGATGATTGCACCATCGTAACTTGTATGTTCCATCATGGTTCCATCTTCGAAGAAGTTGAACTTCAGATGATCAGCTACTTCTTTCCATTGCTTATTAGGTGTGATACCTAATTCCATAGCTGCTAAATAAGCATATTCCAGAACCGTTTTTGCCGATCCATTGGTAAATGCATTATCGTCGACATTAGGGGCAAACTCATTGGCTCCAACAACATTTTTAATGGAATAAGTACCATCTGAATTTTTATTTGAACGACTCACCCAAAAATCAGCAACCTCCTTCAACATAGGATATCCTGTTTTGCTTAACCATGCTTTGTCTTTACTTACTCGATAGTAATTCCAGAATGCGATTCCAACATCAGCTGTTATATGATGTTCGAAGGTGCCGGTAAGTGCCCAGGTAGGCGTTGCCTCTTCGCCAGATTCGTCTGATTCCCAAGGGAACATAGCACCCTTGTATCCGAAATTCTGAGCTTTTTGAATGGCCTTATCTAATCGATTAGATCGATAGTTCAATAAAGATTTTGCGATCCCCTGATTAAAGACCAAAAGAGGAGGATACATCCACAATTCGGTATCCCAAAAAACATGACCATTGTAACCAAGAGATGAAAGTCCCATTGGCGAAATACTAAGGTTCGAATCTTCGCGTGAGAAAGAATACAAATGATACAAAGCCAGACGAACATCGCGTTGTGATTCTAAATCGCCTTCAATTTCGATATCACCCTGCCAAAGCTCATTCCACAATTGCTGATGTTTTGCAATCATGGCATCTTTATTTCCTCTTAAGTTGAAGATCACCATACGCTCAGATTCAGACTGAGGATCGTTAAAATCCTGTGTGGTACAAATAGCACCTGTCCAGGCAAAATTGTAAGTTTTACCCTGAGGTAATTCTCTTTCGAAACTTAAAGCGTGTTGAAATTCATTATCGATTTGGTGTTTGAATTCAGGGAATTCATGATTGAAAATAAATGAAGCCGTAGCTGCTAAAGTATGTTTGCCATAAGGACTCTTGGCAACAGTCTGCAATAAAGGCATTCGTGCTTCGAGATCTCTCAAGATTCTAAAGGTCGAAATCTGATCAGTGTACTCAGAAGGACAGCTTATTTTACCCAAAACTTTTATCTGAATAGCCTTTTTTAGAGGTGTAATATTAATATCGATTAATCCGCCATATGGCATTCCTCGCAGGGCTCGGGTGCTATATTCAATTAAAGCGATATCCTTAAATTGAATACTTGTATTTAAACAAGCACCTTTCATATCAAGCACCTGTTTCCACTTACTGGTATTCGACTCGTCTACTTTTTCACCATCAATATGAAGTTCGAGGTTCGCAAAGTTGATACCCAACAAAAGTTTACTCACGCCCAAAGGCGATTCCTTATCGAAAACATGATTAAGGATAAGTGATTTTACTTCCAATGGTTTTTCGGAAGGCATGAGACCAATTCGACCATTTGCTAATGCAATGCCTACATAATCAGTAGGATCAGTAGCCGTAATATGCCATGGCGAATTTTGCTGTGCCTGAGCCTTTCCGAAAAATAAAAAGCAAGAGATGAAAAAAGTGAATAGTAGTTGTTTGATAGATTTCATGTCTGCGAACTAATCGATGGTAGATAGTATGTTTGGTCTCTCGTTATAGATTTTCAGGATCAGTTCGCCAAAGAGCGTATTTGCCCATGCAAACCACGACCTAGAGAATTTCTCAGGATTGTCTTTGTGGAAAGTTTCGTGCATGAAACCTGTTCCTGCATGGGTTTTTATCAACATTGACAAACAGTTTTTGATTTCTTGATCATTATCCGATGTTATAGCTCTCATGATAATGCTCATAGGCCAAATCATGTCCATACCTACATGCGGGCCACCCACGCCTTCAGCTGCTTTCCCTTTAAAAAACCAAGGGTTATTTTCACTTAGTACAAATTTTCTAGTATTCTGATAAAGTGGATTCTTCGAATCCATCGCACCTAAATAGGGTAATGAAAGAAGGTTTGGAATATTGGCATCATCCATGAACATTTTATTACCAAAACCATCAGCTTCAAAGGCAATGGTTTTTCCATAATTGAGATGATCGCCAATCGCGTATTTTTCGAGGGCTGCATCCACTTCACTAGCCAAATCAGTAGCATCTTTAGCTAGTTGATTTTTTACACCAAAAGCTTGAAGCATTTCAGCCATTTGCCTTAATGATGTTACAGCAAAATAATTCGATGGAATTAGAAATGGAAAAAGAGTAGCATCGTCTGATGGACGGAATGATGAAACGATAAGTCCGATAGGGTTTGTAGGGTTACCGTACCCAACTCCTGGTAAGTTATCGTAGAATCTATCTGTAACTCTTAAAAATGAGTAGGAACCATTATTCTCTTTTCTTTGCTGATCTTTAAACGTATCAAGGATCGTCTGCATGGAATCTTGCCACTTAGAATCAAAACATTTGGTATCTCCTGTTGATTTCCAATAATGATAAGCTAATCGAATTGGGTAGCAAAGAGAATCGATTTCCCACTTGCGTTCGTAAATTTCTGGCTTCATATCAGTCACATCAGTATCCCAATGTCCTTTTTGTACTTTTTCGAAATTAAAAGCATTGGCAAAAGGATCGATATTGATACACTTTGTTTGGCGATTGATTAGTCCTCTGAAAAGTTTCTTTAAATCGTTATCGCCTTTAACTAGTGGAAGGTAAGGCCATACCTGTGCTGTAGAATCTCGTAACCACATAGCATCAATATCACCTGTAATGACGAATGAATCTGGTTTTCCATCAATCTCAGAATATTTCACTGTTGTGTCCAAAGTATTTGGGAAACAGTTTTCGAACATCCAAGCGAGTTCTTGGTTTGAAATAGCTTTTTTGACCTTTGCGATTGTTCGATCAACCGATTTGCTAACAAACTTACGTTTATTAGCTTCTGGTCGGTTTGATACATATTTTAAATCTTTTGATAGGGCGAAGCTTTGACTGCCTGCTAAAAGCAGACCACCAGTAAAAAGCATTGAGTTCTTAAGGAAATTTCGACGTTTCATAGGATATGGTAGGAGTAACGGATTTATAAAATGGTTTTATTTAGACATTGATGAAGGGTAGGCGCTTTTATCAGTACCTCGCTTCATATTTGGTTGATTCGTCATATTAAAACTGAGAACACCACCATTTAAAATATCTTGATGTTTGATGTAGTTGAAATCATACGTTTTATCATTCAGTTTGATTTCGTTTACAAAAACATTTTTTGTAGAATTATCTTTCGAGTTTATGGTAAAGGTTTTACCATTTTCTAAAGTTAAACTCACTTTGTCAAATAGTGGAGAACCGAATACGTATTCATCGCTTCCTGGGCAAACAGGGTAGAAGCCCATAGAACTGAATACATACCAAGCAGAGGTCTGACCGTTATCTTCATCACCGCAATAACCATCGGCCTGTGGCGTATATAAACGATCCATTACTTCTCTAATTCTAGTTTGAGTTTTCCAAGGTTGACCTGCATAATTGTATAAGTAGATCATGTGCTGAATAGGTTGATTACCATGTGCATAATTTCCCATATTAGCGATTTGCATTTCACGGATTTCGTGAATTGTAAAACCGTAGTAAGACGCATCGAAATCAGGAGGCATATTAAAAACACCATCCAATGTAGAAGTGAAGTTCTCTTCACCACCCATTAAGTCGATTAGGCCCTGCACATCCTGGAAAACAGACCAGGTATAGTGTAAACTATTTCCTTCGGTAAAGGCATCTCCCCATTTAAGTGGGTTAAACGGTGACTGGAAAGAACCATCTTCGTTTTTACCTCGCATTAAACCTGTTTCAGAATCGAATACATTTCTAAAGTTTTGTGCTCTTTTCTTAAAAAGATCAATTTCTTTCTGAGGACGTTTTAACTCAATAGCTAGCTTCCAAATACAGTAATCTGCATAAGCATATTCTAAGGTTCTGGCTGTGTTTTCGTTGACACCAACATTATAGGGTACATAACCCAGTTTGTTATAATATTCAGCTCCAAATCGACCAACCGATGTAATATCTTTCTTATAATCTTTGGTGTTTTTTAGAATCGCCTCATACAGAGTTTCAATATCGTAACCACGGATTCCTTTTAAATATGAATCAGCAATTAAGGATGCCGAGTTAGAACCGATCATACAACCTCTATGGCCTGGGCTAGCCCATTCTGGCAACCAGCCACTTTCCTTGTAAGTGTTGACTAAACCTTCCATAATTTGAGAATTCAAGTCTGGGTACATCAGTGTGAAAAATGGAAAGACTGCTCGAAATGTATCCCAAAAGCCATTATCAGTAAACATATAGCCGGGCAGTACTTTACCATTGTAAGGACTGTAATGAATCACTTCATTTTTATCGTTAATTTCGTGAAACTTACGTGGAAATAATAGAACACGATACAAGCAAGAATAGAAGGTTTTCATTTGGTCATCTGTGCCACCTTCTACTTTTATTCTTGATAATTCTTTGTTCCAAACTTGTTTTGCTTCCGCTTGAACTTGATCAAACTTTTTGTCACCTATTTCACGATCTAAGTTTAATTGTGCTTGTTCAGGACTAATAAAAGATGAGGCAACTTTTACGTTAACTTGTTCGCCTTTTTTAGTTTTGAATCCTATAATGGCACCAACATGTTCGCCTGTGGCAGTTTTTGAATTTTCTTTTAACTCATCACCATTCCAAGTATGTGTCAATTCAAAATCCTTATCGAATTCAGCTACAAAATAATTGTGGAAATTATCGGGTACTCCGCCACTGTTGTTTCGGCAATAACCAATTATTTTTCTTTGCTCAGGTAGAATTGTCACTTCTGATCCCTTGAAAAAACCATCTAGAAGGATGTAAGAATCTTTGTTCTCAGGAAATGTGAAGCGAAACATAGCCGCCCTTTCAGTAGGTGTTATTTCAACACTTACATCATAATCTGCAAGGTAAACCTTATAGTAATTCGGCTTTGAAATTTCAGATTTGTGTGAAAACCATGAAGCTCTTTCATCTTCTTTAAACTTTAAATCACCCGTTACAGCCATTAATGAAAAGGCTGCATAATCGTTGATCCAAGGACTAGGTTGATGCGTTTGCTTGATGCCTCGAATGGTTTTTGCATCGTAGGCATAACACCATCCATCGCCCATTTTACCTGTTTGTGGCGTCCAAAAATTCATCGCCCATGGCAGCGCCACAGCAGGGTAGGTGTTACCATTTGATAAGCCATGATCAGAATCGGTTCCCATCAATGGATTCACAAGATCAACGAGTGAGGAATCGTTCTTAACTTCTTTCTCGTTTCCGCATGCCGTTAGCAAACTTGCTATGGCTAATATTAAGATCTGAATTTTATTCATCGGTCTGTTTTATACTAGTATACAATTGATTTAGGTCTGTCCTGAGCAGCTGCACCAAACTCTTTATTTGGTTTTGCACCCATTTCAAAAACTAAGTTTCCACCTTTTAAAATATCTTTATGAGTTATAAAGGTTTTGCTATAAGCTTCACCATTTAAGCTCACTGATTGAATATAAATGTTTGTTTTGCTGTTGTTTTTAGCGATGATATTGAAGCTCTTATTTTCTGGTAAATTGATTGTTGCTTCATCGAAAAGTGGACTACCAAAAACATAAGCGCCATTACTTGGGTTAACTGGATACATTCCCATTGAAGACATGATATACCAGGCTGACATTTGCCCACAATCTTCATTACCACATAGACCATCTATTTGGTCGGAGTAAAGCTCATTCATAATGTAGCGCACCTTATCTGCCGTTTTGTATTGCTGACCAGCGTATGCATACAAGTAGCTTGTATGATGAGATGGTTCGTTACCATGAGCGTACTGACCAATTAAACCCGTGATATCATTAGATGCGCCCTCTTCCAATTCAGAAGAGATTGAGAATAATGAATCAAGCTTGCTAATGAATGGTTTATCGCCACCCATAAGCTCAATTAAGCCTTCTGGATTTTGTGGGACCAACCAAAGGTATTGCCAAGCATTTCCTTCACAATAATCGTTTACACGGTGTTGTGCAGAATAAGGATTGAAAGGCGTTCTCCAACTTCCATCTGTCATTTTACCTTTCATGAATTTGTCAGAAGGATCGAAGTAGTTTTTGTATGCCTCAGATCGTTTCTTAAAATAAAGAGCGTCTTCCTTTTTATTTAAACGTTCAGCAAATTTGCTAATTGTCCAATCGCTAATGGCATACTCCATAGCCATTGCTACAGATTCATGCATGGCATCGGCTGGAATGTAGCCAAGCTCCATCATTTCTTTAACACCTGGGTGTAAATCACCCATTGCCGTTGTTTTTACAGCTTCGTAAGCTAATTTGTAGTCAATGCCTTTTATTCCTTTTAAACATGCATCAACGACTACAGGAATGGCTGAATAACCGACCATGGTATTGGTCTCACTTCCCATTAAATGCCAAACAGGTAATTTACCTTGTTGCTCATAAATTTTAAGCATCGAATTAACCATATCGCTAACTCTTTCGCTTTGTGTAATTGTAAATAGGGGATGAGCAGTTCTATAGGTATCCCATAAAGAAAATACCGAGTAGTTATTGAAGTTTACATTCTTGTAAAGCTTCTTATCTGTTCCTCTATAATCTTTGTTAATATCGTTAAAAAGGCTAGGGGCAATCATGCTGTGGTAGCAAGCTGTATAGAAAGTTTTCAGATCCTTTTTGTTGTTCGTTTTAATCTGGATTTTATTTAGCTCTTTATTCCATTTTTTATCAGCATTGGCTTGGACCTTTTCAAAATCCCAATCTGGTATCTCAACTTTCATATTGTTTTGAGCTCCATCAATGCTGACAGGAGAAATAGCTGTTTTAAGCATTAATTCTCCATTCCCTTCAAAGTTTAATACCGTATATTCAGCATTCTTTCCAACTTGTTTAAGGTCTTTAATTTTTTTAGAGAATCTTGTTACGAAATATATTCTCTGATCTTTCGACCATCCTTTTGAAAAACGATATCCTGCAACGCTATAATCATCAAGCTTACTAAGTTCTGCTTTGTCAAGTTTGTCCCAACCAATTCCCCTAGCCAAATCGATAACAATTTGTGAGTTTCCTTTCTTGTTGTATTGGTATTTCTGGAAACCTACACGCTCGCTTGCTGTAAGTTCAACATCAATATTATATTTATCTAAATGAACTGAGTAATATGATGGCTGAACCGTTTCTGATTTGTGTGAGAAAGTCGATAGACGGTTTTTAGCTTCTAAGTTTTCACTTGTAGGTTCGTTTAACGAAGTCACAGGCATAATTAGAATATCACCTAAATCACCAATACCAGTTCCACTTAAATGCGTATGAGCAAAACCTATGATTGTTGTGTCAGAGTGGTGATAACCAGAGCACCAGTCCCATTCCATCGTAATATTATTTGGTCCGATTTGAACGGCTCCAAATGGAACACTAGCTCCTACAAAAACGTGACCATGTCCTCCAGAACCTATTGTAGGATCGACAAATTGAATTGGATTGTTATTTATTGCAATCTGTTGTTTTTCTTTTGTTTGGCAGGATAGGATTCCAAGGCTTAATGTTAATGCCAAAAATAGAATCTTGCTTAGGTTTAACTTGTTCATTTTGAATAGGTATAGCGTGTGAGTTTGATGTTGACTTAATTAGGTTTTGTCCTTATTCTATTTCCACTAAAACAGGAAAGTGATCGGAGATGAATCTGTTGTTATTTAATCGATCATCTAAATGTGAGTAAGACAGTATGTTGATGTTTTTTATAAAAAAGTAATCTATGCGTTTGGTTACGGGTTCATCTTTAAAAGCATTGAATGTGCCTTTAGGTCCGTAAAATGGGGAAGAAGCTTGACTAATAGCGTCAGTTAATTCTTCTTTTAATATTGTAATTGTCTTTTCTTCAGGAGTCACATTTAAATCTCCCATTAAAATGACTGATAAATTTTCTTTGTTGATTGCTCTGATTTTTTTTAGAATTAATCGAGCTGAATTCTCTTGAGCTGTTTTTCCCTGATGGTCAAAATGAGCGTTGAAAATGTAAGTTTGTTTTTTTGTACTAAGGTTTTCAACTAGAGCGTAAGTACAAATACGTTCTAAAGCAGCATCCCAGCCTACTGATATTTTATCTGGCGTATCAGAAAGCCAAAACGTGGATTGTCTGATTATTTTATATTTTTCAGTATTATAAAATATGGCACAGTATTCACCTTTGGTCTTGCCATCTTCTCTTCCTATACCGACGTAATCATAATCGGTTAATGCACTGTCTATATATGAGATTTGCTTATTAAGGCCTTCTTGTGTTGCAATTATATCAGGTTGATAATAATCGATTAGTTTAATAAGTTTGGCTCTGCGAAGCATCCAGTTATTCTCGGTATCCCATTTGTTATCGTATCGAATATTAAAGGACATAATTTTCGAAGATTGCCCCAGTAAAGAACTGGAAATAAGCAGGAGTGTTAAAAAGAAGAATAGTCGTTTTTTTGTTGGATACATAGCTTAATTTATTCTTGTAGATTTTGTTTAATAAAGATGATGATTTTGTTTGAGTTATAGAAATGGAGTTGCCTTAAAAAAGCAACTCCATATTCAAACTTATCTAACTACTAACTTATTCTACATTCCATTCAATTCCACGGATTTCACCGTCGTAATTTCCAGTAACATCTTTAAATTTAACCCCACCTACTTTATCAAGTGGGAAGTATACATTCAGACCGGCTTCTGTACCGTCAATATCAGCATTTAAATCAGCTACTGCTCGAGCGATATCCCAACGACGGAAATCTTTGATTGAACCATTCATTTTACCCCAGCCATTTCCTAGCCAAGTCTCGCCCCAACCTGAATTCTCAGGAGCACCTATATCCTCAGAAATAGCTTTTTGAACGCCATCCACATAAAGAATTGTTGTACGCGCTGTGTTATCGTGAACAATTGCTACATGTTGCCATGTCCCAGGAGTCATTACCAAAGGATCGGTTTTAGGACCTTCCCAGCCGTTTCCAGCATTTGTGAAATTCCAAAGACCACCAGCCTTAAGCAAATTCTCTTCGGTTAGCTCTTCGTAACCATAAACCCAAACGCCATAGTTTCCATTATTAAATAGCTCACCATTACTGTATCCTGCAAATGTTTTGATGTTAACATCAAATTCTACGGTATAATCACCTTGAGGCGTATAATTAGGAGAAATACGGAAACCTACAGCATCAGAATTATCGCGATCGATATAAACCCCCATTGCATCAGCAACAAGATTCGTTTTAACCAACTCAATTTTAGCGTTAATTTGTGAAACTAAATTATCAACTTCATCTTGACGTTTAGCATTATCGATTTTGGCAGTTGCATCATCTGCAATACTTTGTAAGTAAGCTTTTGTTCCAACAGGATAATCTCCAGTATTGGTTCCTTCAACTAGATCATCTTTTAATTTAAGGGTGGCAGTTTTGGCCGCCTTCAAAGCCGAATAATCAATAACAATTACTGGAGGAATACCATCGGCAGCCCAGCTTACATCACCTTTAAAAGTAGCGGTGTAAATTCCAGTATTATCTTTAAATTCAGTACCTAAATCTGCATCAAAAGGGAAATACATAGCTAAATCAGCTTCAGTATTTTCAAATGTTGCATCAGTATTGTCGCTAATCTGACTTGCAGATCTTGCTGTTGACCATACTCTAACGTCTTTCATCATAGCATTCACAACACGATCAGTCCATGTTGGACCATTACCGATTACAAATGATGCTCTGGCAGCTGGCAAATAAGTTTGAGTTTGAGATAAAACCTCAATACCGTTGATATATAGCTTCTGACTGCTTATTTCGTTTACAAAAGCAATATGCATCCATTCACCCGCTTTCATGGTACCAGGTTCGGTTTTAACATCTCTCCATCCATCAGCTGTTCCAACATTTAAGTGGATCACACCATCGCCGAAATAACGAATAACAAAACCACTATCAGGACCATCTTGTTCAGTTGCAAAAATGTTATTTGAATAGCCTTTTGTAGCTAGATCCACAACATATATCTTAGTTTCAATAGTAAAAGCCTGATTAAATATTGGCTTAATATTATCAGAAATTTGAATATAGGTATCGTTACCTTGTGCAATAATTGGTACTGCTAATCTTACAATATTAGCTTTGAACTTGTCGATATAAACTTGAAGTTTTATAGCTGCGTCTGTAAGGTCATCCTGAGATTCAGCATTGGCAATTTTCCAATTTACCCAAGTAATAACGTTCTGAAGTTCCTGTTTTGAACCAGGTTTATAGGCACCAGGACTGGTTCCTTCCTCACTATTTGCAATCAAAGCTTCCGCTTCTTTAATTATTGACTCGATTGAAGCCGAATCGACCTGACCCAAATTGTCATCATCATCACAGGCACCTATGGTAAAAACCATTAAAAAGGCAGCCAGGAAAGACAATATCTTTATATTTAATTTTATTGTTTTCATATAAAAAAGTTTAAACAAAGTGAAAGGAGAGTGTGGTCTCCAATTCACCCTGTTAGTTTTTTCTAATTAAAAATTGCTATTCACTAAACCACCAGTTTTGGTCTTTGTATCAGCAGTATCCCACCATAAACGAATATCCATTCTGTCAGTATCTGTCGTATTAAGAGCTGCAGGAATATTGTCTTTGTTTTGTTCATGCTCATTGTCTGGGTAACGAACTCTTTTTACCCAAGTTCCGCTAGCAACAGTTGAACTACCACTTACACCATCGTGAGGTAAGATTAAATCGGGATAATCAGTTCTTCTAAAATCAGCCCATCCTTCAACTCCATTAGGGAAGTTAGCTACCCACTTTTGAGTTATAAGTTGTTTTAATTTGTTTTCATCTGAACCAGATATGTCTGGCATGCCATCGATATAAGTAGTAGCATCATCATCAGCAACACCAACATATGCCATAGATGCAGCAACACCTTCTTTGTATAGTGCATTAACATCACCTGAAGTCCATCCACGTAGAGCAGCTTCAGCTTCAAGGAATTTCACCTCAGAGTAGAACATCACCGGGCAATACATTTTATGAGATGGCTGACTTAAGCTACCAGCAAAATCTTCATATCCACCTTCAAGGTTGATTGTAGCATGCTTTTCTTTAGCATCAGAAGGAACAAGGTTGTATCCGTTTTCTAATCCTTCATATTTGTCAAAACCTGCTTCTTCTTTTGTTTTAGCTTCTGCTACTTTTAATTTTTCGTTAAAAACCTTGTAGGCAAACCACTTTGGAGCTCTAGGGTCTTCACCTTCTGAAGATTGGTTGTATAAATAGTTTGAGAACGTTTTCGACATACGAATGTTATCCCAATTCCAAGCCATTTGATGAATATAGTCAAACCAACCATCGCTCCACATAGGAACTCTAACAACATCAGAGTTACTTGCTAATAAACCACCTGCACCATTGATAGCTGCTTGTGCTTCAGTTTTAGCTTTTTCAGGATCAACATTGGAGATTCTCATAGCTAAACGTAAGCGAAGTGAGTTGCCGAATTTTTGCCACTTACTAGCCTCACCACCATAAATTAGGTCGTAACCACCATCATACTTGTATTGTTCTGATCCACCAGTAATACTTGCAACAGCTTTATCTAATCTTTTAAATAAATCAGCATAGATTTCCTCTTGAGAAGTATAAGGAACTGCTTCAGCTTCCCCGGCTCCAAAATATGGCATGTCACCGTAAGTGTCAGTTAATCTTGACCACCAGTAACACATCCATATATCTTTAATTGCCAAAGCATCTACATAAATTGGGTTGTCAGCATATGAGGCTTCAATTGCAAGTGAACCGCGTAAGTGACGTGTATAATGTTCTTTCCATTGGTTACCAATCCAACCATCAACATATTCATATCTTGGTGATCCAAAACCAGAAACCGTATTGGCCCAGTATTGAGAATATAAATCAGGATAAAGACTTACGTTACGTTGGTAGTTTGAAAATACTTCTTGTTGCATTGAACTAAGGAAAAACTTAGGTTCAACGTCAGTAACTGCATCGACTGGAACATTTGTATCTCCAAAATCATCAGAACAGCCACTGGCTAAAACGAATAGTCCTAGTGAAATTAGGCCTAAATATATTTTTTTCATGATATTCATTTTTTAATAATTAAAAACCAACATTTAGTGAAAATCCATAAGTTCTAGTTGCTGGAACTGGTGAAAAGTCGAAAGCCTGAGCTGATAATGCTGAGCTAAAAGCACTCGCATCAGGAGCTGTACCTGGAGTGTGCTTGTAGAAATAGAATAAGTTTCTTCCTACAAGTGATAATCTCACCGACTTAACTGGATTATGAGGGATCTTATTTAATAGAGATTTTGGGAAATTATAACCAATTGCTAATTCCTTTAATTTCATGTATGAAGCATCATAGATAAATTCTTCATCTACTTTTGATAATTGTCTCCAATATTCCTCAGCACTAATCATTACATTATTAGATCCACCATCAGCAGTTACACCGTCAACGAAAAGAGCCATACGATCATTCGCAGTTGTTCTTTCAGCTGTACCAGCAGAAACCGCACTTCTTTCAGAAGAAGAGTAAATCTCGCCACCCTCGCGGATAGAAGTCAACACAGAAAGGTAAAATCCTTTGTATTCTGCATTTAGGTTGATAGAACCTGTCCAGTCAGCTTGGATATTACCAAGAATCTGGTTTTTATCACTATCAACAGTTTGTAGACCTTTATCGTCAACGATTAACTGACCATTCTCATTTCTGTTGTAAGTTGTTCCACGAATAAGACCTAATTTTTTACCTGGTATACCTACTACTTGGTTGTTATCATCAATTTTATAAAGAGGTGATTCACCATCTAATTCTTCAAGAATAGTCTCATTCTTAGCGAAGTTAAAGTCGAGACCCAATTTGAAATTATCAGTTTTGATAGGTACAGTAGTCAGCATAAGCTCAATACCTTTGTTCGAAATTAAACCAGCATTAATCAACCTATACTCATATCCAGAACTTTGTACAGTAGGAACTTCTAAAATTTGATTTTTAGTTTCTTCGTTGTAATAAGTAAAGTCAAGACCAATACGATTGCTCAAGAATCTCATATCAGTTCCAATTTCCCATGACTTAGAAATCTCAGGCTTTAGATCTTTAATAACCTTAGTTGACTCAACTAAACCTCTTGATAATCCGAAGTTCCAAGATTCAATTTTGAAACTTTGACTTGTATTATATGGGGTAGTGGCTTTACCAACTTGTGCCCATGATCCTCTTATTTTAGCGAATGAAATAAATTCTGGCAAGTCTACCATCTCAGAAACGATACCACTTAAACTTACAGATGGGTAGAAATATGAATTGTCAAATTCAGAATCTTTAGCCGTTAGAGTTGAAGACCAGTCGTTACGAGCAGTAAAGTCTAAGAATAAGAAATTCTTATAAGCAACCTGACCAAATCCATAAATAGAACGAACTTCTGATTTTTCAATATTCTGTGTTGAATTGATATTTGAACCAGCACCTAAAAAGAAATCACCTTCAGAACTTAATCTACCAGAAGTGGACTTAAGTTCGTTGAAATGTCGTTTCATGCTGTTTGCACCAACATTTAATCCAATTGTAAAATCTTCGTTGATGTCCTTATTATATGAAAGTAAGAATTCGAAATTCTCTTCCTTAAAGTTAGATTGAGAAGGGTTGTAATTTGGTCGGTTCGAGTCAACCGCATCAGCATATTGGTAACCTTCTAAGCTTTCGAATTGATAGAAATCCATTCCGTACTTTAGCTTCGCTTTTAAATCAGAATTGATTTTAATGTTAGCAGCTACATAGCCGAATGTTCTGTTTTTCTTATCCTTGTTGGTTGTTTGTGCTTGCAAGAAATAAGGGTTTCTAAGGTTAGCACCAGTTGAGGTGTAAAGTTTTTCAACATGTTTACCACCAACGATGTCATAACCAGGAGCAAGGTCACGGTTACGAATATTCATAGGCATTGTGTTGAAATATGACACATAACTGTAGCTTCCAACTTCAGGACGCTCATTACCTTCAGTTACGAAATATGAAAGTTTAGTATCGACATTTAACCAAGAGTTAATATCATAGTCAGCTCTAAGATCGAAAGTAATCTTCTCAACTTTATGTTCTTCGTAAATACCATTCATGATATCTTTACCTAAAGAAACACGGTAAGCACCTTCGTCGTTACCACCTGTAAAAGAAACGTTGTGTTTCTGACTGGTTCCTGTTCTTGTAAAATCTTTTAGTCGATCTTTTTGAGCTTCGTAAGCGATAGTTTCACCTGTCCATGATTCAAGCATTTGACCTTTCATTTCAGGTCCCCATGACGAAGCATTTGATTTGTCATATTCACCTCTTGTACCTTGTCCATATTTATCTTGAAGATCTAACATGTAAGCAGCGTCAGTGAAAGTGTAGCTTCCCGAATATGAAATGCCTAATCCTTTACCTCTGGTACCTCTTTTAGTTGTAACTAAAATCACACCATTACCACCTCTTTCACCGTAAAGAGCAGCAGCATTAGGACCTTTTAGAATTGATACAGATTCAATATCTTCAGGATTCAAATCAAAAGCACCACCCGCTCTTGAAGTACCACCCCAAATAGAACCATCTCTACTGTTTCCATCATCGAAAGGAACACCATCAACAACCCAAAGTGGAGAGTTGTTTCCAGAAAGTGAACTGGCACCTCTAATTTCAATTCTTGAAGTACCACCAATTCCACCACCTGACTGACTGATTTGTACACCAGCAACTTTACCTTGCAATGAACTTACAAGATCAGAGTTACCTGCTTGAGTTAATTCATTAGACTTAACATCCTGAACAGCATAACCAAGAGCTTTCTTTTCTCTCTTTATGCCTAAGGCAGTTACAACAACTTCATCCATTCGTAGAGCATCAGTAAGTAGAACAACGTTCACTTCTGATTGTGATCCAACAGCAATTTCTTGTTTTAGCATTCCAATAAAGCTAAATACTAAAACACTTGATTCGTTTGGCACTGAAATTTCGAATTTTCCATCGATATCAGTTACAGTTCCCACAGTGGTTCCTTTTACTACAATTGAAACACCTGGTAGTGATTCACCACTCTCTTCAGATACAATACCCTTAATTAGTTTTTGGGCTGTAGCCGATTGGTTGGTATCGGGTAAATTGGTAACGTTTGCATTCACTGATAATGGTAAAACCATTATTGCAAAAAGCAAAGCTAAAACACCTATCATTCTCTCAAGCCTAAATAGGTTAGTTAAGCTTGAATGAAGATTTCGTAAAACATACTTCTTCATAGTTAGTTAATATTAATTGTAAATGGTTTAAACAATTTGGTAATTATATATTGGTTTGGTTTTGAATATAAAAACGAATTAATGTCAGTCACTAAACCGATTTAGTAAATGAGGTAAAAAAATAGTAAACCTATGAACTATCCATTTTTTTCATTTGTATAATTCTTTATTTATTCTTACTGACTTCTTTTAATGCAAATGCATATGCTCCAATTCCGATTGCCTTACTAGCACCCAATTTACTCGAGCATATTGCCAGGCGTGGTTCTGGGTCATATTTTAAACTCTTATCAGTTCCTGGAATAGAAATTTCTTTGGAACGATCTTTTATGAATTCTTGATACTCAGTTTCGTTATCAATATTGTAAACTTTTTGTACCAATCGATCTTGTTTATTGCCTTGTGCTGTTTGAAATTGTCCATATATCTCAGACATAACTGCTGGCATATACAGGTCATGTGCTCCTGCAAGACCACCTCCAATTACTGCAATTCCATCAGTAATAGTAAGTAGATTAGCAAGGCTATCACCCAAACAATTTCCAAATTGCTCGAAAGCTAATTTCGCTACTTTATTATTAGGATGCTTTTCATCTTTTGCAATCAGATAAATATCCTTTGGCATTAAAGCTTTATTCGATTCAGTCTTTACATTCTCATAATAAACTCTTTGAATAGCACGTGTACTGATCCCTTCTTCTGCAAATCGTTCTGGAAAAAGTCTTGAACTAGTCAGCCAAACTTCACTTGCAATTGAATTATCTCCAATAAATAGATTTCCATCCTGAACCAATCCTCCTCCAAAGCCCGTTCCCAAAGTTATTCCAACTAGGTTTCTGTATCGCTTGGTACTATTGACTTCTTCTAGTCTTTTATTTATCTCAGGAAGCATTCCTCCTAAGGCTTCACCGTATGCAAATAAATCTCCATCGTTATTTATATAGACAGGTATATTAAAATGTTCTTCAAGCATTGGTCCCAAAGCTATTCCTCCTCTAAAAGCTGGAAGATTTGCTAGATCTCCAATGATCCCTCGTCGGTAATCAGCAGGGCCTGGAAAAGCAAAACTAATAGCTACAGGCTTTTCCTGAAGTAAGTTTTTCACCTCCTGAAACCCATCAATAATTGTCTTTAAACAAAGCTCTAGATTATCAGCACTGGAAGGTTTTCGAATGGGTTTAATCATCTCAATTCCACCTTTAATGGCTGAAAAAACAAAATTTGTTCCACCTGCATCAAGAGTTAATACGACTCTTTCATCGCTCCATATATTCATGTTCGTTTTACTTTCTTTTATAAAATGATAAGCCCAAAATGTAGCCTATACATACTAGTGTTACTATGAATCCTGCCATCAATGAAAAAATATCAGCTACTGCGCCAAATATAACGGGAACAATTGCTCCTCCAATGATTGCTGTTACCATTAAGCCTGAAATCTCATTACTACGCTCGGGCATTGCATCAATCGTTATTGAAAATACGAGAGGGAAAATATTAGCGAATCCTAAACCGATAATAAATATTGCTACGAAACCCATTACTGAAGTTGTTGCTACAAAAAGACCTAAAATCCCTACAATAGCAAGTAAGCTTGTTACTTTTAAAAATCGTTGTGGCGACATCCAATTTAGGATAATTCCACCAAAAAAGCGACCAGCCATTAAAGCTAAAAAGAAGAATAATGTTCCCCAAAGGCCAAATTCTTTAATATCAAAATTGAATTTGTGTTCTAAAAAGTTTGGAAGCTTAGCACTCATACTAACCTCGGCACCTACGTAAAGAAAAATAGCTAATACCATAAAAAAGATATAAGGATTCTTCAATAATGATAACACAGATTTAAAGGATGCAGGTGTTTCTGAATCATCTCTTTTTTCTTCAATTTTGACAGACCATAAATAGATGATTGCAATGATTAGAATCGATGAGTAAATTGGGAAAAGGATTTTCCAATCTAAACCCCAATATTTTGCAGCAAGCAAGGGTAGGAGGGCACCCGATAATGAGCCGATTGCTTTAAAGAATTGGCCGAATGATAGATTTCTCGAAAATTTACCTTCTGGTGATACATCTCTCATTATAGGATTACCAGCCACTTGCAATATTGTAGCTCCAGTACCTAAGAGAAGTAAAGACGCTAAAAGTAATTCAAATGAAGAAAAGTCGCCAAGGATTGGAAGTATTAAACCAATTAATGCAGCTATCATTCCAATGACTAATACGGGTTTCTTCCCTTTACGATCCTGATACAAGCCCATTGGTACAGAAAGTAAACCAAACATGATAAAGCCCATAAAGGTTACTAATCCTGCCATGAAATTTGTTAATTCATATTCAGCTTGTAATTGACTAGTTAGAGGGCCCACAACATCGCCAAATCCCATGCATAAAAATGCTAGGAAAATAGGGCCTGATTTTAAGTAATTATTTTTCATCTATTATTTTCGTTCTATTAATTTTGGTGTTAATTCAATTCTTTTATTCTCACTTTTTTTTGAGTTTAGAATTTCTTCTACAATTTGAGTTGAATACATAGCTATTTTTTCAATCGGTTGCGCAACTGAAATCACCTTTGGTAATGAATAGTCGAATAAGTCAACATTATCAAAACTCACGAATTTGATATCATTTACCTTGTTTTTGTAATGGGTATTCATCAACCAAATGGCGATAACTGCAATCTGGTTATTGGTAAATACAATCGTGTCAACACCCGACTCAATAAGTTTTCTGAGTTCTCTTTCAGTCCCAGGTTTTAAATCGTTATTGTCAACTATTCTTATTAAATCATTATCAAATTCGATATGATTGTCCGATAAGGCCATCTTGTATCCTTCGATACGATTTTTTAGAGAATAAACATCGGGAGTAAGTGTAATTAAACCCAATTTTTTTGATCCTGTTTGAATTGTTTTTTCAATCGCATTTTTCATTGAGATTTTATTTTCGACTAAAATGTAATTGGCTTCAATATCGGGATCTTCTCTATCGAATAATACCAAAGGAAAACCTTGAGCTAATAAAGATTTAATCGTATCTCCCTTAATAAAACAGGATGCCACGATTAATGCATCAACTTGACGATTCACAAACATATTAAGTACTTGCTCTTCTTTTTCTTTATCTTCATCGGTACTACCAATAATAAGATGGTAGCCTTTTTCCCAAAAATGATCTTCAAGTAAACGTCCTATTTTAGCAAAAAATGGATTGGAAATATCAGGAACTAAATAACCTATTGTATTCGTTTTTCCTTTCTTTAAACTCTTTGCAATTTGATTGGGCTGATAGTTAACTTCTCTTATATAATCAAGTACCCTTTTTTGAGTTTTAGTACTAATATTCTTCTCATCTCCTTTGTTGTTAAGAACAAAAGAAACAGTTGTTTTTGATAGACCTAAGTCTTGTGCGATATCTTTAATTGACTTTTTCTTCAATGTGTCTCCTTGCTAAATCGGTTTACTAAATCGGTTAATCAAAAATATACCTATTTTTTTATAAGTCAAAATATATTTCTCTATTTTGAATGAATCTAAGTAGTTGAGAGATTGTAGATTTTTCCTGTAATACTATCTAGGAAGTGGAAGTCGGTCTGTGATAGACTATAAATTTATTTTTTTCGAGTAAAAAGCCAACTTCCAATAATGGCAGTGAAAGGGGCAACTAGAATAAGACCAAAGCTACCAACTAGTGTGTGAAGAAGTTCACCTGAAACGTAGTTAAGGTTTAAAATATTGGTCATTGGAGTGCCTTGTGCAATAAAAACCATTAGTAGAGCAGAGAACCCCCCTGAATAGGCAAGAAGTAGGGTTGTGGTCATAGTACCCACGACTGCTTTCCCAACTTCGAAACCAGATTGGCGTAGTTTTTTTTGACTAATTGTTGGATTGTGATTGATCACTTCAGCTTGTGAGGCTGCAATATCCATGGAGATATCCATAACGGCACCAGACGAGGAAATGAAGATGCCTGCAAGGAATATTTCAGTAAGGTTTAAATGTGCAAATCCAGAATAAAGTAGAGTTTCTGAGAAGGGTTTAATTGCGCCATGTATATTGAAAAGGTCACCAAAAATGATAGCCATAATACAGGTGATGGCTATACCACTCATTGCGCCTAAAAATGCAACGATCCCTTTCTTATTCGTTCCAGCTACCAGAAAAATAATGGTAGAAGTCAGTAAAGCAACTATACCTAGCGAAAGTGGAATAGGAGAGAAGCCTTTTAAGAAACCAGGTAATAAGAGTTTCCATATAGCCAGTCCAGTAAACATGAACGAAAGGATGGCTTTAATACCCGTCCAACCTGCAAAGCCAATTAGTAGAATGATAAATAAGACCAAGAGCCATAATTCGATATTAATTCTATAGTGATCGACTACATTGGCGCTGATAATCTGTGATCTATCTTCATTTAGATTTAGGACCGTAAGTGTTTTATCTCCTTCTATAAAAATCTTGTCAAACTCCATACGACCAACCAATTGATTGAAAGCTTGAAGTTCCCTTCCTTTAAATTGACCATCCAGTATTTTGATTTGTAATGACTGTGTTCCTGTTTTTAAGATGCCTGTTTCAACCATTAAATTTTCGTTCGTAGAAAGAACAATAGCTTTAACTCGGACAGAATTCGTATCGGTTGTTTTGTCAAAACCATTGGGAGTAATCATTAAACCTAGGCAAATAAGTAGGAGTAAACCAACTAGAATTAAATCTGATTTTGGAGGTAACTTAAACATGGTGGTGGGAAAGTTAACAAGGATAAGCCCAATGACTTATCCTTGTTGTATATTTATTTAGATTCTAGTAGTCTGAAAACGTTTTTGGCCATATCTGTATTGTCGTAATAGCCTGAGAATAGTTCTGCACCTACGCCAATGGCTCTAACAGGAATGGGCGTAGCGGTATGAGAAAATGAAGTCCAGCCGATACCAGCTTTTTGTGATAGAATATGGCAAGCTGCTACAGTTAAAGGGTTGTAGCTACCATATAGCAAGTAGAACTGATCATCTTTTTTGAATTCTTTATTGTAATTCATACTTTGTTCGAAAGCATCTTTAAGTTGTTTTGTTTCGAATGCAGATAACTCAAGTCCTTTTTCTTTATTACCTAAACCAAAGTGCTTTTCTACTAAAGCCATTCCATCTTCAAGCTTATAGTTGCCAATATTATCTTTTTTATACTGATCTACAATTTCTGAAAATCCATCGTTAGATATATTTTGATATTGTAGGATCTTAAAGTCTGAATGGTAGTGACTTCCAGAAAACCCTAGAGCCATACCACCAGTTTCATGGTCACCACCAACAACAATAAGTGTTTCTTTTGGGTGTTTCTTATAGAACTCAATTGCAACTTTTATGGCAGAATCAAAATTGAGAACCTCTTTAATGGCTGTCGCAGCATCGTTAGCATGACAGGTCCAGTCAATTTTTCCACCTTCAACCATCATGAAAAATCCCTTTCTGTTATCTAATAATTCAATCCCTTTTTTAGTGAATGCACTTAATGGAATATCATCTTTGGTTTGATCTATGGCATAAGGCAAGGCTTTACCTCCAACTAAACGCGGAGCAATTGCAATTATTTTATCATCTCCTTTTTTTAAACTTTGGAACTCAGCTTTAGTATTTAAAAGTCTATAACCACGTTCCTTTGCGAGTACAATAGAATTGGTTTGCTTGTTTTCGACTTCTTTTTCAGATCCTTGACCAAAATTTGCCATGATGTTGTTTTTATCCAACTTGCCATCACCTTCAGGATGTTTAATGCCACCTCCTGCAAAATAATTGAAGTTAGACAGGCTTAAATCTAAGCTAATGTCGTAATACATACTTCTAGATGCTTGATGAGCATAAAAAGAAGCTGGTGTAGCATGGTCGATGGATACTGATGAAATGATTCCAACTTTGTAGCCTAAGTCTCTTGCTCTTTCAGCCACTGACTGAAGTGGCTTTTGTTTTGAAGCATCCATACCAATGGTATTGATACTTGTCTTATGACCTGTGGCTAGAGCTGTTCCCGCTGCAGCAGATCCTGTAATGAATCGGTCCGTTGCATTGGTGGTATAAAAACCGTGATAGGGAAACGTGTTCATTTCAAGTTTTTGGATGCCATTTTTTTCATTAACGGCACCAAGATAGGCTTCTGCAGCATTGGCTTGAGATAAGCCCATACCATCTCCAATAAAATAGAAGATATACTTAGGTGCTTTTCCTTTGTAGTTTTGACGTTGTTTTTCAATGTTTGAATCACTAGCACTTGAGGTAAGTGTAAGTAATACTAAGCCTAAAGTTAAGAGGCTATTGATTTTTTTAAAGTTAAATTTCATTATGATTGTATCTCTGTTGTGTTATTGTATTACTTGTCCTCAAATTAAAAATTTTGGACTGTTTCCTTATTTTTAATGTTTAAGAAGTTTTTCCCTTCAGGCGTATATAAATAATCTACATGCTCATTGAAATAAAGAACCACTTTGTTTCGTACAACTTTCATGGTTGAGTTTACCAATTTATTATCTTCTGTAAAAGCTTCTGGTAAAATTCCAATTGCATTTGGAATCCATCTTTGCGGGAACATATCTTGATATTTACCTCCGGATTTATAATCGTTTAGTTCCGATTGTAACAGCTTAAGTGCTTCAATTTGTCCGTTATCACTTTTGGAATCCAATCCTTTTTTTCTCAGATGAGCTTGAATGGCACCCTTGTTTGGCACAAGCAAAGCGATTGTGTATGGATCTTGATTGTTGTATAAAAGACACTGATCGATATAAGGTGACTGATCAACCAAAGCTTCTTCTATGCCTTCGGGACTGAATTTTTCACCATCATTGGCAATCAATAATGATTTAAAACGACCTGATACATAAAGAAACCCCTCTTCATCTATATGTCCCATATCACCTGTATGTAACCAATCATTTTTTAGGGTTTCAGCACTGGCTTTATCGTTTTTCCAGTAGCCTTTCATCACATTCCCCCCTTTGATCACAATTTCGCCTTTTTCACCGATTGGAAGTGCATTGCCCTGATTGTCGCAAATTTTGAAATCCATATTATTAACCAGGAAGCCTGATGAACCTAACTTATGACGGTGATGTGTATTCGAGGAAATAATTGGAGAAGCTTCAGATAAACCGTAGCCTTGATACATTGGAATTCCAATTGCATAGAAGAAACGTTGTAACTCAATATCCAAAAGAGCCCCACCACCAACAAAGAATTTCAGATTACCACCAAAGTTGGCTCTGATTTTTGAGAATAGAATTTTATCGTAGAACTTATAAATAGGCTTTAAGAATTTACGAGTACCTTTTCCCTTGTCGTTGCCCATACCATTATAACGATAGGCAACATTCAAGGCTTTGTTGAACATGCGTTCTACCTTAGGCCCTTTGGCTTTAATTCCCTTTTCGATATTCTTTTTAAAGTTCTTTGCTAAGGCAGGAACGCTTAAAATAATATCAGGTTTAATTTCTTTAATGTTATTCGGAATATTTTTTAAGGCCTCCATAGGCGACTTACCTTGCTGAACGGCAGCAATAGAGGCACCTTTTAACATGAAACTATAAATACCTGCTGTGTGAGCAAAGGAGTGATCCCATGGTAGAATAAGTAATGTTTTATAGGTTTCCGGAATGTCCATTAAACTGGAAGCCTGTATAACATTCGAAGTGTAATTGTTGTGTGATAAAATGATGCCTTTAGGATCGGCCGTGGTTCCTGAAGTATATGAGATATTAGCGCTATCCAATGCTTCAATGGTTAACCAAAGGGTTTCCAAACGAATTTTGTCATCTGCAGGTAAATTCTGACCAAAGTTTATTACAGAGGAAAGGTAAATTTCTTTTGATTCGAGTTCGATATCTTCATCGATAACGATAATCTGTTCCAAAAGCTCAAGTTCATCTTTAATTTCTCTGATTTTTGAGAGATGGTTCTTCGAAACAATAAGCAGTTTGGATTCTGAATGCTGTAAACGGAATTTTAATTCATTTTGAGCATCTAATTTCACTGATAGGGGCACATTCACTGCACCAGCATATAAAATGCCTAATTCGGCCAGTACCCAAGCATTTCTTCCTTCTGATAACAAGCCTATACGATCGCCTTTATTGATGCCTATGGCATATAATCCCGCTGCTAGTAGATGAACTTCTGTTTGTAGTTCCTTATATGATTGAGAAGAATAATTTCCATCGGTTTTTTCCCACAAAAAGGGGTTATTGGGATATTGTTCTACACTTTTTTCGAAGAGTTGAATAATTGTCTCCATATATCTTTATTGTCTTCTATAAATGACTTGATTGTAATAAAAAAGAAAGTATCTTTCTTTTTTATGAAGCCAAATTTAGTGTTTTCCCATCAAATTCTTCCATTCTTCATATATAGCATCTATTCTAAATAAGAACCGGGATAATTTATTGTAAATTTAAATGGGTGTTTTCTTAATAATATAAACTTATAATCAGGCTTATAGCTAGTTTGTTTAGAAAGTTGTCTGGATACAAATAGCCTAATAAACAGGAATATATACAATCACTATTTGTATTCCTTTTTTAGAATATCTATTTTTAGACCCGTTCTTAAATCAGATCAAACAGTCTGAATATTAATTGATTTGAGACACACAAATCTGAATATAACAACAACACAAATAAAACTAATCTAACCTAATGAGCAATTTGGAAAATCATTTCAAAAAGTTCCGAAAGAATACGGTGGGGAATGAAGCCCGATTTTATTCTCCTTTTGGTAAGCAAACTATCGTTTACGGCGACTGGATTGCAAGCGGACGTTTATATAAGCCCCTTGAAAAAAGAATGCTAAAAGACTTTGGTCCTTATGTCGCAAACACGCATACAGAGACCAATGTTACTGGTACTTTAATGACCCAAAGTTATCATGAAGCTCAGAATATAATTAAGAAGCATTGTAATGCTGGACCTAATGATGTTTTGATGCATGCAGGTTACGGTATGACAGCTGTTATTGTTAAATTACAACGTATTTTAGGTTTAAAGGGCTGTGGCCCTATGAATTCTAAAACGTGCTTGAAAGATAAAGAGAAGCCAGTTGTTTTTATCACGCATATGGAGCATCATTCAAACCAAACATCATGGTATGAAACCAATGTTGATGTTGTGGTTGTACCTCCAGGAGAAGGTTTAACTGTTGATTTGAACGAGTTGGAAAAGCAATTAGAAAAATATGCTGATCGAAAGATGAAAATTGGTTCATTTAGTGCTTGTTCAAATGTCACAGGGATTATCACCCCTTATCACCAGATGGCAAAGATGATGCATAAGCATGCTGGTATTTGTTTTGTAGACTTTGCTGCTTCTGCGCCTTATGTTGATATCGATATGCATCCTTCTGATGAAGCGTGTAAATTAGATGGTATTTTCTTTTCTCCACATAAATTTCTAGGTGGCCCAGGCTCTTCTGGTGTCATGATATTTGATTCTGTTCTTTACGATCCAGATTCAGCTCCAGATCATCCAGGTGGAGGAACAGTAGATTGGACAAACCCTTGGGGAGAGTACAAATTTGTAAATAATATTGAGGCACGTGAAGATGGAGGAACTCCAGGTTTCCTTCAGTCTATTAGAACAGCTTTGGCTATCGATGTGAAAAATCAGATGGGAACTGACAAGATGGAAGCTCGTGAGGAAGAGTTACTCGATTTGGCCTTCAAATTGATGCGTGAGGTTGATGATGTAACGATTCTTGCTGATGATGGTCAGAAGCGTATTGGTGTGATGTCATTCTATATCGAATACATTCACTTTAACTTGTTAGTAAAGATGTTGAATGATCATTTCGGAATTCAAGTTCGTGGAGGTTGTGCTTGTGCAGGTACATATGGGCACTATATGCTTGATGTAACTCATGAGAAATCACAGTCGATTACATGTGAAATTTCTGCTGGTGACTTAACTCACAAGCCAGGATGGGTACGTTGGTCATTACACCCAACGACTACTAATAAAGAGGTTATTTACTTTGCAGAGTCTATCAAGAAAATCGTTGCTAATTTTGACGAGTGGAAGAAAGATTACGAGTACAGTAGTAAAACTAATGAATTTACTTACGTTGGACCTAATAAGGTAAAGAAAGAAGTTAGTATCGAAAAATTGTTCAAGCTTTAGTAGCTGATTATTTTCGATAATAATTAGATTTAAAATATAAACTCTTCTTATTGCATTGCAATAGGGAGAGTTTTTTTTTGTTTTCATATCTTTGATAAAGTGGGGAAGTTGAGAGATTGGTTTATAACCTCACATTAGAGATAAATTTTTACAAAATAGAATTGATTTGTACGATATAATAGGAGATATACACGGCGAGTTTGAAAGTTTGGAAGAAATGCTTCAAACTTTAGGTTATAAGAAGGAGGTTGGCTTTTATGCACATCCTGAAAGAAAAGCCGTTTTTGTGGGAGATTTTGTAGACAGGGGATTCCGTGTGATCGATAGTCTCTGCTTGATAAAAAATATGGTTGATCATGGTTCAGCCTATGCAATAGTTGGCAACCATGAACTCAATGTTTTAGCTTACTATACCAAAGATGATGAAGGTATTCCTTTGCGTGATCATAGTTTGAAAAATAAGGCTCAAATTAGAAGAACTTATCTCGAGTTTCAGGCTAATAAAGAGGCTAAGAAAATCTACTTAAAATGGCTACGATCTTTGCCTTTATTTTTAGAGTTCGAAGACTTTAGAGTTATCCATGCTTGTTGGGATCAAAAAGCTGTGGATTTAATTAAAACCAAACATCCTGAGAATAGACTTAATAAGAAATTTCTCAGAAAGATATACGCTAACAAAGGCAAATTATACGATGCATGTATGCTTTTGCTAAAAGGAAGAGAATTTGCTTTGCCCAATGATCTGATGATAAAAGATAGCTATGGTATCAAGCGAAATATGTTTCGAATAAAATGGTGGAATAAAATGGAAGGGGAGAGCTTTAGCTCTTTGGCTTTTGGTAACCGATTTAAATTACCTGATTATACAATTCCACCAGAACTTTGCGAGGAGATTACTCCCTATTCTGAGCAAGAACTACCTGTGTTTTTTGGGCATTATTGTTTGAATGGACAAGCAGGAGTTGTGAGAGATAATTTGTGTTGTGTAGATGCTTGTGTTGCAAATGGAGGACACTTGGTTGCTTACCGTTGGGATGGTAATAGAGTATTGAAGCAAGAAAATATAGTGGAAGTGTAAAGAGCTAAATATATAACTCTTTACACTATTCCTTTTTAGAAGGTAAAAGCAAAATCAAGACTAACTAACCAAGCACTTAAACCGTCACTTCTATCGTAATAGGCGGTTCTTAAACCAATACTTTTGAACTGAGCCTGTTTATTTTTTCTGAAGGGAGATTTAAAATGCCCAACTCCCATTACTGGAGAATATTGCAAACCCAAACCTATTTTAGTGCTACTCAAGTCCGATAAATCGTAATCAGATGTGTAAAATTCAGGTTTTTGATTACTGTCAGCTTGACCAAATTCATAGAAATTATCAGCAGCAGTTTGTGTGTGATATCTAAAAAATGGAGAAGCAATAAGCGAGGGCGTCACTTGCATAGGTAATTCTATACTTGCTGTATGTGCGGTAATTCCCCAACTGTCGGTATAATAACGATAGAAGGTTCTTACTCGCATAAAGTCATTTAAATAATAATTCCATCGCATCGAGATTGGAATCTTCATACGATTATCTTCCAGTTTTTCAACAAAGCTAAGACCTCTTAATACATCATCAGTTTGTCCAATGGCATCGTTAAAAAAGACGCGATGGAATGGTGTACTCAGAAGACCCGATTGTGATACAACTTCTAACGAAAACAAGGCTTGTAAGCGCTTATTAATAACTTGTGAATAGGATGCTCCAAATTTCATTGTAGAACGTTTGTCATCCTTTAAGTTCGCTTTAGGAGTATTTCTAATCTCGTATGGATAAAGTAATTTCCACGTATCATTCATATAGAGAGCATCAATACTTAATGATCGATTCTTATCTTTTGAATTTAGCGTATAAGAACCACCAAAGTTGAAAGAAGTGACATCGTACTCTGCCGAAAACCCAGCCATTAAACTATAAGCATTACCGGAATTTACTAAATTCCTGTTATAAGCCGCATTAATGTGCGTGCGAACATCCATACCTGAAGCACCAGATTTATTACCATCAAAATAGTCAATATTATCTGTTGAAGCAGATGAATAAATATCAATTCCGAAATTTAAATCTAAGCTAGATATTGAATCCATTGGGACATGCACTACAAAAGTAGGTGCAATATTTTCAAGTTTTTCAGTGCCACGACCACCTGTAACAGGGGAGTGATCACCATCTTGCTCGTAATAATTAAATAAGAAATTGACTTCAGTATCTTTGAAGTCAGCTTCAGATTTTTTTATCTTTTTACGTTTCTCATTTTGCTTGTCGTCAATACTGTTTTTATCAGTTTGAGCCATTGCCATGATAGAAGCTCCCATCAATGCAATAAGTAGTATCGTTTTATTTAATTGCATCCACAGCCTCCTCCTGATTTTCCGCCATTTGCACCAGCAGCACCTTCACGGTATGATTGAAAATTCGATTCGTAACTTTCTAGCTTCTTCGCTTGAAGTGCCATTGCTTCGTCGTTAAGCTTTGCTTTTTGGTAGGCTGCAACAGACATACATGAGTTGAGACCAAACAACAAGCATAAACCACCAAGTAAGAGCTTGGATTTATTCTTATTTCGCATGTTTTTTTCCAATTTGGTATTTGTGGTTAATAATTGGTTTTTTTATATAATCTAAATGTAAGTTTTTTGATGTGAAAAGTTCTTGTTTATCAGTTATTAGAAGGCATTCTATACCATTAAGATGGTTAATAAGTTCGAGACCTTTTTCCTTACCCAAAACAAAAACTGAGGTAGCCAGTGCATCGGCTAATTCAGCATCGGGGCAGATAATACTCACACTACTCAGTCCTTTTACAGGATAGCCTGTTCTAGGATCGATAATATGTGAATAACGTTGACCATTTATTGTGACAAATTTTTCGTAGTTACCTGAAGTCACGACAGCGGTTTCATTAATGTTGAGCCAGGAAAAAACCATCTCTTTTTGTTTTGGATTCACAATGCCAATCTTCCAGTCTTGACCACCTTCATCTTTTCCCCAACTGATTAAATCTCCTGAGGCATTAACTAAAGCTCCCGTCAAGTTCATCTTTGACATGATATCAAGTGCTTTGTTGGCAGCATAACCTTTCCCAATTGCTCCAAAACCAATTTTCATTCCTTTTTCCTTAAGAAAAACCGATCTTTTCTCAGTATTAAGGATAATATTTTTGTAATTGATTTTTGCTACAGATGCTGCTACAGCATTTGAATCAGGTAACTCTTTCATTTGTCCATCAAAACGCCAAATTTTATCCATCGAAGCATAGCTAATGTCGAATGCACCATGAGTTAATTTTGAAATTTTAATTGAACGACGAATCAAATTGAATAATTCCTGATCAACAACAATCGGTTTAACCCCTGCATTTCTAATAACTTCTGATGTTTGAGAATTTTTATCCCAAGACGAAATTAATTTTTCGATTCGCTTAATCTCTGTAATACCTTCTTCTATAGCTTTCATTGCATCATCTTGATTGGGGCTAACAGCGGTTAGCTCAAATCGAGATCCCATAAGAAGAAGAACCTTGGTGTGAGATTCTTTCTGTCCTAAAGAGATTAGAGACAGGAAAATAAGGAATATGGTCGCGGTATTTCGAATCATCTTATTTTTCAATCAGTGTTTTAATGTGAGCTATGTATTGTGTCGGACTCAAGCGTTTATAACCCGTTTTAGCAACAATATTCAAATCAGAATCTAGAATAATAATAGTAGGGAATTGTCCGTCCTTATTATATTTTTCAGCTAGTTTTTCATTGTACTTTGTTTGCTCTTTACTCAATCTGTTTTTTTTCTTTCTAGGGAAATCAACATCAAGAAGAACCAATTTTTCGTTTGCAAATGATTCAAATTCAGCTGTATTTAAGATGGATTGTTTTAGGACCATACAAGATCTACACCAATCAGAACCAGAGAAGTTCATGAAAATGAGTTTGTTTTCGTCTTTGGCTATTTGAGCGGATTTTTCAAGCTGACCTGTTTGTGCAAAACTGTTTACTGATCCACTGATAATAAGTATGATACCGATTAAAATCGTTTTGGAATTCATAAGCTTGTTGAAATTGATATTAGTTTGTTTATCAAATATACCAAAGAATGTATTGAAGTATCTAGATAGTTTGTTAAAAATATCAAAACAAATGAATCATTTTATCTAATAGAGGATTGATTTTATCGATAAGAAAAAAATCCCACTTAACCAGAGTTAAGTGGGATCTCCCAAATTTATGAAAATTGAATTACTGCTTTATTATCTTTCTCGTTAACTGATTTCCATCATCAAGATCAAAAACAATAATATAAATGCCTTGATTTAAATGTCTAAGATCTAGAATCTCATTACTATCAGGATTGTGCTTATAAAGGATTATTTTTCCTGTAAGGCTATATAGACTTAAACGTTTCACTTGTTTTAAATTATCCAAGTGCAGTAAATCTTTAACAGGGTTAGGGTATAAGCTCAATTCTTCATCTAAAACATCCTCAATGCCTGTTGAGTAGTCTATTGCTTCAGAATAGGCAGAATACACTTCTTCACCACTGGTTAGTTCGTCACTGATGGCAACAGGAGTTACAGCGAAACGTAAATAGCGACCAACATCCTGACGGGTTATTGTGTATTCAAGTGTGTTTGCTCCTTGAATAGCTGCTTCGTTAGTTCCAGATTGATTATCTGCAAGATACCATTGGATAATAGACTTCCCTTCAGAATCTCCTTCAGAATCTGTGTAAGTGTAAGTCGCTGTTAAAACGGCATCCTGTATGAATTCACCATTAATAGCTAAATTACTAGCAACTGGGGGATTCACAAGTGAAACAATTTTATCGGAGTAATCGCTGTAAATCGTATTTCCGCTTAGTAATTCTCCTGTTTGAGCTACTGGTGTAACCGAGAATCCAATGAATTTGTGACGATCATCAGCACCAGCAGTGTAAGTTATATTTGTTGCACCAGTAATTCCCATTTTATTTGTACCATCGACATCATCTGCCCGGTACCACTTGTAGATTGATGTTCCTTCTGCATCTCCATTTGTATCGGAGTAGGAGTAGGAGGCAGTCAGTGTTTCATTTTCTTTGGCAGTGCCAGTTATAAGAACAGCAGATGCCATAGGAGCTGAAATCACATTAGGTTTAGTTAATTGTTTTGTTGTGTAGATATGATATTCTCCTGGAGCAAGTTGTATGTTGGCATCAACATTAGTTACATTAATTTCTGTACTAGAGAAGTAGTCATACCATGTACCAGTTTTACTAAATTGAGGAGAGATACTACCTGTTTTCACATCGAAGTTTCCAATGATGCGTACATCCATATCGGCATGGTTGATCTCAATTTGTTTCAATGGCTGGCTTGTATTCAAGGTGAAATCGTCAGATTCAAAAGCAGCTTCTTCTTTTTTGATTTTAGCAAGTGCTGCAAATATTTGGTAAACTCTTTTTCGGTTTGGATCATCCTGGTATTCCCAATGAATTGGTTTTTTGCCAACTCTACCATTTTCTTCAATCGAGACATCGTAACCTAATTCTCCAAATTGCCAGACCATTTTAGGACCTGGAACGGTAAAGAAAAAAGCAGCAGCGGTTTCAATTCTGGAAAGGGCAGTATTCAAACTTCTTACATTATAACCATCTAAAGAAGTTCCTTCTGTAAGGTTTCTATACATCATTCGTTCTTCGTCGTGACTTTCCATATAACTAACCACTTTTGGACCATCCCAATCTCTGTTTTTCCAAGAAGTCCAACTAAAATTAGAACTTTCACCCTTAGTCGCTTCGCTATAATCATGATTGGCATTTCCCCATAATAGAATTCCATGAGCAGCCAATTCTTTCTCTTCCGAATTCTCAGATAAGTGTTCGAAGATAACCACAGCATCAGATTTTACATTCCAGATTTCTGTAGACATTCGTTTTAGCAAATCGATACGTTGCTGATCGTATTGACTTCCCCAAGGATCTGTCGAATTACTATGTGGTGTATTTGAGAAACCTTTAGTGAAATCGAAGCGGAAACCATCGATGTGATATTCAGTCATCCAATATGAGTTAATTCGATCAACCAAATCTTTTGTTGCCTGACTCGTATGATTAAAATCGTATCCCCAATGTGCATCAGTGTTTTCGAAATTATTCTCCACATTGTACCATGGACTATCAGCGGTAGGTTTAGTTCCATCAAAATACATACGAAGGAAAGGTGATTGACCAAAAGAATGATTCAATACCATATCCATCAAAACGGCTATTCCTCGTTTGTGACATTCGTCTATAAATGCTTTGTAATCCTCTTTTGTACCATAAGCTTTATCAGGAGCAAAGTAAAAGGATGGATTGTATCCCCATGAATCGTTCCCTTCAAATTCGTTGAAAGGCATCAACTCAATGGCATTAATACCCAATCGTTCCAAATAATCCAGAGTGTCTTTTACGGTTTTAATATTACCTGTAGCAACAAAATCACGTACATGCAATTCGTATACAACGAGATCTTTTTCATCAGGAACAGCAAAGCCGGAATCAGTCCATGTAAAATCTGATTGACCAGTCTGAAAAACACTAGCAATTTCTGTTGTTTTTCCATCTGGATATTTAATTAGATTTGGATAAGTTGCATCCAAAATATATTTATCGTTCCAAGGATCTGATAACTTATCAGCATAAGGATCTGCAATTTTGATATTACCGTCGATAATATACTGGTAGATGTATTCTTCTCCAGCAGTAAGATTGTCGATCGTAATCCAAAAGTGATCTGAATCCTTTTTCATTTGGTAGGTATTGTTGATCTCCCAATTCGTGACATCACCAATAACATAGATGTATTCTTTATTTGGAGCATATAATGCAAGGGTAACAGTATTGTCGTCGATATAATTGATACCAGGAATAATTCCTGCAGGCATTTGCTCAGTAACAACATCTTCTCGCACAAAGAAATGTATCGTATCTCTAGCCTCTTCTGATCCTGCTGTTGCAATTGCGACCAATTCGTGAGTTCCGGCTACTGCTGTTTGTATGCTTGTGCTGATTTGATTTGTAGTAGTTGTTTCCTGCTGTATTCCATCAAGAAATAAAGTAAGCTTATCGTTTGCTGTAGCTTTAACTTCGACCTGAAGCGATTCGTTTTTGATTATCATTGAGTCATCAGAAGGAGAAGCAAAACTAACGTTTAATCCTTCATTAAATACTTCAATACTTAGGTCGTTAGTCTGAGAATTACCATCAGCTGAGCGAAAAACTAAAGTAATATCAGTAACAATTTCACCATTTGCTACAGAATAATAATCTGTGATATTTGGAGTAATAACCAACTCATATATACCATTTCCTTTATTGGTTAGTTGTGGTTGTGAACTATTATCTCCCCATGTACCAATTACATGTTGCCAATCTGTGCTGCCTTCAATAAAAACACCTGTATGAGCATACAGATCTCCTGAAAATGTTCCTAATCCTGATTCCTTAGATGAGTCAAAAGTTATTGTGATCTCAGAATTGACATTCGGAAACTCAGGTACAGTTGTTATTTGACCGAATCCTATTGTAGGAATCAATAGGAGGAATAAAAGGATGTATTTGTAGAGTTTCTTCATAATTATCTTTTTCTTTTGATCAAATCCTTTGCCCACGGGGGGAGAGTGTTGTTTTTTTTATTGATGTTCAAATCAAACTTGAAAAAAAAGCCGCCCCCAAAGGGCGGCTTTAGAAGTTTATAAATTATTTGAATTATTCAAATGTTCCAGATTCAGTACTAAAGTTTAGTTTAACTTTCTGTCCAGTTGTAATAGGAGCTCCAGGTAAATCATTTCCTGTTCCTCTGTATTCAATTTTTCCTGATAACACACTAAACTCTGCTTGCCACCAGTCTACTGAATTACCATCATTATTGGTTAAAGTAGTAGCCGTTACATACATTCTTGCATTATCGTCAGCAACTGCTGCTGGAGAAACAAGAATGTTAGTATCTGCAGGATCAGTGGTAAACAAGAATTCACCGCCATTCCAATTACCAAATGCACTCCCCTGAGCATATATTACAGGATCGGTTATTTGAATAGTATTAGCTAAAAGATTTACAACAATCATTTTATAACCTTCTGCTCCAGTTGGTATATTATCTCCACCTTTATTCCATACGCCATCAGCATCTGCTGTGTCGCCGGTTTTTCCGAAATCATTACCATTCCAATCTTTTGCTGAATTGAATTTTAATAGAGCATCAGCATCAAACCAAGCAATTTTCCAGAAAAGATGTGGATTACTATGAACAGGAATCATTTCAAGTATTGCGTCATCAGCCCAATTCCAATCAGTAACAAAGCTACCATTAATATATAATTCAGTAGGGAAAACAGGTACTGCTTCAATGGAATATATTCCTTTATTAAGATCTAGTGTAATAGTATATGCTTTATCAGCACCGTCGAATTTAATATTGCCATTAGTTCCTTTAGGACCTGCAATACCAATATTTCCATCTCCACCAAGATTACCCCAATCTAAATCACCCCAACTTTGTTGTCCAACAAATTTAAGCAGAGCACCGTCTTTTATAACTGTTTCAATAGTATAAACACCTTCGCTTTTGCGTGTAAATGCAGGACCTGTTTCTGGCGACCATGCAGCATCTGTAGCATTATAATCTCCTGCTAAATAAACATTAGGATAGTCAAACGTGTAAGTTGCACTACCAAAAATGTAAGGCGCTATAGTTAATTTACTGCTTACAAAATCTGCAGTAACAGCATACCATCCTGTCTCATCAGTAAACTTGAAGTTTCCTGCATCATCTCCTGCAGCCTCAATGTTTTCAGAAAGAGTAGCAAATTTACCGAAGTTATAATCAAAACCATCGCTTCCTTGCTTATCAGAAAACTTGAATAACTCATCTTTGGTAAGCTTTAAATATTTGGTAAACACATTGTCTTTACCGTAAGCCATTAAAGCGTCTGTTACTTCAACAGTAGCAGTAGCTGAACCATAGATGTACAATTCTGTAGGAATTTTTACATCAAGGTAAGGAGTCACCTTCATTGTAAAAGAAGCAGTGTACAAACTATTAAGATCTTCGTTTGCAAAAGCTCTAATTCTTGCTTCAAGCTCTACCATTTTTGCAGGAGCATATCTGGTAGATATTAAAGTGTTTAGATCACCTACTGTAATAGTTGTTGTTATGCCATTAACACGATCAAATTCTAAAGGTGCTTTAAACTCATTACCAACAGTATCAACCTGAACATAGTATCTAACACCAATAGGATCAGCATATGTTGCATCAGTCCAGTTTAAGGTTACGATCTCATTCTCTTCATTCTTCTTTTCAAGAACCAAATCTATTTCTTCAATTAGTTCCTCAAGAATTGGAGCTGTTCCTTGAACTGGCTCGGTTACATCTGGCGTCTCAAAATCGTCTTCACAAGCGATAAAGAAAACAGCCAGTAGTGATATAAATAAATATTTTATGTTTTTCATGTTTATTTAATTTTACCAGTTTGATTAATAAAGTCAAGCTCTATAGTCTGTTCGCCTGCGCCAATGCTAAATCTATCTTGATCACCACCATCTGCTCTGTATTCAATTTTACCATCAAGGAATATGAACTCGGCATGCCACCAGTCTCCAATATATGGATGTGTTACATGAAGTCTTAGTTCTGCAGCTGAAAAGTTGTCTTTAGTCAAATACATCGTCTTATTTTCAGCATCCAATTGAAATTTGTTTTCTTCTATAACAGAACTAGTCGGCCATGCACCAACGACATCTCCACAAACATAAACATTAGCTGGTTCAATTAGTAGCTTGTTATTTGCCAAGTCGATACCAACTGTGTAATATCCTGCTGTTCCAGGTACTGGTATATCTATACCTCTTTCGGCTGTTGTTCCTAAAGTGTACTCGCCATTAACAGCGTCACCAATGCTACCTATTACACCCTTATAGTTAGCATCAGAACATAGTTTAAAGCTTCCAGTTGCTTCCATCCATACAATTGCCCAAACATCATTTTCTTCGTAAACGTTGATAAATTTAAGCTTATTGTTCTGTGCTACGCGTCCTACACCATCACCAAACAGATAGAAGGTGTTTTCAGCAAAAAGAATATCTAGATAAGGCGTTGTCTTAAAGTTTATTACTGAAGAGTATAATGTCTCAACTCCATTAAGAGAAGAGGTCATTACTCTTGCATAAATAGTCGCTTCTTCATCTACAGTCAATACTAGTGTCTCTGTAAGGAGTTCATTAAGAGCTCCTACGGTGAATGTGAATGCGTTATCAGATGCATCAACATCAAAAGTAGTTGGATCCGAAAATTCAGATGTAGTTGAAAACTGAAGTTTATGCGTTACAATAATATTCACGCCGTAAGATGCAGGCGTATAGGATACCTGAATAGTCTCAGCTTTTCCAGCCTTTGATATTGCTAAAGTCTCACCAAAACCTTCGATATTAGTTGCTGGTGTATAATTTGAATCATTTAATTGCAAAATATCATCATCATCGCATGAAAAAAAGCTGACTGCGAGAAGTAATATTAGTATGTATTTTATATTCTTCATAACGTAATTTTTAGACCTATTAATAACCTGAGATATTCGACAGATTTGGATTAGCATTTATGTCTGATGATGGAATAGGAAATACATTATATTTTACATCTGTACTTTTTCCATCTGCAACAGCACCTTTCCAAGGCCAATTGTAAGTTCCATTTGTCAGTCTACCATATCTAATTAGGTCGGTTCTTCTGTGACATTCCCAGTATAATTCACGTCCTCTTTCGTCAAGAATAAAATCTAATGTTAGTTCAGATGCGGTAATGTTTTCTGATGCATCTCCATATGCTCTACTTCTAAGTTGGTTAATGTAAGCTACAGCTGTAGCTTCATTGGCACCAGAGCCACCACGAAGAAATGCTTCTGCATACATTAATTGAAAATCAGCTAATCGGTAAAGAGGGAAATCTGTATCAGGGAATGATAAGTTTGATCCAACAGCACCTGTTGATGTAATATTTTTAAACTTACGAAGAGCATATCCATCTCTAAAATTGAAAATATCTTCTATTTCAAGGTTCTGGCCTTCTGTATAAAACATACCTCTTTTATCAGTTCCCGTTGCATCTGGGAAAAGTTCAACAAAAGTTTTTGTGGTTCGGTTACCACCCCATCCTCCGTCAATTCCGGATTCGCTTGCAGGCATATCACCTCCAACAGTAGAATGAAGTAAGAATGTCATACCACCCCAAGTTTGAGTGCTATTACCATCTGATGTAATTGGGAAGATGATTTCGTTTGTTCTTAGGTGATTATCAGCCAAAAATAAATTAGCATAATCAGACTCTAGAGAATATCCACCATCAATAATCTTATTACAATATGTAATGGCTTCGGTGTATTTAGGTGCTCCAATATAAACTTCAGCATTTAAGTACATTTTAGCTAAAATAGCCCATGCTAAACCTTTATCAGCTCTACCATATTCATTTGTCATAGGATCAGCTAATTCAGATTCAATTGCTGTTAGCTCATTTTCGATATATTCAAATAGTTTTTCTTGTGTTGCCATTTCAGGAAAGAAAAATGAACCTATCTCATCATTTTCGGTTACAAATGGACCACGTCCAAACATATCCAACATATGATAATAACTTAAAGCTCTTAATGCTCTAGCTTCATCACTATAGGCTTTGTATTCTGATTTACCACTTGTAAGTTTAATCAGATTATTACAATAAGTAATTTGAAGCGCTATTCGATAGTACATTGCCTTAACAAACTCGTTTGAACTATCCCAGTCTTGATCGTGTAAATCTCTTAAGTTACCATCATTCCAAGCACAAATAGCTTCATCAGTTGGTAGCTCCTGGTGATTCCATAATAGTCTTAAATAAGATGAAAATCCACCATTTATACTACTGATATCCGCATCTGAATCGACACCTGTTTGACCACCTAAAATTAGACCTGCATAACATTTAGCTAAAAGTTGCTTATACGATTCAGCATCTGTTAATACATTTTCGCCCGTTCTTATATCCTCATCAAGAGGTAACGTATCCAAATCATCAACACACGACACACATGCAAATAATAATGCAAATGCTATCAAGATATAATTTGTTTTAAAATATTTCTTATCCATAATAAATCACATTTATCAATTAAAATTTCACGTTTAATCCAAACAAGAATGTTCTTGGTCTTGGATATACATCATTGTCTATACCTCCGTTAACTTCAGGATCTAATCCACTATAATCAGTAAAAACAAATGCATTTTGTACTGTTGCAAAAGCTCTAGCATTAATATCAAAACCTAGAAGTGGCTTTAATAATTTAGTGAAGTTATACCCAAGAGTAATATTATCAATTCTTAAAAAGGATGCATCTTCAAGGAAATAATCAGAATATTGTTGTGCAGTTTCAAATTTTGACTTATTAATCTCCGAAGGCATGTTTGTAAGGTACTCATTTACTGTCATCTCTTGGTAACGACCACCTACAATAACATTGTTGTACATCTGACCTCCGACTCCAATTCTACCGTTAAATCCAAAATCGAAATCTTTGTATTTGATATAAGATGAAAATCCCATATTGTAATCCTGAGCAGGATCTTCAGCGTAGTATTTATCAGCTGATGTTATCTGACCATCTTCATTTCTATCTACATAAAGACCTTCAATAGGTTTTCCACTAGCATTATATACTTGCTCGTATACGTAGAAAGTGTTTAGTGAGTGACCAACTGCATTGATCTGGATTGTGTTACCAACGCCAACACCGCTAATTCCTCCTGTTTCAACACCTCTGTAGTTAGGATCATCATAATTTGTCAAACGAGTAATCTTGTTTTTGTTATGAGCAAGGTTAAAGCCTACTTCCCAAAACAAATCATCTTTTTCTATAACAACTGCATTGATAGAGAATTCAAAACCATTGTTTTCCAAATCACCGACATTTGTCAATAATCTGTCTGTGAAGTTTGAACCTGCAGGAACTGGAATTGTATTTAATAGATCTTCAGTTTTACGCTGATAGATATCGATTGAACCATTAATTCTGTTATTAAAGAATCCAAAGTCGATACCTGCATTATAAGTTGTCGTTTTTTCCCACTCTAGGCCTTCGTCGTATCCATTAGGTCTGATTAGAGTATAATATTGGTTACCGAACTGATATCTTGTTCTTGAATCACTTAATTGGTAAAGACCCATATATGGGTAGTCTCCTTGGTTTAATTCTTGTTGGCCCGTAATACCATAGCCCAATCTAACTTTTAAACTACTTACTGCATCAATATTTTTAATGAACGCTTCTTCACTCATTCTCCAGGCAAAAGCTGCTGAAGGAAAAGTACCCCATCTATTATCTTCGTGGAATCTTGATGAACCATCTTTACGTAATGTAGCGGTAACGATGTACTTATCCATAAATGTGTAGTTGGCTCGACCAAAGAATGATACTAAATAGTTTTCTGTTTCATTTTTTGAATCTTCAATAGCGTCATTATTTCTATCAACCTCAAAAGCTGATGATTTAGACCAGAAGTGCTGCCACTCATATCCACCCATTACATTAATTTTACTACTCAAAGATGGAAGATCTTTATTATAAGTAAGGTAGAAATCGACTAACTCATTCTTTTTTTCCTGAGTATAATCTCTCTTTACACCTGTTGAGGAAGCTTTCACCCATGAAGCATTTAGGTCTGTATTAACATCACCATCACTATCAGAGTAGTCATATCCTAATTTCATACTTGCTTTCAAATCAGGAAGGAAATGTAATTTGTAATCAGCTTGGAAATCCGCGATTACTCTTGAGACATCAGATTTATCATCTTTTTGTTGTAGTTGAGCAACAGGGTTACGAGTTGCATTTACGTTTCTAGATCCGTCACCCATTAACCATGTTGTATAACCTCCATAAATACCAGTGTTATTAAAAACAGATTGTGTTGGATCGTGGCGTAATGCACTTCCTATTGCTCCTTTATCAGCAAATTGATTCTCGATCATCATGTATTTAACTCCCACGTTTATTTTCAAATGATCATCAAAAAAGCTAGGGTTAACATTTACAGTACCTGTAGTTCTTTGCATTTCAGAAGTCCGCAAAATACCTTTCTGATCAGTGTAACCTGCAGAAACTCGAAATGGGATGTTTTTGTACGAACCTGAAATACCAATATTGTGCTCTTGACCCGATGCATCTCTGTAAATCTCATCTTGCCAATTTGTTGATGCTTTCCCCATCAATGCAGGGTTAACAGAAGAATTGTTTAAAGCTCTATCATTAACTAGAGTTCTATACTCATCCGCATTTAAAACATCAATAGTTTTTTTAACTTTTCCTATAGAAAATTTATTATCATACGTAACTTGTATTTTCTGACCAGCTTTTCCTTTTTTAGTTGTAATAAGAATTACACCATTAGAAGCACGTGATCCGTAGATAGCAGTTGCCGATGCATCCTTTAATACAGTAAAGGTTTCAATATCGTTAGGGTTTAACGAACTTAAAACATTACTCATACCATCGATACCTCTGTTGTCCAAAGGCATTCCATCAATTACGATCAATGGGTCGTTACTTGCAGACATTGAAGATCCTCCACGAATTCGAATTGTTGATCCAGAACCGGGAGCTCCACCATCACTGATGATTTGTACACCTGCAATTTTACCAACAATTAGATCTTGAGGAGAACTCGTTGATCCTTGGTTAAAGTCATCAGATTTTACTGAAAATACCGCTCCAGTTGCATCTTCCTTTCTTACTTGACCATAACCTACAATTACAACTTCGGAAAGGTTTTCGGTATCAGTAATTAAAGCAATATTTAGTTGTGTTTGATCACCTACTAGTATTTCTTGACCTTTATAGCCAATGAAAGAAAAAACTAGTGTAGAATTGGTACTGGCTGAGATAGTAAATTGACCATCAATATTGGTACTAGTACCTATTGTCGTACCTTTAACAACTACAGAAACACCGGGTATTCCCATGCCATCGTTTGCATCGGTAACTGTACCAGTTACTACTCTCTCTTGAGCTTGCGAGATGGTAATTGAGCATACCATAACCAACAAGAGAAGCAGCTTTCTGAACATACTAATGTTAAGTTTCATAAATGTAAAATTTAAGATAAATAAGAAGTTAGATGAATATGATAGGACTCCGATTAATTCAAAATTAAATCGTTTTCGTAATTTTCGTGAACTTGTTTCATTGTTCTATCATTTTTGATTTAGCTACTAGTTTCCAATTATTGAACTCAATGTTTCCGACTATGAATCTTCCTTATTGTTTACCAATTGTTAACTAAATCTTAAGTTAGCCTATGTTGTTTTCTGCCTTAAAGATAAAAAGGGTGGGTTTAATCATTTAATTGATTGTCTGTTAAAAGTATATAAATCGTCGCAAACGTAACCGCAAACGTTTGATATGTAGGTATGAATATACGTCAATATGTATTGTTCTTTAACAAGCTTTAACAAATTGTTGATTTATTACTATATTTACATTTAGCAGAAGTCGAATTAAATATGCTTTGTATTTATATTCACAAGATTATAAGTGTGTTATGAGATGTGATTGATGTAGTAATATAAGAAGAAAATATGAGAAGCGGACAGGTAACCATTAAAGATATAGCTAAAGAGTTAGGAATTTCAGCTTCAACAGTGTCAAGAGCTTTAAAAGATCATCCGGATATAAGTGTTAAAACTAAAGAGGCCGTAAATGCTTTAGCAAAAGCCTGGCACTACAAGCCTAATGCAGTTGCATTAAGTTTAAGGAGTAGTAAAAGTAATGTTATAGGGGTGATTATTCCTGAGATTGTACACCATTTTTTTTCTTCCGTTATTAGTGGGATAGAGAAAATTGCTCACGATGCAGGTTATAATGTGATGATTTTTCAATCCAATGAATCTTATGAGCGTGAAATAAATAATACACAAGCATTGCTGTCGAGTCGCGTTGATGGTGTTTTGGTTTCTATGTCAAAAGAAACAAAAGACTTTGAGCATTTTAGAGAGTTGAGAAGTAATGGTATTCCGATTGTCTTTTTTGATCGTATTTGTAATGAAGTCGCATCAGATAATGTGATCGTTGATGATTTTGCAGGGGCTTTTTCTGCAGTTCAACATTTAATAGACACTGGCTGTAAGCGAATCGTTCACTTATCAGCTCCACAACACATGCTTTTAGGGCAAAATAGACAAAAGGGTTATCGACAAGCCTTGCTTAAGAATAAGTTGCCTATTGATGACGCCTTGGTTATTAAGTGTGATAGTTTTGATGAGGCTAAGGAGTTAGTTCCCGCTTTACTGTCTTTACCTGAACGTCCCGATGCGATTTTTGCCGTGAATGAATTGACTGCAGCCGGCGCCTTAAGTGTTGTTAAAAAAGCAGGTTTACGTGTACCCGAAGATATTTCAATTATAGGTTTTACTGATGGATTGGTGTCTCGAGTTACTGATCCTGCACTAACTACATTAGAGCAACATGGCCAAGAAGTTGGATTGAAAGCAATGGAATTGCTTCTTGAAAGAATAAAAGAAGGCGGTATGGATTATGAGCCGGTTACTCGAGTCGTAAAAACATCATTGATTGTTCGAGAGTCAACAAAGTAGCATTCTATTTTAAAATCTATATAATATTAAGAGTATTTCAATTCAACTTTAGAGTTTGAATAGCAATACTCTTTTTTTATTTCGTACCTGAATACGTAAAAGTTACTTGTTAATAATTTTTTTTTGCTTTTTTTACTTTTCTTCGCAACCGTTTGAAATGCGATATAGCTCAATGTTTATGGGTGTTTTGAATCTGTGTGAACTTCCTCTTTTTTGATATTCTGTAAAATTTAATCTAAATTTGAATCCCAGAGGGAAACCTCTATTCCGACTATATTATTTAATTACTTCCTTTATTATTGATCTCAAAACTGAGCTAATGCTCCGTTTAATTGGGATTGGTACCTTATTTTTTAAGGTGGCACACGCTGAGTTAGTCTATCTGTGCCTCAATCTTTGTGACATTTTTTTGTAAATGATTGTTGTTCTTTTTTATAGCATTGCTTTAAGAAAAGAATATATCATTTAATTCTAAAGGTATCTAAATGATACAAAATGAAAATCTAATGAATAAACAACCTCGTTTAAGTTTTTGGCAGATCTGGAATTTAAGTTTCGGCTTCTTGGGTGTGCAATTTGGTTTCGCATTACAAAATGCCAATGCCAGTAGAATTCTGTCGAATTTGGGTGCAGACCTACACTCTTTGTCTTTGTTTTGGTTGGTGGCCCCTGTTATGGGACTTCTAATTCAACCTGTCGTTGGTGCTGCTAGTGATAAAACTTGGAATCGATTTGGTAGAAGATCTCCATATATTTTTGGTGGTGCAATTCTTTCTATGATTGCCATGTTTTTTATGCCCAATGCACCTTATGTGATTTCAGCAGGTGGTGTGGGTGCCTTAATTTTTGGTGCTCTAATGTTAGCCGTAATGGACGGTTCATTTAATGTGACATTTCAGCCATTTAGAGCTTTAGTTGCAGATATGACACCAGAAGACCAAAGGAATGTTGGTTATTCAGTTCAAAGCTTCTTAATTAATGTAGGAGCTGTTATTGGATCGGCCTTACCTTTTTTATTGACTTGGATGGGAGTACAAAATGAAGCTCCTGTAGGTGAGGTTGCACCTTCTGTTATTTGGTCATTCTATTTGGGTGGTTCAATATTACTCTTGAGTGTATTAGTTACTGTATTTAAAACGAAAGAATACCCTCCAGAGAAATTTGAAGCATTTAATAATATTACTGCTGAGGATAAAGAGAAAAAGGTGAATTTCTTTCAATTGTTGAGAAATATGCCTGCAACAATGAAACGGTTGGCTATTGTTCAATTATTTTCTTGGTTTCCATTATTCTTGATGTGGGTTTATGCGACACCTGCTTTTGCACAACATTATTGGAACACACCTATAGGCGATGCTGTTTCACCAGCTTATAATGAAGCAGCAAACTGGGTAGGACTTTGTTTTGCTGCCTATAGTTTGTTTGCCGCCTTATTTTCTGTTGCAATGCCTTCTTTAATTAGAAAGACAAGTCGAAAATTTGTCTATTCAATTGCTTTAATGTTTGGTGGACTTGGGTTTATATCAACTTTCTTATTTCATGATCCAAATATGTTATTTGTTTCAATGATTGGTATTGGTGTTGCTTGGGCGGCTATTTTGGCTATGCCTTATATGATATTATCAGGATCCTTGCCAGCAAAACAAATGGGAGTTTATATGGGTTTATTCAATCTAACGGTTGTAATCCCTCAAATTGTTAGTGGACTTTTCGGTGGAACAATCTTAAAAGTATTTTTTCAAGAACAAGCTATTTATATTCTGGTGCTAGCTGGGGTAATGATGTTGCTTGGTGCTGCTTCAGTATTTTTTATTAAAGCGGAAGAAACTTCAAATTCATAATTATAGAACTGATGGGAAAGATTAGTGCATGTATTTTTGATTTAGATGGTGTTGTAGTTGATACAGCTAAATACCACTATATAGCTTGGAAAAGCTTAGCCAATGGATTAGGCTTCGATTTTACAGAGGAAGATAATGAACGTTTAAAAGGTGTAAGCCGTATGCGTTCACTTGAAATTCTTATGGAAATTGGAGGTGTTGATCTTGATGAGGAAACGCAACTAAAACTGGCTGCCAAAAAGAACGAGGAATATTTAGAATATATTCTAAAGATGACACCTGATGAAATTCTTCCGGGCGTCAAGACTTTCTTTGAAAATTTAAAAGCCAAAGGCATTAAAATTGCTTTAGGTTCAGCAAGCAAGAATGCCATGTTAATTCTTGAACAATTGAGACTAACTCCATATTTCGACGCGATTGTTGATGGTACTCATGTTAGTAAAGCAAAACCTGATCCTGAAGTTTTCTTGAAGGGAGCAGAGCTTTTAGGTTTCGAACCGGCAAATTGTGTGGTGTTTGAGGACGCTGAAGCTGGTGTTGAAGCTGCAATTAACGGAGGTATGCGATGCGTTGGAATTGGTTCTCCTGATATTTTAAACAAAGCCAATTTTGTGGTTCCTGGTTTCGAAGATTTTTCTTTTGAAACATTGGAGTCAGGTTTAAATAAGTAGTAGAATGGGATTTTATCCCTTATACGATATTACGAAGCAGGTTACTATCGGTTCCCAATTAATTATTGGTGCTGTAATCTAAAATTGAAGTAAAATGAACGAGTATTTAAAGCATGATGAGTGGTGTATTATCGAAGAAGGGTTTAAGCCTGAGAATCACCAGTCGTCAGAAAGTATATTTAGTCTTGGAAATGGAAATATGGGACATCGAGCTATGTTCGAAGAACAATATTCCGGAGAGACTCTACAAGGAACCTATATAGCTGGAGTTTATTATCCTGATAAAACCAGAGTAGGTTGGTGGAAAAACGGTTACCCTGAATATTTCGCTAAGGTGCTTAATGCGCCAAACTGGATTGGTATCGACGTTAAAATAAACGGAGAGATGCTTGACCTAGCCAAATGTGAGGTAAGCGAATTTGTTCGTACTCTTAACATGAAAGAAGGCGTTTTGGAGCGTTCTTTTGTGGCTACTATGAGTAATGGCAATAAAGTGAAGATCGAAGCCAAAAGATTTTTGAGTATTGTGACTTCTGAAGTTGGTGTGATTCGCTATTCGGTTACAGCTCTTAATTTCGATGGTAAAATTAGTTTCAATTCATATATCGATGCTGACGTTAAAAACGAAGATTCGAATTATGATGAGAAGTTCTGGGACATTTTAAACACCAAGTCGATGACTGGTGAAGCTTATATTACTGCACGTACCAAGAAACTTGATTTCCATGTTTGTATGAACATGCGCTACCATGTATTAAAGGACGGACAACAATTGGCGGCTAAAGCTGATCTTATTGAAAAGGAAAAATACGTTGCAAATACGATTGAGTTAGACGTTAAGCAAGGCGAAGAAGTAAGTTTTTACAAATACGTTAGTGTTTTAAGTTCATTAAATCACCGTAAAACTGAGCTTAGTAGCAATGCAGCTAAGGTTTCAGCTACGGCTTTCGAAAAAGGTTATGGAGCCTTATTGGAAGAGCATGTTGCAGCTTGGGCTGAAAAATGGTCAATCTCTGATATTGTAATTGAAGGTGATGTGGCTGCTCAGCAGGCTATCCGTTTCAATATTTTCCAGTTGAATCAAACCTATACGGGTGAAGACGAGCGTTTAAATATTGGCCCTAAGGGATTTACTGGTGAGAAATATGGTGGAAGTACCTATTGGGATACTGAAGCATACTGCGTACCTTTCTATTTGAGTACATCTCGTCCTGAGGTGACTCGTAATCTGTTGATTTATCGTCATAAACACTTGCAAAAAGCGATTGAGAATGCTGAGAAATTAGGATTCTCAAATGGAGCTGCTCTTTATCCAATGGTTACTATGAATGGTGAAGAGTGTCACAATGAGTGGGAAATTACCTTTGAAGAGATTCACCGTAATGGAGCCATTGCTTTTGCCATTTACAACTACATTCGTCACACCGATGATAAAAAATATTTGGCTGAATATGGTCTGGATGTTTTGGTTGGAATTTCACGTTTTTGGAGTCAAAGAATAACCTATTCTGCAGCGAAAAAGAAATATGTAATGCTAGGCGTTACAGGACCTAACGAGTACGAGAATAACGTAAACAACAACTGGTACACCAATACCATTGCTTGTTGGTGCATGTCTTATACTCAAGAAGCTTTCCAATATGTGAAAGAAAGTAATCCTACACGCTACGAAGAAATCATGAAGAATTTAAACTTTGATTTCGAAACAGAAACAGCTAGATGGAAGGATATAACTGAGAATATGCATTTCCCTACTGATGAGGAAACAGGTGTATTTATGCAGCAAGATGGTTTTATGGACAAGGAGCAATTGATGGCTTCTGATTTAGATCCTCAATCCCGTCCTATTAACCAAACATGGTCTTGGGATAGAATTCTTCGTTCATGTTTCATCAAGCAAGCCGATGTATTACAAGGCGTATACTTGTTTGAAGAGAACTACGACTTGGAAACAATTAAGAAGAATTATAACTTTTACGAGCCAAGAACACTTCATGAGTCTTCTTTATCACCATGTATCCACTCAATTTTGGCTTCAAAAATTGGTGATATCGACAGTGCTTACGATATGTATTTAAGAACATCGCGTTTGGATCTTGATGATTACAACCGTGAAGCTCACGAAGGATTACATATTACCAGTATGGCTGGTACTTGGATGTCGATTGTAGAAGGTTTTGGAGGTATGCGTGTGGTTAATGGACAACTTAGCCTGAAACCTCTTATTCCTGAACAATGGAAATCTTACTCTTTCAAAGTTTTGTTCCGTGGTAACCTACTTGATATTTTTGTGTCAGCTAACGAAGTTGGCGTGATTAATGAAGAAGGTGAAACGGTTTCAATCTTTATAAAAGATGATGAATATAAAATAGAGAAGAGCAGTAGTCTAGTTATAGAAAACGAATAGCTCTAATGAATTGTTGGCTTGCTGAATTGTGTATAAGAACAAGGATTGCAAGCCAACTTTTTTTTACCTTTTAGGTAATAATAAAATTGGATTAATATCTCGTATAAATTAATTTTATAAGGGATCATAATCAATCAACTCAACAAGCATGATTCCGATGCTTATCGGGATAAATAATAATAGAACCATGAACGGATTAAAAACCTTATTTATCGCTCTAAGTCTCATATTTATATGTGGTACTTCTTCCTTTGCAGGGAAAATTAAATTAGATCATGTTGAACCTATGTTTTGGTGGGCAAACATGACTAATCCCAAATTACAAGTCATGGTTCATGGCGAAAAAATATCCGATTGTAACGTGGAGATCAACTACTCTGGAGTTACTGTTGAGAGAGTTATAAAAACAGATAATGCCAATTATCTATTTATTAATCTCCTGATTGATAAATCAGCTAAGTCTGGAACTTTTGATATTCTCTTTACTGATAAAGGCAAAACAAAAGCAACTTATAAATACGAATTGAAACAAAGACGAGCAGGTTCTGCTGATCGTAAAGGTTTCGATACTTCCGATGTGGTTTATCTTACCATGCCCGACCGTTTCTCCAACGGAAATCCAGATAACGATTCAGTTGATGGAATGAATGACAAATTAGATAGAGAGAATCCTGATGGTCGCCATGGTGGCGATATCCAAGGTGTCATCAATCATTTAGATTACCTACAAGAACTTGGTATTACAGCCATTTGGAATACCCCTATGATGGAGGATAATATGGATAAGGTATCTTATCATACTTATGCGATTTCTGATTTTTACAAGATCGATGCCCGTTATGGGACTAACGATGATTACGCCCGTTTATCGGCTGAGGCTAAGAAGCGAGGTATTAAACTAATTATCGATATTGTAACTAACCACTCTGCTTCGGCACATTGGTGGATGAAAGATTTACCTTCTAAGGATTGGGTACATACTTTCCCAAAATTTACAAATTCGAATCACCGCAAGAGTACAACCAATGACCCTTATGTATCAAAAGTAGACTACGACTTAAATTTTAATGGATGGTTTGATACGAGTATGCCTGACTTAAATCAAAAGAACGATTTACTTATAACTTATTTAACTCAGAATACCATTTGGTGGATTGAGTTTGCTGATTTAGGAGGTGTTCGTGTTGACACGTATCCATACAACGATAAGGATGCGATGGCAGTATATTCCGGCGCGATTATGGAAGAATATCCTAATTTTAATGTGGTTGGTGAAACTTGGTTAAGCACTGCAGCCGAAATTTCTTACTGGCAGGAAGATGCCTTAAATCATGATGGATATAATTCTAAATTGCCATGTGTGATGGATTTTTCATTGCTTGAAGCTATGACTAAATCATTTGATGAAAAAGAGAACTGGAATAAAGGTCTAATCCGTTTATACAACTCTTTGTCATTCGATTATTTATACCCACATCCTGAGAATCTTTTCACTTTTATTGAGAATCACGATACCGACAGAATGATGACGGTTTTGAATGGTGACATCCGCAAATATAAAATGCTAATGAGCTTTTTATTGACGACTCGTGGAATTCCTCAATTGTATTATGGAGGCGAGATTCTTATGGAAGGTCGTAAATCTGATGGTGATGGTGTGATGCGTATTGATTTCCCAGGAGGTTGGGACGGAGATGCTAGAAATGCCTTTACAAAAGAGGGAAGAACAGAGCGAGAGAATGAAGCTTTTGATTTTTTAAAGAAACTCTTGAATTATCGTAAGGCTAACTCTGTCATCCATACAGGTAAGTTGATGCATTTTGTGCCTCAGGATGAAACTTACGTGTATTTCCGTTCGAACGACGAAAAAACAATCATGGTCATCATGAATAACGACGAAGACAAGGCTAAAACAGTCGATCGTAAAAGATTCGACGAAGTTATGTCGGGTTTCACATCAGCCAAGAATGTGATGACTGATGAGAAATTGAATGACATCAGCACAATTGAAGTGCCTGCTAAGTCGGTAATGATTTTAGAACTATATTAATTTGATGATTTGTTGATGTGGCAATAAGCTAATTAAGAATCATCCTGGTATAGCAAAAGCCTGAAGGGTTTTAATTTGAATAACCGAGGGTGAAACTCACGGGAGGCTAAAAAAATAAGCTACAAGCCTGAAGGGGTTGAACATTGAAAAGTAAAATTTAAGAATCTATTTGATAAATGAATAATCTCTTTAAAAAAATACAACTTCTCGTTTTACTACTGATTTTATCAGGAGTTGTTTTTGCTCAAAATTCAGACCGAACATATTTGAGCCACGAATTAAAAAGTGAGCACTTAGTTGTAAAGACCAATGATGGTCAGTACCTGATTAAGTTTTACGATGCGAATATTATTGAAACAAGCTTTATTCCTTCAGGGGAAAGTTTTAATCCTGAATCACATGCCGTTGTTTTAAAGCCTGAAGAGCTTAAGGCTAAATTAACTGATAGTAAATCTGAATTGGTTTATGCAAGTTCAGGAATGACTGTTTCATTAAACAAATCACCTTTCCAGATTAGTTATACTTACAAAGGAAAGCATCTGCTGTCTGAGAAGAATGGTTATTCTGATCGGGATAGCCTTGAGGTTATGGATTTCAACATTGAAAGCTCCGAAGTTTTATTTGGTGGCGGAGCTCGAGTTTTGGGTATGAACCGTCGTGGTAACAGACTTCAGCTCTACAATAGAGCTCATTATGGTTACGGAACTCGCTCCGAATTGATGAACTACACCATGCCTTTGGTTATTTCATCTAAGCGTTATGCCGTTCATTTCGATAATGCGCCCATTGGATTTCTGGATTTGGATAGTGAAAAGAATAATACGCTAGCTTACGAAACCATTTCGGGAAGAAAAACTTATCAGGTGATCGCAGGTGATACCTGGCCTGAATTCATGAAGGAGTTTACTGAGTTAACAGGGAAACAAGCTTTGCTACCTCGTTGGGCACTCGGGAATTTCTCAAGTCGTTTTGGATATCATTCCGAAAAGGAAACACGAGCTACTGTAGAGCTATTCAAAAAGGATAGCATTCCTTTGGATGCCATTATTTTGGATTTATTCTGGTTTGGAAAAGAAATGAAGGGGAATATGGGAAATCTGGAATTCTTAAGAGATTCTTTTCCTAATCCTAAGCAAATGATGGCAGACTTCAATCAGCAAGGTGTTAAAACCATTCTGATTACTGAGCCATTTGTTTTAACCACATCGAAACGATGGGACGAGGCTGTTGAAAATAAAGTTTTGGGTACCGATTCTTTGGGGAATCCATTTAAATACGATTTCTATTTTGGAAATACGGGATTGATTGATGTCTTCAAGCCTGAAGCGATTGATTGGTTTTGGAATATTTATAAAGAGCAAATAAACAATGGCGCAGGCGGCTGGTGGGGCGATCTGGGAGAACCAGAGGTTCATCCTTCAAACTTGCAACATGTCAATGGATCTGCTGACGAGGTGCATAATATTTATGGTCATCAGTGGGCTAAGCTGGTTTTCGAAGGCTACCAAAAGGATTTTCCTAATCAGCGTCCTTTTATTTTAATGAGAGCTGGCGCAGTGGGATCTCAACGCTATGGTATGATTCCATGGACTGGCGATGTGAGTCGCTCTTGGGATGGCTTGAAACCTCAGACTGAGATCTCTTTACAAATGGGATTACAGGGCATGGCTTATATGCACTCCGATTTGGGTGGTTTTGCTGGAGCTAATTTGGATGATGAATTGTATACACGCTGGTTGCAGTATGGTGTTTTTCAACCTATATTCAGACCACATGCACAAGAAGATGTGCCTTCGGAGCCTGTGTTTCGCGAAGCAAAAACCAAAGCCTTAGCTAAAAAATCTATTGAGTTACGTTATAGAATGTTGCCTTATAATTATTCTTTGGCTCATGATAATTCAGTTTCGGGTATGCCTTTAATGCGTCCTCTATTTTTTGAGGAGCAGAATAATGCTAAACTTTTCGATCTTTCAGATACTTATATGTGGGGTGATGCCTTTTTGGTTTCACCAATTACCGATGCCAAGGCGACTGAAAAAGAAGTGTATTTCCCAGCCAATAATACATGGTTCGATTTCTATACTGATGAAATGATTGAGGGAGGTTCAGCTAAGAAAGTTGAAGTTGTTGAAGATCATATTCCCGTATTTGTACGAGCGGGTTCATTTGTACCTATGGCGAAGCTGGTGCAATCAACTGTTGACTATTCCAGCAAACACATCGATTTGCATTATTACCATTCTAATGCAGTTAGTACAGGTAAAGGTCATTTGTTCGATGATGATGGGGAAACACCCGAGGCATACGAAAAAGGCAATTACGAATTGATTAATTTCACCTCTCATACGAGTAAGAAGAATCTGAAAATCGGATTTGAATCAGAAAAAGGGGAGAGTTTTGCTGCTATGGATCGTGAATTTGAACTGATTATTCACAACATCGCCAAGCAACCTAAGAAGGTGAAGTTGGCAGGCAAAAAAACTGATTTTAGCTGGAATGCTGAAAAGAAGCTTTTATCAGTGAAAGTGAAGATTAAATCTGGTGATAAGATCACTGTGATTGTGAAATAGATTTTAGATATAGTCTGAACACATATTTAATATCAATGGAAAAGAAATTTAAATATCAATTTAATAGTTCGCTTGGTATTCTTTTTAAATATTATTACGGATTGATTACGCTAGAAGATATAGAATCTTCTTGGGAATATGCCTTTGAAAATGGTTTAATACCTAAAGAAACCAAAGGGTTTATTTTAGATTATCGAAATTCAAATTTTAATATAAAAATTGAAGATCATACAGCTATAGCTAATTTCTATAAAAGGCATATAAACATATTTGGAAATTTTAAAATTGCCGTCATTACTGTGGAGCCGAAAGATATTGTAGTTCCGATGCTAGTTAAATTAAAAGATGAAGGCTATAGTTCTAGTCCTTTTAGTACACTTGAATCTTCTATCGAATGGGTGTTAAGTTGAAAATTTATTAAAGTACATATTCACAACAAAATGAAAAATGCATTGCGCTGTGATGCTAAAAACTCTTAATAAGAAACATGTAGCGGTTTGATACTGATGTACGTTGAGAAGTGCTAAGATTCTTGCACAGATCGATCTAAATCAAACCTCTCTGGTTTTCAAATAATTGAAACTTTAAAATTATGAACCTCAAATCAAAACTAATTAGCCTACTGATACTTATCTTGGCTTTGAGCGGGTGTGTTAATTCCGACAAGCAAGCTAAGACAAACGAAGCGCCCTTTATTTGGGACGGTGCTAATGTGTATTTCTTATTGACTGACCGTTTTAACAATGGGGATAAGTCTAATGATGTCAACTTTGATAGAACTAAAGAAACGGCAAAACTACGTGGTTTCGAAGGTGGTGATATCAAAGGGGTGACTCAAAAAATAAAAGAAGGATATTTTAATAATCTGGGTATAAACGCCATTTGGATGACACCCATTACTGAGCAAATTCATGGTGCTGTAGATGAAGGAACTGGTGCAACCTATGGCTTTCACGGCTACTGGGCTAAAGATTGGACGGCTCTTGATCCTAATTTTGGAACAAAAGCAGATCTTGCCGAACTGGTTGAAATTGCCCATGCACACGGTATCCGTATTTTATTGGATGGTGTGATTAATCATACAGGTCCAGCAACAGAAAAAGATCCAGCATGGGAAGAAGCATGGGTGAGAACTTGTCCGACTTGTGATTATACTAGCTATAAAAACACCATTGAATGTACTTTGACCAGTAACCTGCCTGATGTAAAAACTGAAAGCATTGAAGAGGTTAATATTCCTGCTGAGTTAGCCAAAAAGTGGAAAGCAGAAGGTCGCTATGATGAAGAGATGGCAGAGTTGGATGCTTTTTTCCAGAGAACTGGCTACCCAAGAACACCAAAATACCACTTGATCAAATGGATGTGCGATTACATTACTGAATTTGGAATTGATGGTTACAGAGCTGACACGGTAAAGCATACTGAGGAATCGGTTTGGGCTGATTTGAAAAAGGAATGCGATTATGCTTTTAGAACCTGGAAAAAGAACCATCCTGATAAAGTCCTTGATGGCAATGAGTTTTATTTGGTTGGTGAGGTTTATAATTTCAATATCAGCGCAGCTAAAGCTTTCGATTTTGGAGATAAGCAAGTGAACTACTTTGACTATGGCTTTAACAGCATGATCAACTTCGAATTTAAGTATAATGCCAAGGACAGTTATGAAGATTTATTTTCTCGCTATTCAACGATTTTGAATGAAGAGTTAAAAACTGCTGGTATCTTGAATTATTTGACATCGCATGACGATGGTAGTCCTTTCGATTCAGCTAGAAGCAAAACCTACGAAACGGCAACAAAGTTATTGCTTTGCCCTGGAACTTCACAGGTCTATTATGGTGATGAATCTGCGCGTTCATTGGAAATTGAAGGTGCTGAAGGTGACGCGACTTTGCGTTCGTTCATGAACTGGGATGCTATTTCAAAAGACGTTAAGACTCAAGAATTAATGAAGCACTGGCAAAAACTGGGTCAATTCCGTAGAAATCACCCGGCAGTTGGAGCGGGTGTACATCAAATGATCTCTGAGAAGCCATATGTTTTTGCAAGAAGCTTTGCTCAGGAAAACTACCATGACTATGTTGTCGTTGCTCTTGATTTGGAGAAAGGCAAGAAAGAAATTCCAGTCGCAGGTTTTGAAGAGGGAATTCAATTAAGAGATGCGTATTCAGGGAAAACAGTAAAGGTTGCCAATTCTAAGGTTATTTTAGATAGCGATTTCTCTATCGTTCTTTTAGAAAAGCTTAAATAATACAACTAAAAATATAAATAGATGAACAGAATAATCAATTCAACACTAAGCCTGCTTTTGATGGCAAGTTTATTCATGTCTTGCCAAAACACACCAAAGGCAAAGAAAGAATCTTGTTCAAAAGAGAAAGAAGCATGTTGTGCCAAGTCTGCTGACATGCATTTGGATTGGACACGTAATGCGAACATCTATGAGGTGAACATTCGCCAGTATACACCAGAAGGAACCATCAATGCTTTTGCAAACCACCTACCTCGTTTGAAAGAGATGGGTGCTGATATCCTTTGGTTGATGCCTATTTTCCCAATTTCTGAAAAGAACCGTAAGGGAAGTATGGGATCTTGTTATGCTGTAGCTGACTACCGTGCTGTAAACCCTGATTATGGAACAATCGAGGATTTAAAAATCATGGTGAAACAAGCTCAGGATCTGGGAATGAAAGTGATTCTTGACTGGGTAGCAAACCATACTGGATGGGATAACGTGATCATGAAAGATCATAAAGACTGGTACACTCTAAACGAAAAAGGTGAGATTCAGATTCCTGCTGGAACTGACTGGACTGATACTGCTGACTTAAACTTCGATAATAAGGACTTGCGTGAGTACATGAAGGGTTCTTTGAAATTCTGGATTGAGAAAGCCAATGTTGATGGTTACCGTTGCGATATGGCTGCCATGGTACCTACTGATTTTTGGAATGAAGCACGCAAGGAGCTTGATGCAATCAAGCCTGTGTTTATGTTGGCTGAGGCTTGGGAACCAGAATTGCTAGAATCTGCATTCGATATGGGTTACGCCTGGGATTTCCATCACCTGATGAACGATATTGCTAAGGGAGAGAAAAATGCCAATGAGATTGATGCTTATTTTGCTAAAATCGATACCCTTTACCAAAAGGATAACTACCTGATGAACTTCATTACCAATCATGACGAGAATTCATGGGCAGGTACCATTAATGAAAGAATGGGAGAGGCAGCTAATGCTTTTGCTGTACTAACGTTTACCATGCCGGGAATGCCAATGTTGTATTCTGGACAAGAAGCTAGCTTGAGTCACCGATTGAAGTTTTTCGAAAAGGATGAAATTGACTGGAATAATAAGGAGCTGGTTCCTTTTTATACCCAATTGATGAGCCTGAAAGCCCACAATAAAGCTTTGTTGAATGGAGCTCAGGGCGGTGATCTTGTACGCATTGCTACTGACAAGAACGAATCAGTTTACGCATTTGTTCGTGAGATGGATGGCGAAAAACTTGTCGTGGTTCTTAACCTAAGCAAGAATGCTGTTGACGTGAAATTAAACACTGAGGCTTGTGCAGGCACTTACGGCGACTTTTTCACCAAAGAAAAGCAACAACTTACAAAAGAAACTTCAATGTCTCTAAAGGCATGGGAATACAGAGTATATATCAAGTAATTTACTTTTCGTTTACGGAAAGTGGGTACCCCTCGAAAAAGCCATTCTCTACTGAGAATGGCTTTTTTAGTAATATCAGGAACCTCATTACAAAGAGATGCTATGATGCAATTTCTCGGATACTAGTTCACCATATCAAGGCTGATTTCAGTGTCAAGCATTTTCTCTAAGGGTAAAGAGAATTTAAGGCTACGACCTACATGGGCTGCCTCGTTTACCGAATAGCCTTTGTGTTTAATTAGGTAAGCCATAAAAAGTGTTGTCGCTCTACCTGCACTTCGACAATGTATCAATAGCTTTTTGTCTCCTTCAATTAATTTTGCAAATGCCTTTAAATTTTCGGGTGTATAATCTTTAGAGCCACCTATTGGTAAGCAGTGGTAGTCTAGGCCTAATTCTTTAGCCATATTTTCCTCGTTAAAGGCATAAGCGGTAAAATCCTTATTCTCTTTTTCGGTACGAAGGTTAATAATTGTGCTGGCACCTTGTGATTTATACCAACGTAAGGCCTCCAAACTTGGCTGTGCACTTAAGTAATAGTTTTGATATTTAAAGGCTCCATTAAAAGCTTTGATAATTTCAACAGAATCCGTTTTTACAGTTTTGTTTTTGGCCTGAGAGCTGAAAGCCAAAAAAAGGCTTAGTACTAGAGCGATAATAGGTGTTCTCATCTTGTTTGTTGTGTGTGTTAGTAATATGTATGGTTCATTTTGAACGAGGCCAAACTTCGTTAAAATATTAATATTAGGCAAGGAGAATTGTTTACAGAACCAATTTTATGAGAACTGAGGCGTATTATAAATTTTGGAAAGGAATCTATATGAGCTTGAAACCAATTTACGGTCTATTATTCAGCGAAATAAAAGCTTGTGTAATTCTGAATCCGAGAATACTTAGTGCGCATAAGTAGGAAAAACAACTTGCTTGAACATTTCATTTACTCTTATTTAATGGAGACAAGATATTTTTTTTATATCTTCGTGAAATTTTTTATTTGAACAACCATTAAATAACGATCAAACAACCATGGCTAAGATTATTAATGAAGTTTCGAGAACGTTTAATGAGTATTTGATTATACCTGGTTTAACTAAGGTAGATTGTACTCCAGATAAGGTCGATATGACGACACCTCTGGTTCGATTTAAGAAAGGAGAATCTTCTAAGATCAACCTAAAAACACCTTTCGTATCGGCTATCATGCAATCTGTATCCGACGATGGAATGGCAATTGCATTAGCAAAAGAAGGTGGCGTTTCGTTTATCTTTGGTTCTCAGTCTATCGAAGAGCAGGCTGGAATGGTTCGAAGAGTAAAGAAACATAAGGCTGGTTTTGTTGAAAGTCGTGCTAATATTACACCAGAGCAAACTTTAGAGGATGTTTTAAATCTAAAAGAAGCAACTGGTTTTTCTACAATTGGAGTTACTGAAGATGGTAGTCCAAATGGAAAATTCTTAGGAATTATTACAGGTCGCGATTACCGCACCAGTAAAGATAGTTTGAGTAAAAAAGTTAAAGATATTATGAGACCATTGCCTGAATTGGCTGTTGGTAAGCTTGGCGTTTCTTTAACAGAAGCTAATGATATTATTTGGGATCATAAATTAAATACACTTCCGGTTATCGATGAGAATGAGAACCTGAAATATTTTGTGTTCCGTAAAGACTACGATAATCACAAAGAGAATCACAACGAATTATTAGATGAGCAGAAGAGATTAATCGTTGGTGCTGGAATCAATACGAGAGATTTTGAAGAGCGTGTACCTGCTTTGGTTGAGGCTGGTGTTGATACAGTGTGTATCGATTCATCTGATGGATTTTCGGAATGGCAGAAAATTACCATTCAATGGATAAAAGAACATTACAATGGCAAAGTAACTGTTGGTGCTGGTAATGTTGTTGATAAAGAAGGCTTTTTATATTTAGCCGAAGCTGGTGCCGATTTTATTAAAGTTGGTGTAGGTGGAGGATCTATTTGTATTACCCGTGAGCAAAAAGGTATTGGTAGAGGTCAGGCTACTGCTTTAATCGAAGTAGCAGAAGCTCGCGACGAGTATTTCGAAAAGACTGGAGAGTATATTCCAATCTGTTCAGATGGTGGTATCGTTCAGGATTATCATATGACTTTAGCTTTATCTATGGGAGCTGATTTTATGATGATGGGAAGATACTTTGCTCGTTTTGATGAGAGTCCTACAAGAAAACTTTTAGTTGGTAGCAACTACGTAAAAGAATATTGGGGAGAAGGTTCGAACAGAGCTAGAAACTGGCAACGATACGATATGGGTGGTAACAACAGCCTTAAGTTTGAAGAAGGTGTTGATAGTTATGTGCCTTATGCAGGTAAGTTGAAAGACAATTTGGATATCACAATCGGTAAAATTAAATCGACCATGTGTAGTTGTGGTGTTACTACGATTGCTCAAATGCAAAAAGAATCTAAGATAACTTTGGTTTCATCTACGAGTATTATCGAAGGTGGAGCACACGATGTTATTGTAAAAGATACGAAAAACTAAACAATTTAAGTTTAAATATATTCCAAGGCCAAGCTTTTTGCTTGGCCTTTTTTTGTACCACTAATTTGTCTTTCTGGTTAGCGTAGAATACCAGTAAGCAGTTCGTAATTATTATTATTATTTGCTCCTGCAGATTTACTCGTAAACTCGTTAAGCATGTTAGTAATCTGCTAGGTATTGAGTTGAGAATCTGGAATTCTCTTATTCAAAGGCACGATTGTAGTTGAGGCGATAAAATATGGCCAACCTAACAGCCTCAGATTGCAAATCTGAGACAACAATAAACCCACCCACATTACGAAAAGTCCAGTTACAATATCCTACCATCTCCGAGGGAAATAGCTCCATCTGAAAAGAGCCTATCCATTATGTTTTTGGACAAGCTCTTTTATAAGTTCTATTTTTGCAGCTTACTTCTTCAAAACCACATCAGCAGCTTGAAGAATCTTCAGTTTCAAATTATCAGGATAATCAGGTCGGTCTTCTAAGAATTTACGAGTGATATTTCCCGCTTCTTTTGATTGATGACCGCTGTACGATACATTTAACCAATTGTATGGGAAGAAAATATCTCCCGTCACTTGAATCTCTTTCAATAATTCTAGCGCTTGTGGTAAATAGCTTAAAGCTTCTTTCTCACGGATAGGATGATTTAGATATCTTAATCCATCTAAAGCCCATCGCTCAATTTGTCTGTTCTCTTCGTTTTTAAGACTTGCAAAGAAAGCTTTACGAACCTCCTTATCTGCCGAAAGGGCAGGAGCAACAAAGAGCATTTTCTTTTTGTGATCAGGGTTTTTGATTCGCTCAATTTGCGTCTTTACAAGCTCTTCAGCCTTGTTTGGCATTTTAATGGCTAAGTTGCAAGCCAAAGCAGTTGCTTTGCTTTCTGAAAGCTTAAAACCGCCAAATGCGATCTCCTCTTTCCATACTCTGAAAAGCTGATTCAGTAAAGCTGGTGTTTCAGTTATATTGCTTAGTGCAGAGTATAAACTCGACTTCTTGCTCATATCTTTTTCAGAACTCAATCGAATCCAAAGTGTTTCTTCCAATTGCTTGCCAATTAACTTTCTTTGCACGGCAGTCAAATCTAACCAGTAGGTCGATTTAAGGTATGAAAGCATACGTTCTAAGATTAGACTATTATTCTCTTTATCCAGATTCTTTTCGATGGCAAGAACAAAATCATTTCCATTGATTTGGTCTTCACGGAGGTTTTCGTAAAGATTGATCCAAGCGATTCCTCTTGCCAAATCATCCTCTATTTGGTTGATATTTTCAAGTAGGTATTGCTTCGATTTTTCGTCTAGCTTGAAAAATCCATAAGCATTGCCTTTCCCATTTGGGATAATATAATCTGGAATATTCATGCCTTTAGCTTCTTCAATTGAAACTTGAGCTTTGTTCATCGATACTTGAATCGATTTGCTTTCTCCTTTATAACCTAAAATCACATTTAAATCCTGAGTCCAATCACCATCGACTCCTGTTACATCTTTCTGAACGATATTCAATTGCTTGATTTTTCCATTTTCGCTGATCAATTCAGTTGAGATGTGAGCTCTGCCTGCTTTATCTACCCAAACTTGACTCCACTCCTTTAAATTGCTCGGCGTCGATTCATCCAAAATAGATATTAAATCTTCCCAGCTTGCGTTGCCATAAGCGTAGGTTTTCATGTAGGTTTGTAAGCCTTGTTTAAGCGCTTCTTCACCCGTCATATTCTCCAACATATTCATCACAATAGGTGATTTGTGATAGATGATGCTTCCATAAACGCTTCCCGCATCTTTTAGGTTTGGCAGGACTTGATTAATCGGATTGGCTCCAGTCGTTCGATCTATGCTGTATGAACTTGGGTAATGAGCCATCTCAAATTTTAGTTTGTGATTCATATCCGGAAAGCTTGGGTTCGTGATTTTATCAGCAAGGAAATTTGCGAAAACCTCTTTCAGCCAAACTTGGTCGAACCATTTCATGGTAACTAAATCGCCGAACCACATGTGAGCTGTTTCGTGAGCAATTAAGTTCGCTCTACCCAATAAACGATTCTGTGTTGGATCTTTATCTAAAAACATTTTTGAAGCATTGTATAAGGTTGCTCCAGTGTGCTCCATACCTCCGTATTGGAACGATGGGATCACTACAATATCGTATTTTGCAAAAGCGTAGGTTACATCTGTGTATTCTTCTAACCAATCTAAAGATTCGAATAGCAAACGGAAGATCTCATCTGTGTTGTCAGCTAATTTTTCTGGATCAGTTTCGCGATGATACATGGTGTGTTCACGTCCATTGTGCTCGCGTGTGATGGTTTCGAACTGACCAGCAACAAAAGAGAATAAATAAGTTGGCAATGCCTTTGTTTGTGCAAAGCTATAGAGACTTCTATTTCCTTCATCCTTTTTATAATTCAATTTACCGTTAGCCATGGCTTTCCAATGAGAAGGAACGCTCAAACTCAATTGGAATTTAGCTTTCATATTAGGTTGATCGAAACAAGGGAAAGCTGTTCTTGCACGATCCGGGACGAATAGGGTATATAGGAATTCATCGTTGCGATTAAGTGATGTATTTCCGGCAGTAAAGATAATCTCAATGCTGTTTTTTCCTTCTTGTAATTCCGATTTTGGGATAATCAGATGTTCTGATAGAAATTGGTAAGCAGATTCTTTTCCATTACTTGTCACAGACTTGATCAAGCTCGCTTGTTCGCGGAAATCAATTTGCAAATCTTGTTTTATAGATGTTAAATTGAAGCTTATTAGGTTTCTGCCTGTAATAGGATCTGTTTTTCCCTCAGGGATATTGAATTGTAATTGATATTCTAGATCTGAAATAGTTTCTTTTCTGTAATCCGCCAATGTCTTGGCTACTCCGGCTTCAATGAGAAGTGGTTGTTTTGAACTGCTACAGGCTGCTAGAAAAAGACATAGTAATATCGGCAGAGATTGTAATATTTTCACAATGTTGAATTTAGTTGTTTAGTCTTGCAAATATAACTGTGCGATTCTTTTAAAGACCTAATAAAAGTCAATATTTAGATAAAAAGAAAAGCAAAGCCTAATACTAGCTTTGCTTCTCATTGTTTATAATCACTGTTGTCTATTTCTATCTAAAATTTGTGCTGTCGAATATTTTATTGGCATTGGCAGCTATAAAGCCAGAGAAGAGTTCCCCCTTGGTATCGGGATATCGTATGGCAAATTCGTAGAAACAAGCTGGAACTTCGTATGTTCCTTCCTCAAATTCTATTTGAACCATTTCGGCAAGAGTTGATGACTGTTGAAGGAATTTCTCTGGGACTCCCTTAATTTCGCCACCTGTTGTATTCATTTCGTAGCCGCTGTCTTTAATAAATTGATTGACCTTTTCTATGCTGTTGTATTTCTTAAGGGCATTTATGCTAACTGTAAAATGATTGGGTCTAAAACCGTGAATGTATAACCAGGCCGCATATTCCGACTCTTTCCGAAGAAATTGGTAATCGGCATAAGATGGTTTTCCCCAAACGGAGCCCTTGTGAATTAAATCGGGATCGGCATAATAGGCATTGCCTACAGAATTGATTCTTTTTTTGACAGTCTTTTGAAATTCCTCGGGAAATTCCGAAATAATTAATTCCGAAATGAATACACGAGGAGCATTCTCAATTGTTGGGTGTTCAAGATGAATAGCATTCAGATGTTTATCCTCAAACTTGTATTCACCTTTGGGAATATAACCCAGTTTTATGAATTTTTTTGATAACACCTTAATATTCATTCTAGCATCGTCGAAGGTTCGAAATGCGATATGGTCATTAATCACTTGCTCATTTTCTTTTGAAAACAAGTCGTGTATAGCTTGTGCTGAAGGATTTTGTTGGGTGTAATCCTTCCATAGGATGTCAAATACTTCTAATAGCATGATTTGTCAATTGTTAGTGAATTGATTTGTAATTTATGAAAATTAATTGACTTGAGTTTAAGCTTATTGGGTTTTTGATTTAGAATAAATACTTTCAAGACATTGATTCATCCTTGTGTAAGTTCTCTCAATATCGTCATCCAAGCCAATAGAAATACGTACGAGCCCGTCAGTAAGCCCCATCTCTATTCTTTCATGTTCTGGTATTTCGGATGAAGTACTGCCTCCAGGCGAGCTGAAAAGGGTTTTATATGATCCCAAGCTGACGGCTAAATACCCGATATTGGCTTCTTGCATGAGTTCCATAAAGTGATTAGCTGTTTCTTTTTCTTTTAAGTCGATAACAAAAAGACCGCCTGCTCCATATTTGGTATGAGCAATTTCTTTCATTAGTGCATATTGGGGATGCTTTTCCAAGCCTGGATAGATGATTCTATACCCATCTGCTTGTAGGTGCTGAGCAAGACTTAAGGCGTTGCTAGCATGTTGTTGCATTCTAATATGCAGGGTCTTCATGTTTTTCAGAATACTAGCAGATCTATGACTATCTAATACGGGGCCCAGAAGCATGGCCGAACCCGAATTGACATCATATAATGAATTGATGAATTCCTGACTTCCACATATGGCACCTGCAACGCAATCACTCATCCCATTAATAAATTTGGTTAAGCTATGAATCACAATATCAGCGCCCATTTCAGCGGGCGAAAAAATGAGTGGAGAAAAAGTGTTGTCAACGACCAGAAGGCAGTTGTTCGCTTTTGCAAGTTTGGAAAGTTCTCTAATATCTGTAATCTCCAACATAGGATTACTCATGGTCTCGCAATAAATCAACTTGGTTTGTTTGCTTATAGCCTGACTTACTTGTTGAATATCAGTCGTATTAACAAACTTTGTATTGATGCCAAACTTTGGAAGAAAATTTTTCATGAGAGCATAGCTGCCACCATAAATGGTTCTGCTGGATACGATTTCATCACCAGCACTGCATATTTGCATTAGTGTGGAACTTATAGCAGCCATTCCTGATGCTGTAACAAGAGCACTTTCAGTGCCTTCAAGCTGGGCAAGCGCTTTTGATAGATAAAGATTACTAGGGTTCCAGTGGCGGGAGTATAAATAACAACCCTCAATTTTTCCCTCGAACACATCACCCATGGTTTTGGCCTGTAAGAAAGTAAAAGTCGACGAGTCGCTTATAGAAGGATTAACGCCGCCAAACTCTCCAAAGAACTGCAAATCCTGTATGCGATCTGCTGATTTAAAATCTTTCATCTGTTTTAAAGTCTTAGTACATAATTATTTCCTATTAAAAATGGGAAAAATAATTCAATAAAAGACCTTTATGTCTGAAAATATTTAAAATGACTCAAAAGAGAAAATAAATTTCTTGAAAAATTATTGAGAGGGATGAGGGATTGGTATAAAATGAAAAAACTCAGGTCCCCACCTGAGTTTTCAACTAACCTAAATCTAACCTATGAAAAACTTGCTGAGCTTTTTTGAGTTGGCTCAGCTCTAATTTATGAAAAAAATAGTTTTTGTTTCTACACTACAAACATAGCTGTTTCTTTAGTTAAGAGGCGTCAACACAAGTTAAAGAAGGTTAAGTTTTCGTTTATAAGAGCTTTTAAGGGGAAAATTTGAAAGGATTGTGGCTAGAGAAATAATTGGAATATTTTTTAATAAAAAAAAACCTTCGACTCAAAAGAATCGAAGGTTTATATTTTGGCGGTCTGGACGAGACTCGAACTCGCGACCCCATGCGTGACAGGCATGTATTCTAACCAACTGAACTACCAAACCAAAATATGTGATTTGTTTATTTAAAGAGTAACGAATCAAAACTCTAATTTTGGCGGTCTGGACGAGACTCGAACTCGCGACCCCATGCGTGACAGGCATGTATTCTAACCAACTGAACTACCAAACCAAAATATGTGATTTGTTTGTTTAAAGAGTAACGAATCAAAACTCTTAATTTTGGCGGTCTGGACGAGACTCGAACTCGCGACCCCATGCGTGACAGGCATGTATTCTAACCAACTGAACTACCAAACCAAAATGTGCGATTTGTTTGTTTAAAGAGTAACGAATCAAAACTCTAATTTTGGCGGTCTGGACGAGACTCGAACTCGCGACCCCATGCGTGACAGGCATGTATTCTAACCAACTGAACTACCAAACCAAAATGTGTGATTTGTTTGTTTAAAGAGTAACGAATCAAAACTCTTAATTTTGGCGGTCTGGACGAGACTCGAACTCGCGACCCCATGCGTGACAGGCATGTATTCTAACCAACTGAACTACCAAACCAAAATGTGCGATTTGTTTGTTTAAAGAGTAACGAATCAAAACTCTTAATTTTGGCGGTCTGGACGAGACTCGAACTCGCGACCCCATGCGTGACAGGCATGTATTCTAACCAACTGAACTACCAAACCAAAATGCTACAGAATTACTTTAATTAGTCGGCTCGTTAGCCATACCTTTTCCTGAATGCGATGCAAAGATAATGCAAGTTTGTTTACTTGCAATAGTGCGCTGGCTTTTTTTCTAATAAAAAAATAAAGAAAGCTACTAAGCATGCTGTTTTGAGCATGTTACGGATACTAAAATAATCTGTATTTTTTTCAATTAATCCTTTAACTTAAAGAAACTGAAATTAACACTACCATAGCTTCTCATATCATGGAATAAGGGATGCTGACTAAAATCGTTTCTCGATGAATGCTCCACAATAACAATACCATCCTCATTTAGAATGTTTTGTTTTAAAATGGCATCAGGAATTGTGTCAATTGTATCTAATTCGAATGGTGGATCTGCAAAGATGAGGTCGAACTTTTTATTGCAACCTTTTAAATATTTAAAACTATCAGCTCTTAATGCATGAATTTGTTTAAATCCTAAATCATTAATTGTTTTTTTTATGAAAGCGCAGTGTTTGAAATTTAATTCAACAGAAATGACTTGCTCGGCACCTCTAGAAGCAAATTCGTAACTGATACTCCCCGTGCCACTGAATAAATCGAGAACGTTTAAGTCCTCAAAATCGATTGTGTTGTTTAGAACATTAAAAAGGTTCTCTTTTGCAAAATCGGTTGTAGGACGAGCTTTAAAGCTCTTATCCGGAGATATCCTTCTACTTTTATGACTACCACTAATTATTCGCACAGACTTGTATTTAAAAGTTTGGTAAATTGATTGTATTCGGAATTTGGAACTGTACTTTTTAAGAACAAACCGTTGGGTATATTATCAGTAACAATATCCTTAATATAACGTTTCAGTATTTGATATGCTTTACTTGTTTCATCTATTTTCCCTAAAAGATGAAGTTGACTGTATTCTGTGTTCAATTTTTGCTGTTTATAGATATTTAGGATATAATAAACCATGTCAGTTTCATCCTTGAAGGAAAAACTGTTAGCAAAGTGTTTTTGTTCGTTATTGGGAATAAAAACATCGAAAAAATGATCGTAAACCTGAACGAATACTTTTGGATGTTTACTATCTATACCTTGATTTAAAACCTTATGGTAAAAATTTAAAGTTTGATGTGATATGTCTGCTCCTGGAAACTGAGATTCTATAAAATCAGGTAGAGTAGAAGGTAAGGCATATACAATATAGGCATTCATTTCTTTGAACTCGCTCCAGTTTAAAATTTCGGCTTTTAAGAGAGGATGACATAATTGAAAGCTATCAATAGCCATGGTATCAGAAAAAAGTTCTGAAGGAATAATACAGGCCTTTTTTGTCAACCAAATAACCGAAACTTGATTATATGTCAGATTGAGATAGTCACAATTACGTATACCTTCTTTTAATATATCAATAGAGCCATTATCCGTTTCTGAATTTAGCTTTTTTGATTGGAAAAGTGCCAGACATTTATTCTCTGAGCTAAGGATAGAAAAAGAAAATCCATCCAGACATAGCTGGATGGATAGTTTATATCTTGACGTATTATCCTTTTCAAATGTTGAATCAACAAATAATAATTCGTCCATAATATTTTTTTAAGGATTATTCCCAGTTTCCTGATCCGTTATTAGCTTCTTCAAGAGAACCTACTTTTAGTCCAGGGTATTTGTTCATACGAATACGGTTACCATTTTCTTCTTTCAACTCGTCTAAGTACTCATCACGAAGATCAGCGAAAATATTCGTGTTTGAAACTTTAGCTTCAAAAACCTGAACTTTTACTTTAGAACCAGTAACAACAATACCAGCTGCCATTTTAAACTCACTCTGCTCTTGTGTAAAAGCAACGTATCTTAGATTTTCAATAGCATAGCTAGTGTTGAAGGTTGTCTCTAGAGCTGAAACCATGATTGTATCACGAGTAATAAACCCTTTAACTACAGCTTCTCTTTCAGTCATACCTGCTTCAATTTGCTCATCTGTTAATGAACCAATTGACTTAATCATAGGCATTGAATCAGATTTGATAAATGAGATCAAAGTATCAAAGCTGCCAGTATATTTTTTATTTACTTCTTTGTAAGCATTTTGTGCTTTACGAATATCTTTCAATTGTTGAGTGATCTTTTCGTATCTCTCTTTTTTAATTTCACCAAATTTAATTGGCTTCATAATACTTTGGTAAGCTAAATATCCAAACGCAACAATTAGAAAAGCAAGTAAAATTTGAAGGACTGGTTTTAATTTCATAGTTTATAATTTGTGTTAATTTAGTTATATGCTAATTGCAATTAAATATACGTTAAAACGTGTGTATTCTTATGCTCGTAACATACAATTAGTTTATTAGTTTGTGTAAGTTTGTTTGCAAATTTAAAAAAAAAATCTGTTTGGTTATTTTTATAACCATTAATTTTATGTGGAAATGTTAAAAAAGCATATTAGCTTAAGTATTTGTAAGGAATTAAAGTTCGAACCGACTACTGATCAGAAAATTGCAATAGACGAATTGTCTGATTATTTGACTAGTAGTAAGAATGATAGTATTTTTTTATTGAAAGGATACGCGGGTACTGGTAAAACGACTCTTGTTAGTGCTTTGGTCGCTAGTCTTTCTGAAATGGAAATTAAGACTGTTCTTTTAGCCCCAACGGGCCGAGCAGCAAAGGTCCTTTCCCATTATTGTAAGCAAAGTGCCCAAACAATTCATAAAAGGATATACCGTCAGAAATCTCTTAATGATGGCTTTGGAGTATTTAATCTTGATAGAAATCTTTCTCGTGACACTATTTTTCTTGTTGATGAAGCATCCATGATTTCAAATTATTCGCATGAAGCTTCTTCTTTTGGTTCAGGTTGTTTGTTAGATGATCTTGTTAACTATGTTGCTGCTGGAAGTAATTGTCGATTGGTTCTTATAGGTGATGTTGCACAGTTACCGCCAATTGGAATTGATGTGAGCCCAGCTTTAGACCCTAAAGAACTTGAATCTTGTTATAACCTTACGGTTATGGAAGTTGTTTTAACTCAGGTTGTTCGTCAGGCTGAAGAGTCTGGTATATTAAAGAATGCAACTGAACTTCGTAGAATGCTTGATGAAGGGGATAGTGGTTATCCTCAATTTGAGACTGAAAGATTTCCTGATATTGTTCGAATAAGTGGAGGAGAGCTTATTGAAGAGATATCTTCGGCTCATTATAAGTATGGTTTAGAGGAAACGATGGTACTTAGTCGTTCTAATAAACGAGCGAACCAATACAATCAAGGGATTCGTAATAGTATATTATATAGAGAGGATGAAATAACGGTAGGTGACTATTTAATGGTTGTGAAAAATAATTATTTCTGGACAGCTGATGTCAAAGAGATTGATTTTATTGCCAATGGTGATATCGTTGAAATTACCAGAATTGGTAAGCATGTTGAGCTTTATGGTTTCAGGTATGTTGAGGTAAGTCTTCGTTTTCCAGACTATAAAGATCTTGAGCTTGATACCATGATCATGCTTGATACACTAAATATTGAAGCTGCCTCTTTAGGCTATGAGGAAAATAAAAAACTCTTTTTCACTATTTCTGAGGATTATGCTGATATACGTTCAAAGAAAAAACGATATGAGAAAATTCGGGATAATAAGTTTTTTAATGCTTTGCAGGTGAAGTTTGCCTATGCGATTACTTGTCATAAGGCACAAGGAGGGCAGTGGAGTGCTGTTTTTGTAGATCAGGGCTATATTACCGAAGATATGCTTAATCGTGAATTTTACCGTTGGCTTTATACCGCAATAACGCGAGCAACGGAGAAGTTGTATCTGGTTAATTTTAAGAAGGAATTTTTTCCAAATGAAGAAATTGACTTATAATTCAATACCTACCATTAAGACATCATCTGTTTGTTCATTATTCGCTTTCCACTCATCTAACCAGTTAAAGAAATCAGATTTCTGAAGATTGATTGACTTAGATTGAAGTTTAAGTAGTTTATGATAGAATTCTTTTTTCTTCAAGCGTTTGGTTTGGCTTCCTCCCAGTTGATCAGTGATGCCATCTGAATAAATGAACAATCTATCGCCAGGAGCTGTCGTTATTGTTTTTGTGTGAAATTCAGCGAGTTCGCTTTCTTTTCCAATTGATAATCTGTCGGCAGGGATTTCAAATAGAGAAAAATCCTCATTTGTCATTTTTGCTTCAAGTAGTTCTTTGTCGATTTTTAATTGTCCAACACCTTTTCGAATTAGAACAAGAGGACGTCTAGCTCCAACATATTCAATTTTGTTTTCTTGTGAAATGATTGAAAGAAAAGCCCCATCCATTCCATCATATTGAGTAAATGTATCACTCGAACTATTTAAAAGGCGACTGAATTTCTGGCTGAGTTTAGAAAATATTTGCCCCACTTGAATGCTGCTCCCATTTTCAAAAATCGTATGAAGTTCCATTTGTCCCATCATAGTTAGCATGGCAGCAGGAACTCCATGTCCTGTACAATCGAATACCCCTATGTTTTTTTGTTGGAAATTCTGGTTTATCCAGTAAAAATCACCACTTACAACATGCTTTGGGAGATTAATAATGAATGATTTTGGAAACATACGCTTGAAATGTTCAGTATCAGGTAATATTGAACGTTGAATTCTTTGAGCATGAATCATCCCCTGATGAATATCGAAATAGGATTTGTATTTTGATATTTCTTGTTTTTGCTGATTCATTTGGAAAGCAATCATTATTTTCGATTGCAATTCTGTAAAGTCAATAGGTTTTTTTACATAATCAAGAGCACCTTTGGTAAGAGCAGCTTTGATGGTTTCCATCTCAGTTTTAGCTGTTACCATAATTACGGGAATTTCTTTTAAGCGTTCGCTCTCCTGTAATTTTTCAAGCACATCCATTCCGTCCATAACTGGCATCATGACGTCAAGTAGGATGACATCAGGAAGGTTGACTTCAAGCCATTTTAAGGCCTCTAGTCCACCATCTTTAGAAACAATGATGTAGTCTTTTCTAAAATATGCCTCAATTAATTTATTATTAATTGGAGAGTCATCTATAGATAGTATGATGCGGTTATTATCCATGCAAAAAAGATGATAGGGTAGTTTTGTATAAACTACCCTAATTTATTAGTTTAATTTCAATGAAAGAATAATTTCTTCAATTTTTTTATCTGCAATAGCCTCAGTCTTATAATAATCTTCTATTTGATTTAAATCTTCACGAACTTCAAAATAAAATTTAATTTTGGGTTCAGTTCCAGATGGACGAACAGAAATTTTTGATCCGTCTTCTAAAAAGAATTGTAAAACATCAGCCGTTGTTTCAAAATCAAGTTCTGATTCTTCACAACTTATTGGGTTAATCGCTTTTCTAATACTGTAATCTTTAACCAATACAACGGGTGAATTATTGATGCTTTCTGGACGATTAAATCGGAAATCATGCATCATTTTCTCAATTTCTTGTGAACCGCTAATTCCTTCTCTTACAATATAAATCATTTTTTCACGAGAAAAGCCATATTCGACATATATTTCCTTCAATATGTCAAATAAATTTTTCCCTTGATCTTTTGCCCAAGCTGCAATTTCTGCCATTATACTACACGACGAAACGGCATCTTTATCGCGAGTAAAATCACCAGGCATGTAGCCAAATGACTCTTCTCCACCACCTATGTAGTTCTTGTCAGGGTTTTTGCGGATAACATCAGCAATCCATTTGAAACCTGTGTAGGCATCAAAACATGTTACATTATTTTTGATTGCAACATCTTTAAACAGTTCAGTAGTTACAATTGTTTTTACAACATAATCGTTTCCTGTAAGCAAACCAAGTTCTCTTCTTCTCCTTATTAAGTAGTAAGTAAATATTAGAGCTGTTTGATTACCATTGATGATTTCCCATTCGCCTTTATCATTTGTAACAGCAATTCCCAAACGGTCGCCATCAGGATCGCAAGCCATAACTAGATCGGCATCTACTTCCTTTGCTTTATCAATAGCCATTTTTAATGCTTCTGGCTCTTCAGGGTTTGCAGACCATACGGTAGGGAAGTTACCATCAACAACATCTTGTTCTGGAATATGAATGATGTTTTCGAAACCGTAGTTCTTTAATGAATCAGGTACTAACTTTACTGTAGTGCCATGTATAGGTGTGAATACAATTTTTAAATCTTTCTGATTCTGAATTGATTCAGGAGATAAGCTCAGTGTCTTAACTGTATCTAGATAAAGCTTATCCATTTCGGCACCCAATACTTCAATCAGTTCAGGATTACCCTCAAATTTAATTTCATCAACTTTAACAGCCTTTACCGCATCGATAATGTTTTTGTCATGAGGTGTAACAATTTGAGATCCATCATCCCAATAAGCTTTATAGCCGTTGTATTCTTTAGGATTGTGTGATGCGGTAATAATAACACCTGATTTACAACCTAGTTGACGAATTGCAAAGGACATCTCTGGAGTTGGTCTTAAGTCATCGAAAATATAAGCTTTTATGCCATTTGCTGAGAAAATATTAGCTACTGTGTCCGAGTATAGCTTGCTGTTGTTTCTACAATCGTATCCGATACATATAGAGATTTCTTCACCGGCAAAACATTGGTTTAGATAATTTGCCAGACCTTGTGTTGCAGCTCCAACCGTATATATATTCATGCGATTTGTACCGGGGCCCATTTTGCCTCGTAAACCACCTGTTCCAAATTCTAAATCCTTATAAAATGAATCGATCAAATCAGATTGATCTTCCTTTTTAATTAGTTCGGAGATTGATTTTTTAGTGTCTTCGTCGTAATTGCCATTAAGCCATTCGTTTGCTTTAGCATTTACAATATCTAGTATATCTGATTGATTCATGTTCTTCTTTTAATTGTAATTGACTTTCGAGTATTTGTTTATTCCCCCTCAAGAATTAAGTCTCAAAAATATCTCATTTTTTTGGATTAATCAAAGAGTTTCTTTGATTAATGGTATTCATTTCAAGATGTAATGTATTTCCTGACCTATATTCCCATTGGTTAGCGTCTTGTGTCATCCTTAAAAGTGGGGGGAGGGTGCTGTAGACTAGGAATTGATAGTGTTTAAAGATATTGATGTATATGTGTTGGATTTGATGAAAAATCTCATGTGTTTTGGATTGTGTTTTGGAATATAATGAGTACTTTTGCAGCGATTTAAATAATATAATGTCTAATTTACTAGTAAACAAACTATTTAGTATGGTTGAAGAAAACAAAAATGCTGCTGTTGAAGCGGAATTTGATTGGGATGCATTTGAGAATGAAGATGCAGGTTTTACTGCTAACAGAGCAGAATTAGAAGCACAGTACGATAAAACTTTATCTACAGTTGCTGAGAAAGAGGTTATCGATGGTATCGTTATCTCTATGAATAAAAGAGAAGTTGTAATCAATATTGGTTACAAATCTGATGGTATCGTTTCATTGAACGAATTCCGTTACAATCAAGAATTAACTGTAGGTGATACAGTTGAGGTTTATGTTGAAAGTCAGGAAGATAAAAAAGGACAATTAGTTCTTTCACACAAAAAAGCACGTGCTTTACGTTCTTGGGATCGTGTTAACTCTGCACTTGAAAACGACGAAATTATTAAAGGTTACATCAAGTGTCGTACCAAAGGTGGTATGATCGTTGACGTATTTGGTATTGAAGCTTTCTTACCAGGTTCTCAAATTGATGTTAAGCCTATCCGTGACTACGATATCTACGTAGGAAAAACTATGGAATTCAAGGTTGTGAAAATCAATCACGAATTTAAAAATGTTGTTGTATCTCACAAAGCTCTTATTGAAGCTGAGTTGGAGCAGCAGAAGAAAGAAATTATCGCTAAGCTTGAAAAAGGTCAAGTTCTTGAAGGAACAGTTAAAAACATCACTTCTTATGGTGTATTTATCGACTTAGGTGGTGTTGATGGTTTGATCCACATTACTGACTTATCATGGGGTAGAGTTTCTCATCCAAGTGAAATCGTTGAATTAGATCAGAAATTGAACGTTGTAATTCTTGATTTCGATGATGATAAGAAACGTATCGCTTTAGGTCTTAAGCAACTTACTCCTCATCCATGGGATGCTCTTGACGCTGAAATGAAAGTTGGCGACAGAGTAATGGGTAAAGTTGTAGTTATGGCTGATTACGGTGCATTCGTTGAGATTGCTGCTGGTGTAGAAGGTCTTATCCACGTTTCTGAAATGTCTTGGTCTCAGCACTTACGTTCTGCTCAAGATTTCATGAAAGTAGGAGATGAGGTTGAAGCTCAGATTATTACTTTAGATCGTGAAGAAAGAAAAATGTCTCTTGGTCTTAAGCAATTGAAGCAAGATCCTTGGGAAGGTGTTGAAGCTAAGTACGCTGTAAATTCTAAGCATGCTGCTAAGGTTCGTAACTTCACAAACTTCGGTGTATTTGTTGAGATTGAAGAAGGTGTTGATGGTTTGATTCACATTTCTGATCTTTCTTGGACTAAGAAAGTGAAGCATCCAGCTGAATTCACTCAAATTGGTGCTGAAATCGAAGTTGTAGTTCTAGAAATAGACAAAGACAACAGAAGATTGAGCCTAGGTCATAAGCAATTGGAAGAGAATCCATGGGATGTATTCGAAACAATCTTTGCTACTGACTCAACTCATGAAGGTACTATCGTAGAGATTTTCGAAAAAGGTGCTGTTGTTGCTCTTCCTTACGGTGTTGAAGGATTCGCTACTCCACGTCACCTTGTTAAAGAAGATGGATCACAAGCTAAAGTTGACGAGAAACTTACTTTTAAAGTAATTGAATTCTCTAAAGCTGCTAAGCGTATCATCCTTTCTCACTCAAGAACTTTCGAAGATGTTAAACGCGCAGAAGTTTCTGAAAAGAAAAAATCTGAGTCGTCTAACTTGAAAAAAGGAGTTAAGAAGATGAAAGATTCATTAGAAAAAACTACCTTAGGTGATATTTCTGAATTGGCTGCTTTAAAATCTAAACTTGAAAAAGGAGATAAGTAAGCTTTAATTAATACTTAAAGAGGTGATTATGGACTTTAAGATTGACAAAAAAGAAGGATACACATTAGTTCGGGTTTTAAATGAAAGATTGGATACTCATATTGCTCCTGAATTAAAATCGAAATTAGTTTTGATTTTCTCTGAAGGAGAGAAGAATATTCTTTTGAATTTAGATGCTTGCACTTACTGTGATTCATCCGGATTGAGTGCCATTCTTGTTGCCAATAGGTTATGTAAGAATGCCAATGGAACATTTGTTTTATATGGTTTACAACCTGCAGTTGAAAAACTGATCATTATTTCACAATTGGATACAGTACTAAACGTTTCAGATGATTTGAGCGTTGCTGAGTCCTTTATGAAAGATGAAATTGAAAATTAATATTGAACGTAAGTGAAATTTTAATTAACAATCTTAGGTAGTAATTCTACATTACTGATCTCTGAAAGATTCCTAACCGCTCAAGTGCTCGCACTTGAGCGGTTTTTTTATTTATTCCATTTGTCGTTAGTGTTTTCGACTCAGAGTTTTCCAGTTTGTAATCTTTTTGCAAGCTTAAAATGATGTATAAATTTATCGTAAGTGAAATTTGAATTAACAATTTTAGGGAGCAATTCTGCATTGCCGACCTCAAAAAGATTTCCAACCTCACAGCTTCTCAATGTGCTTGAGCGTTTTTTTTTGATTGATTGTGGCGAAGGCACACAAATGCAATTGAAAAAATTCCGAGCACCCATGGCTCGAATCAATCACATCTTTATATCACACCTACATGGCGATCATTTTTTTGGTCTGATTGGTCTTATCTCTAGTTTTTCTTTACAAGGACGAACATGTGATTTGCATATTTATGCGCATAGTAAGCTTGAGAAAATAATTCGATTTCAGCTTGAGATCTTAGAATCACGCTTAAGTTATAAGCTCATATTCCATAATATCTTTGGTAAGGAGGTTCAAACTCTTTTTGAAGATGATGCCTTAATTGTTCAATCATTTCCTTTAAAACACGGAGCAATGCCCTGTGCAGGCTTTATATTTAAAGAAAAGGAGCGTCCAAGACACTTGAGAAAAGATATGTTGGACTTTTATAAGATTCCAATAAGAGCCAGGCATGGCATTAAGATGGGAGATGACTATTTGTCTGAAGATGATGAGTTGATTCCTAATTCTAAATTGACTCTTGCAGCTTCTTCACCACGTAGCTATGCATTTTGTACTGATACGGCATACTTTCCCAGAGTCGTACCCAATATTAAGCAGGTTGACTTACTTTATCACGAAGCGACCTTCATAAAAGATGATGAGAAGCGTGCCAAATCGACCTATCATTCAACTGCAGAGCAAGCTGCTAAAATTGCTGATGAAGCAAAGGTTGGTAAACTACTAATAGGTCACTTTTCAGCACGATTCCATGATTTGTCTGATCATTTGAAAGAAGCGCAAGCAGTATTCCCAAATACAGAACTTGCTGAGGATGGTTGTGTCTTTGAGATTCCAATGAAATCTAATAGGTAGGTTATCGATTCACCAGGTTTTATTAGTAATCACCGTTTCTTTACATATCTAATCCCGTTTGTTTAAAAGCATTTATTGAATTATTCTGTCCTATCCCTTTTTTGTTACCTTTAGCTTCTTGATAAAATCTAAAACCAACTTTTATTAATCATTGATTCTGGATTCTTAAATGCACCTGTGTGTAATATTTGAATTTAGATTCACAGACTTAAGGACAACATGAAAAGAATTTTATTATCAGCTGTAGCTGTTGCACTTTGTGCTTCGGGGTTTGCTCAGCAGAAAAAAGACAAATCAACTTTTAAAGAGTATGAGCCAGGTTATTACCAAAACTCTATTCTTAAGGATATTAGAAATGTTGATGCTAAATTAGAAAACAAAGAAGTAGATAAGCGTTTCTTTATGGATCAGTCATCTTACGATCTTCCTAAAGATATTAGTTTGTATACCAATAATACGCATTGGGCTTTGCCAACTATTTCTCAAGGAAATACAGGTACATGCTGGTGTTTTTCAACCACATCATTTTATGAGTCAGAAGTTTATCGTCTTCATAAAAAGAAAGTTGATATTTCTGAGCTATACACTGTTTATTGGGAGTATGTTGAGAAGGCTCGTCGTTTTGTACAAGAAAGAGGCGATTCAGAATTCGGACAAGGTTCTGAAGGTAATGCAGTAGCTCGTATGTGGAAAACCTATGGCGTTATTCCTCAGTCTGAATATACAGGACTGAAAGATGGTCGTAAGTTCCATACTCATGAGAAAATGTATAATGAGATGTTGGCTTATTTGAAGTTCTTGAAGAAAAGTAGTGCTTGGAATGAAGATGAGGCTATTGCAACAATCAAGTCGATTATGAACCATTATATTGGTGTACCTCCAACTAAGTTTACTGTAGAAGGTACTGAATATACACCTCAATCTTATTTGAAAGATTACTTGAAACTGAATCCTGATGATTATATCGAATTACTTTCATATAAGCAAGAGCCTTACTGGGAGCAAGTAGAATATAAAGTGCCTGATAACTGGTGGCATTCAAAAGAGTACTATAATGTACCTCTTGATGTTTATATGGAAGCAATTAAGTCAGCAGTACGTGACGGCTATACAATGAGTATTGGTGGTGATGTTTCTGAAGCTGGTTTCCTACGTACAACTAACTGTGCTATGGTTCCTTCCTTCGATATTCCATCTGAATATATTACTGAAGATGCTCGTCAATTCCGTTTTTCTAATGGAACAACAACAGATGATCATGGTATGCACTTAATTGGTTACTATGTTGATAAATCAGGAAAAGATTGGTATTTAATTAAAGACTCAAGTTCTGGTTCTCGTAATATCGACGAAAAATCAGCTGAATTTGGATATTATTTCTTCCACGAAGATTACGTAAAACTTAAGATGATGGGTGTTACAGTTCATAAAGATGCTGTAAAGAAATTGATGAAAAAGTTTAAGTAAGCCATATATAAAGCTTCAAAAGCCCGTTTGCATATTATGCAAACGGGCTTTTTGTTTATCCACAACTTCCGAAATATTTTAAGAATCCATATTTAATCAAAATTTGTTATAACAATCGGAAACAATAATTATTTAATGCTGATGAATTGTATATCTTTGTACGCCAAATAGAGAAGCTAAACAATCCATATATTTTTAAGATTATGCAAGAAAAGATTTTGATTCTTGACTTTGGCTCGCAGTACACTCAGCTGATTGCTCGACGTGTTCGCGAATTAAATGTTTATTGCGAAATTCACCCTTATAACAATCCTCCTCAATTGGATGACAGTATAAAAGGTGTGATCCTTTCGGGAAGTCCATTCTCGGTTCGCGAAGAAAATGCTCCAATTCCAGATTTATCAGAGATTAAAGGCAAATTACCACTTCTTGGTGTTTGTTATGGTGCTCAGCATTTAGCTCACTGCTTTGGTGGGGAAGTTATGGCATCTAACAAAAGAGAATATGGTCGTGCTAACTTGACTTCTGTTGATGCAACTAACGAATTGTTAGAAGGTGTTAGTATGGACTCTCAAGTATGGATGTCACACGGTGATACCATTGAGCGCATGCCAGAAAATTATAAAGTAATTGCTAGCACAGTTGATGTTGAGAATGCTGCTTTTACAATTGAAGGCGAAACGTCTTACGGTATTCAATTCCACCCTGAGGTTTATCATACTACTGAAGGAGCAATTTTGTTGAAGAACTTTATTGTAGGAATTTGTGGTTGCGAACAAAGCTGGACGCCAGATGCATTTGTTGAAACGACAGTTGCAGAATTGAAAGCAAAACTTGGTGATGATAGAGTAATTCTAGGTTTATCAGGTGGTGTTGATTCTACGGTAGCAGCAATGTTATTGCATAAAGCAATTGGTAAAAACCTATATTGTATTTTTGTTGATAACGGTTTATTACGTAAGAATGAGTTTACTGATGTATTGAAGAGATACGAAACTTTAGGCTTAAATGTAACTGGAATTGATGCAGGAGAGAAGTTTATTTCAGCCATGGCTGGTGTTACTGACCCTGAAGGAAAACGTAAGATTATTGGTAATGCCTTTATTGAAGTTTTCGATGAAGAATCACATAAGATTGAGAATGCAAAATGGTTAGGTCAAGGAACTATTTATCCAGATGTTATTGAATCTATTTCAGTAACTGGAGGTCCTTCACAAACGATTAAATCTCATCACAATGTTGGTGGATTACCTGACTATATGAAACTGAAAGTGGTAGAGCCATTGAGGTTGTTATTTAAAGACGAGGTTCGTCGTGTAGGTAGAAGCATGGGACTTGAAGAGAAATTTATAGCTCGTCATCCTTTCCCAGGACCAGGATTAGGGATTCGTATCTTGGGTGATATTACTCATGAAAAAGTACGTATTCTTCAAGAGGTTGATCATATCTATATTTCAGGCTTGATTGAAGATGGTTTATATGACGAAGTTTGGCAAGCAGGAGCAATGTTATTACCTGTGCAGTCTGTAGGTGTTATGGGAGACGAAAGAACTTACGAAAGAGTTGTTGCTCTTCGTGCAGTTAGTTCTACCGATGGTATGACAGCTGATTGGTCACATTTACCATATGAATTCCTTGCTAAGATTTCAAATAAGATTATCAATGGTGTTAAAGGTGTTAATCGAGTGGTGTACGACATCAGTTCGAAACCACCTGCAACTATTGAGTGGGAATAATATTTCAAGAGCTATCCTTTTAGGATGGCTCTTTTTTTTGTCTTGAACAGAATTCAATTCAGTTGAAATGTTATTTTTCTCTAAAAGGCCTTATATTTCAATATATAGCTTAAGTGAATTTTACAAAAAGATTGTATCTTTCGTTTTACTTTTAACGAAGTCTAAATAAATAAAATTAATATATGAGATTAATGAATTCTACCATTAGTAAATCTGTTTTTGCTTTCTTACTTTTTTTTGTTTTAGGTTTTTCACAGACTCAAGCACAAGAAGTAAGAGATCAGACCATTAAATACCAAAACCTAATTGCTTTAGTCGATGCTTTTTATGTTGATAGTGTGAGTCTTGAGAAGTTAACTGAAGATGCTATTATTAAGGTGCTCGCAGAACTTGATCCTCATTCAGTTTATATAAGTAAGGATGAAGTGAAAGCCATGAACGAACCCTTGCAAGGAAGTTTTAGTGGGGTAGGGATTCAATTTAATATTTTGAGAGATACATTAATGGTGGTTGCAACCATTCCTGGTGGTCCATCTGAAAAAGCAGGTTTAAGACCTAGCGATAGAATCATCAAAATTGATGATGAAATGGTAGCCGGTGTTGGAATGAAAAATACCGATGTGTTTAAGAAATTACGGGGTGATAAAGGCACGAAAGTGAACCTTGCTATTCAACGTAAAGGGGAAAAAGAATTACTTGATTTTCTGATTATTCGCGATGATATTCCAATTTTTAGTCTTGATGCGTCTTATATGATCAATAAGAATGTCGGTTATATTAAGTTGAATCGATTTGCTGCTAAAACAGCTGAAGAATTTATTGAAGCTCTGTTGGAATTAAAAGAGCAAAAAATGAAAGACCTTATTCTTGACCTACGAGGTAATGGCGGTGGATATATGACTGCTGCGATTAAAATTGTAGATCAGATGTTCAATAAGAATCAGTCAATTGTATTTACGGATGGTTTAAAGTCGAAACGTCATGATAATATTTCAACTGACCTTGGATCATTTAAAGAAGGAAGAGTTATTGTTCTTATAGATGAAGGTTCAGCTTCAGCCTCAGAGATTGTATCAGGTGCTATTCAAGATTGGGATAGAGGTTTGGTTGTAGGACGTCGTTCTTTTGGAAAAGGTTTGGTTCAGCGCCAATTTCCTTTGTCTGATGGGGCAATGATTCGATTAACAACAGCTCACTACTACACTCCAACTGGGCGATGTATCCAAAAGCCTTACGATAATGGTTTAATGGATTATAGAATGGATATTATAAACCGTTATAGGTCTGGTGAAATGGTGAGTAAGGATAGTATTCATCTCGCTGATTCATTAAAATATAAAACATTGGTAAAGGAACGCTTAGTTTATGGAGGGGGTGGAATTATGCCTGACGTATTTGTTCCAATCGATACGGCTGCTAATTTTAAATACTTTAATTTATTGGCTCGTAAGAATGTCCTTTATCCTTTTGTTTTGACTTTTATGGATAATAATAGAGATGACTTCAAGTCAAAGTATCCAGATTTTGAGACTTTCAATAAAAAATTCCATATCACCGATGAAATGTTGAAAGAATTGGTTGCACAAGGTGATGAAGCTAAGGTTGAGCATACTGAAGAAGAATATTTAGCTGTAAAAGAACACTTGAGAGTGCATCTGAAAGCTTTAATTGCTAGAGATCTTTGGGATGGTGCAGAGTATTACCAGATTGTGAATCAGAAAAATGAAATACTCGATAGAGCTTTGGAAATACTTGATAATTCTAAAGAATATGAGAAATATTTAAAGTAAATATTTACTTTTTATGTGAAAAGCCGGATGTTTTCCGGCTTTTTTTATTTAAAACCACTGAAAAATAGCTGATTTTTATAAGCTAAAGACTACTTTTGTAAGCGTAAATTAACGGGAGTCTATAGTTTATAGAATTTATAGATGCGCGAGCTATTCAAAGTGGTATAATTAATAACAATAGTTTTGAAAACAGATTCGGTAAAGTTTAGAATGATTGCAAAAACCTTTCAAGGTTTAGAGGAGGTATTGGTTCAGGAATTGGAAAATTTAGGAGCTGAGGAGATTAAAGTATTAAAGCGTGCCGTAAGTTTTGTCGGAGATAAAGCTTTAATGTACAAAACGAACTTTCACTTAAGAACAGCGACTCGTGTTATTAAGCCAATTCACAAGTTTAATGCTATAGACACTGATGAAGTGTATAAAGGTATTCAGGAGATAGACTGGAGTGAGTATCTATCTTTAAAAGATACGATTTCAATTGATAGTACTATCAGTTCTGAAGATTTCAAACATTCGAAGTTTGTTACTTACCGAGTTAAAGATGCTATTGTTGACCAGTTTTTTGATAAAACAGGAGATCGCCCATCGGTTCGTGTTGTCAATCCTACATTGAGAATCAATGTACATATCGATAAAAACACATGTACTGTTTCATTAGATAGTTCTGGTGAATCATTGCACAAAAGAGGGTATAGAGTTGCAGAAACTGCTGCTCCCCTTAATGAAGTAATGGCTGCAGGTATGATTCTTATGTCAGAATGGGATAAGAAATCGAACTTTATTGACCCAATGTGTGGTTCAGGAACCTTATTGATTGAAGCTGCATTAATTGCATACAATATTCCTGTAGGTTTATATCGAAAAGAACTAGGTTTCCAGAAATGGAGTGATTTCGACCAAGATCTTTGGGATGAAATTTATAATGACGAAACTGAAATTGATTTTGACGCTAATATCATAGGTTGTGATATCTCTGATAAAGCCATGGAAATTGCTGAGGAGAACATTCGTAACGCTGGTTTGAGAAGAAAAATTAAGTTGACTGTGATGCCTTTCCAACAATTTATTCCTCCAACAGAAAAAGGTATTTTAATTACAAATCCTCCATACGGTGAGCGTTTGAAAGTTAAAGACTTAGAAGGCCTTTATTCTATGATTGGAGAAAGATTGAAGCACCAATTTATGGGTTATGATGCATGGATTCTTAGCTATGGAAAAGAATGTTTTGATAGCATTGGTTTGCGTCCATCAAGAAAAGTAACCTTATTCAATGGTCCTTTAGAATGCAAGTTCCAGAAATATTCAATGTTTGCTGGGAGTAAGAAAGATACCTTTAAAAGTAGAAAAGAATCAGAAAGATAAGTATTACAGCATAAATCTTTTAGCTATTTTATTATATTTGTTGAGAAGAGATAATTTAATATAAAGATATTTCAATGAGTTTTAACCTTAACCAGTGGTTTGCCGACAATGTGAGCGAAGACACCCTTTTCTATTATAAAGGGAGTGTTGGTTCTAAGCAGGTAACAGATATTCTGGAAAAGATTGAAGCGATTATGGATGAAAAAAACTTTCCAATGAAGGAGAGAAAAAAGATTCTAAATATCCTTATCGAATTGGTTCAGAACCTTTATCATCATGGTGAGAAGTTCGAGATTGAAGATACTTTTAAAAGTTATGGAAGCTTAATCTTCAAAAAAAATGAAGATGGAGTGAAGATCATCTCTGCCAATTTCATCAAAATTGAAAAGCTTAAGGTTTTCACAGATTATATTGATCATACGAATTTATTAGGTGCCGAAGAGCTAAAAAACTTATACCGAAAAGTGTTGTCTAATAGACATTTTTCTGAAAAAGGTGGAGGCGGTCTAGGCATTATCAATATGATAAGAAGAAGTGGAAATAGACTTAAGTATTGTTCTAAACGAACCAAAGGAGAGAATTTCTTCTTAGTCTTAACTGTAAAAATTTAGTCAAAAAATAACGATATTCTTTTATGGATACTTTAATAATAGAAGGCAGCTCAAAAACTCCGAAAGTCGTATTTAACGCTGAAAATGGCGAATTACTTCTTGAAGGGCGTTCAATTCCGGAAAATTCACTAGAATTTTACATTCCTCTCATGGAATGGGTAGAAGCATATTCTCATGAAGTAAAAACTGATACCATCGTTCAGATGAAATTGGAATATTTCAATACCAGTTCTTCAAAATGCATTTTGGACTTTTTCAGAAAACTTGAGACGATTTCAAACCGAGGGAAAAATGTTTCTGTAAATTGGTATTTCGAAGAGGATGATGAAGATATGATGGAAGCAGGAGAAGACTATAATGCGATCGTAGGCATACCTTTTGTAATGGTTGAGCAAAAAGAAGCTTAATATATTGACTGATATGATATAAAAAGGGGCTGATTCATTTGAATCAGCCCCTTTTGCATTATAATAATTTGAATGAATTTTTCATTTATTCTCCATCGATAGGACCAGAACCTATCAATTCATCACCATCGTACCAGGCAGCAAATTGTCCTGCAACAACTGCACGTTGTGGTTCGTCGAAAAGAATATATAAGCCTTCTTTCTTAAAGTAAATTGTTCCTTTTTGAAGTGGCTGACGATAACGGATTCTAATATCGTAACGTCTTTCGCACTCCTCAGTTGGCATTAAATCTTGACGAATCCAATGTGTTTCTTCTTTCGAAATAAACAGAGCCTTACGCATTAAAAGAGGATGAGAGTGCCCCATACCTGTATAAATGATATTCTCCTTAACATCAGTGCCAATAACAAATAAGGGTTCAGCTTTTCCGCCAACATTTAAACCTTTTCTTTGTCCTACAGTAAAGAAATGAGCTCCATTGTGTTCACCAACTTTCTTACCATGATGTCTTCTAAATTGATAGGGTCTAGCTAAGTCAGCTAATTCTTCAGATTTAGGTATAATTCGGTGAGCATTCTCGGCTAATACTTCAACAATAACGCCAGGTTTAGCCTTCAGTTTTTGCTGTAGAAATATAGGTAAGTCTACTTTTCCAACAAAACAGATTCCTTGTGAGTCTTTCTTTTCAGCAGATGCTAGTTTTGCTCTACGAGCTATTTCTCTAACTTCAGGCTTCTCAATGTCACCAATAGGGAACATAGCTTTGGAAAGCTGTTCTTGTGAGAGTTGACATAGAAAATAACTTTGATCTTTATTATTATCAACACCAGCTAAAAGGCTATAAACCTCTTTACCATCAACGATCTTTGTTTCTTTTCTGCAATAGTGTCCTGTTGCTACATAGTCAGCACCAAGCTCTACCGCTTTCTTTAAGAATACGTCGAATTTTATTTCCCGATTACAGAGTACATCAGGGTTTGGTGTACGTCCACATTCATATTCAGCGAACATGTAATCAATTACTTTCGCTCGATATTCTGTACTTAAATCAACAAAGTGAAATGGAATATCTAATTTTTTAGCAACCATTTGTGCAAATAGAATATCCTCGTCAAAAGGACACTCTTCTGATTTTAAGCCAACCGTATCGTTCCAGTTTTGCATAAACAAAGCTTCAACTTCATAGCCTTGTTCTTTGAGTAAATAGGCTGCTACACTTGAATCAACTCCTCCAGACAATCCTATTACAACTTTTTTTGTCATTTCTTTTTCTCCTTCATTTTGAATCTGCAAATGTACTTATTAATATTCTTAAGAGCAATATCGATTTTTTCGATAAAACAAATGCTTATCTTTAAACAAAATAAATTAATTTTGTATACTGTTATATCGAATATTAATTAAATAACTATACAATGACTAGAAATTTACTTTTCGTATTCTTTGCGCTTATAAGTCTTAATATTAGTGCACAAGAAACTCAGGACACAAGCTATTGGAAAAAAGGAGGAATGGCTTCATTATCTTTTTCTCAAACTTCATTAAGTAATTGGTCAGGTGGTGGTGACAATGCTATCTCTACAAATGTTCAGTTGAACTTATTTGCCAATTATACCAGAGATAAAAATGCTTGGGATAATACATTAAAGCTAGAGTATGGCCTATTGAAACAAGGTGATGCAGGTACTCGTAAAAGTATCGATAAGATTGATTTTGTGACAAAATATGGACATCAGGCAAGTAAGAAATGGTATTATACAGCTTTATTAGATTTCAAATCTCAATTTGCAAAAGGATATAACTATGGGAAAACTGAAAGTGACCCAGATGTGAAGGTGTCTAATTTCCTTGCACCTGCTTATATTTTGCTTTCTCTGGGTATGGACTATAAGCCAAATGAGACTTTCTCAGCTTATTTATCACCTGTAACAGGCAAGACAACTATTGTGAATGATAACGAATTGTCTGACGCTGGGGCTTTTGGAGTAGATCCAGGTGATAAAATGAGACTTGAGTTTGGTGCTCTGTCAAAATTGACTTATAAGAAGACTGTAGCTAAGAATGTTGATGTAAAGAGCACTTTGGACTTATTTACATCATATTCTGATACTTTTGGAAACATTGATGTCAATTGGGACTTAATGATTAACATGAAAGTGAATGAATTCCTTACAGCTTCTATCAATACAACTTTAGTATATGATGATGACGTGGAGTATGTGAATAAAGATGGCGTAAACAAAGGTGTTAAAGTACAGTTCAAAGAAATATTAGGAATAGGGCTATCGTATAAGTTCTAAAAATAAGCTCATAAATATTTTGAATGCCTCTTAAGTGATACTTAAGGGGCATTTTTTTTGAAGTGAAATTCATAATTAATTGAAAGTGATAGCTTAGAGATATTCATAGCATATACTTTTCAAACTAAAAAACATCGTGATTCTTACTGTTAAGCTAGCTTAAAATTGTATTTTCGGGATAAATTAGATTTACTATGTCATCATTAAATATATATCGAGCGTCAGCTGGATCAGGAAAAACCTACACACTCACACGCGAATATTTAAAGCTTGTTTTCGAAGAAGCTTTGAATTATCGCAGCATTCTGGCAGTAACTTTTACTAATAAGGCGACTGATGAGATGAAATCAAGAATATTAAAGGAGATTTATATTCTCTCAAAAGGTGAAAAATCACCCTATGCAGAAGAGTTAATGGAACTCAATAAGTTTGATGCAAATGCCTTGCAAGTAAAAGCAAAAGAAATATTAAACCGCTTGCTTCATGATTATAGCCGATTCTCCGTCACCACAATTGATAGTTTCTTTCAGAAAGTAGTCCGCTCATTTACGAGAGAAATTGGTTTGCAAATGGGCTTCAATATTGAGCTTGACCAACGTAAGGTTTTAAATGATGCTGTAGACCTATTGTTTCTCGATGTGGATGAAGATGCTCAATTACGCTCTTGGTTGTCTGACTTCGCAGAATCAAAGATAAAAGAGGGGAAGACATGGAATTTCAAGAATGATATTCTTGAAGTTGGAACTGAGGTGTTTAAGGAAGATTATATGAATTTCGATCAGGTTTTGATTGAAAAACTATCTGATAAAAATTTCTTAAATGCATACCGAAAGGGCTTGAAGCAAATTAAGGATGACTTTGAGAATACACTTAAAGAAATTGGAACGAGGGCTGTAAATCTGATTGATAATCAGGGTTTAAGTGTTGCTGATTTTGCTTATGGCAAATCGGGTTTCGCTAATTATTTTTATAAGCTTCAAGCTGGTGATATGGTAGAGCCAGGAGCCCGTGTTTTAGCAGCCATCGATAATCCAGATAAATGGACTTCAGCTAAAGCGAGTCCAGATATTAAAGCTGCTGTTTCATCTATATATTCCTCAGGTTTAGGTGATTTATTGAAAAATGCAGTGGAGTTCTTTAATAATGAATGCCATTTGTATTTTTCCACAGATAAAACACTTAAGTACATCTATACTCTGGGGATTTTAACAGATATATCAAAAAAGATTAAATCTTTCACAGAGGATGAAAATCTGTTTTTATTATCTGAAGCCTCTCGTTTACTTCGCAGCATTATTGGAACCAATGATACGCCCTTTGTCTATGAGAAAATTGGGAATGTGTATAAGCATTTCATGATTGATGAGTTCCAGGATACCTCTTCCATGCAATGGGAAAATTTCCGACCATTGGTTGGGAATTCATTGGCTGAGGATAATCGCTCTTTGGTTGTGGGTGATGTGAAACAGTCGATTTACCGTTGGAGAAATGGAGATTGGAAGTTACTTGCTGAACAGTTGGATGTGGATTTTAAAGATCAGGGAGTAAATGGCATGACCTTGGATATGAACTGGCGAAGTTCAAAGAACGTCATCAACTTTAATAATGCTTTATATGCTTTAGCATCTCAAGCTTTGCAAAACGATTACAATAATGATATTCCTAAGGGCTTAGAAGATAAGTTGAGTGTTGAGCAAGCACGAATACTGAATGCTTATTCTGATGTTTATCAGGGATATCCTGGAGGAGAAGATAAGTGCCCTGGCTATGTGAAAGCCAATATGATTGAAGTTGAAAAAGGAGAGAAGTGGATTGAGCGTGTTTTAGAATTATTACCGACTCAAATTGAGGAGATTCAAACTAAAGGGTATCAGGCAGGAGATATGGCAATTCTAGTTCGAAATGGGCGAGAAGGTGCTATGATTGCTAATAAATTGATGGCTTATAGGAACTCCGAATCAGCTATAGAAGGCGTGAACTATAATGTGATTTCGAACGAGTCACTTTATCTCAAGAATTCTTCGGTTATTAGTTTTCTATCCCATTTATTGAGGTATTTTATTTACCCAGAGGATAAAATTAATTTAGCTTATTTACTACAGGAATATAGCCTGTATCTTAAAGAAATAAAGCCTGAAAATTTTGATGATATATTTGCACAGAGTGATGATTCTGAAGATATATTTAAAGGGTTTTTCCCAGTTGAGTTCACTGAAAATATCTCATTGTTAAAGCGACAAGCTCTTTTTGATTTAGTAGAACAGTTGATTGATATTTTCCAATTGAATAAGCGTTCAACTGATTTTCCATATCTGGAAGCTTATCAAGATCTTGTACTAGGTTTTTCGCGTAGTGATGCACCAGATCTGAACTCATTTGTTGATTATTGGGAAGAGCGAAAGGATAAGGAAGTTATCTCCGTTTCTGATCATCAGGATGCCATTCGAATTCTAACGATTCATAAATCGAAAGGTTTGGAATTTAAGGCTGTTCTATTACCCTTTTGTGATTGGGATTTGGATGATGTGAAGCACACTAAAATACTTTGGTGCCAACCAGAATTGGAAGGTTTTAATAAGATTGATGTCTTGCCGATTCGTTACGGATCTGACTTAAAACAAACCATTTATTATAAAGAGTACTTTACTGAAAAGCTACAGGCCTATATCGATAATCTTAATTTGCTCTACGTTGCTACAACCCGAGCTGAAGAAATTTTAATTACCTATTCTCCCTTACCAACAAACGATAAATTTTCTAAAGTTAGTCACCTGTTATTCCATATCTTTGAGAATGCAGCCAAGTATTCGTCAGATTTTGGTGGCAAAGAGCTCATCAATATGAATACTTATTGGGATGATGAGAATAAATGCTTTGAATTAGGAGAGTTAGTTGAGAAGGAAAGAGAGGTTATTGAACATGAAGTTGAGCAATTAATGACTGAATATCCAGCTTCAATGCTTGATGATAGATTGAAATTACGTTCTCATGCAGCAGATTATTTTGATTTCTCTGAAGCGGCATCTATAGATAGTTTTGCACCGGTGAATAGAGGTAATATTTTGCATAGTTTGTTTCAAGATATTAAGTACGCTGACGATATTGATTCGGCTTTATCTAAACTTAAATTTGAAGGCAAATTAGATGAGTCGCAATCAGAAGAGGTTAGAATAATGGTGGAAGAATTGTTTAAGAAACCTCAAATTGCTTCCTGGTTTTCGAAAGATTGGCGAGTGATTAACGAACGTGATATTCTGTTGGGTGAAGGCAATACTTTGCGGCCGGATAGAGTGATTGTGAAAGATGATCAAGCCATAGTAATTGATTATAAGTTTGGTAAAAAGAAGGAAAAAGATCATATTCGTCAGGTTGGTGCTTATAAAAAGCTACTTGAGAAAATGAATTTTAAACAGGTTTTTGCCTTTATCCTTTATGGAAAACTAGATGAAATTGTAGAAGTATAAAACAAAATAATATCATGAAAACGAAATTAGTTCTAGTCTTATTATCAAGCTTAATTTTCACATCATGTAATTATGTGATGGAAAAATTTTCCCAGAAAGGTGAGGTTGTTGATCAATCAGTCGTTATAAATAGTGATTCTACTGATAAGAAATCTCTTAATGGAGAAGTACGATATAAGTTTCCTAGTGGGAAATTGAAATCTATCGTTAAATATAAGGACAATAAGAAGGTGGGTACCAGTCATAGCTATTATGAAACGGGTGAAAAGCAATATGAAATTCCCTATGTTGATGGAAAAAAGCATGGTGTGGTGAAGTGGTTTTATAAAAGCGGCAAGTTGTATCGAGCTACTAATTATAAAGAGAGATTAAAACATGGAGCTCAAAAAAAATATTGGGAAAGTGGCAAAATAAAATCTGAAATGCTTTTTGAGAATGATATGATGTGTAAAGGCTTGAAGGAGTTTACAAACACAGGAAAACAGAAAAAAGAACCCCAAATTAAGGTGGAATACGTTAATCTTCTGAATCAATCAAATATGTATCATCTAAATTTGAGTATGGAGAAGAGATATAGAAAAGTGCAATTCTATATTGGTAAATTACAAGATGGAAAGTGTTTTCCATTGAAAGCCTATACTGTTTTGAGTGAGTTGGAAACAAAAAAAGGGAAGGCTACTTTTAAATTCAGTGTACCAAAGGGACGTACAATCGATAAAGATATTCCAATTATTGCTGTAGTTCAATCCTCATATCAAAACTATTATATAATGGCGACTACGGCAAGAGTAAATATTGAAAACTAGAATTTAAATTGTTTTCACATTTATCAATGCCTTGAGTGTACTTTTCATTCATTAAAGTCAGTATCTTTACACTTTATTTCTGATCATTTTTTTATGATTAGATTTAATGAAGAAATCAATTAAGAATAAATAAAAGAGTAAGCATGTTTAATTTCGATGATATAAATCTGGACCGAATAGTGGTTCATAATGTAGGTAATAAGCATCACGAGGAGACTTTGAAACTTTCAAAGCAGGGCATACAGTTAGAAGATGATGATGTTAGAGATATTCTATTGAAATATTTTTTATCGGCTTTTAATAAGGAAGAGTTCTACAATTTTCAGCACGAAGAAGGATTAGACATGAATGAGGTGTTTAGTTTTGCTTCTGAATTTTTTGAGGAGAATGAGAGCTTCTACGATCAATCGGTAAATATTGCTATGCACCTTTACGATAAATCAAATCATCCTAATATTAAAGGTGGTGAGTTTTACTTGGTTGCGTTCTCTGGTTGTATTGTCGATGGTGAGGTTTGTGATGCTTTAGGTATTTTTAAATCAGAGAATAAGGATACTTTCCTAAAGGTATACCAGAATCAGGAAAACTTCGAATTGGGTTGTGAGAGTGGCATCAATATCAAGAAATTGGATAAAGGTTGTCTTATTTTCAATACGGAGAAGGAAAATGGATACAAGGTTTGTATCGTTGATAAAACCAATAAGAATGGTGAAGCAATCTATTGGAAAGAGGATTTCTTGAACCTAAAGCTTCGTGAGGATGATTTTTACCATACTCAGAATTACCTTGAGATGTGTAAAGGATTTATCGGGGAAGTTTACAACGATGAGAACGAAGTTGCAAAAGCTGATCAAATTGATTTGATGAATAAATCGATTAACTTCTTTAAGGATAAAAAGGAGTTTAATGAAGATCTATTTAAAAAGGAGGTGATTGAACAACCTGATGTTGTTAATGCCTTTGACGAATACAAAAGCTATTACCAAGGTGAACACGACAGTGATATTAATGCAGATTTTAGTATCAATAAAGATGCGGTAAAAGGAGAGCAACGATTCTTTAAACAAGTCTTGAAATTGGATAAAAATTTCCACGTTTATATTCATGGACAACGTAAATTCTTAGAAAAGGGATTCGATGCAGCTCGTGATATGAGCTACTACAAGCTCTTTTTTAGAGATGAGAACTAGAATATAAGAACACAAAATACTAAGCCAATGGAATCAATTTTCTGTTGGCTTTTTTTATGGCTGATGATTTTGCACCCTATCGTCTGCAGCTGTCATGCTCTGACTATAATGGAGTCGTATGTGTCAGGTTATGACTAGTATTATAAATAGCAATTGCATAGTTTATTGAGCCCCTCACAATAAACTTGCTTTTAAAATATGCTATTTTCAGATTTCGAGTTTGGGATTTCGAATTCCTTTTGCAGCTTAGGTGATTTAAAATCATCAATTCCTTAAGCCCAGATTACAAATCTGGGGCAGCTATAGCTTTCATGACTATTTCTGTATTGTCATGCTCTGACTATATGGGAGCTGTATGTGTCAGGGTATGACTAACTAATAAATAGTAGTTGCGGCGTTTATTGATCCCGAGAATACGTGAACAAAAAAGTGAGACCCTCAGAGAAACTGCATAAAAAAAAACCGCACATTAGGTGGTAACCCAAGTGACGGTTTTCTGTGAACATATCAGATTTTAATCACAAATCTGAATTTACCTAAACCACTAATATAAGTACTGACTGATTTGGCCTGCATCAACCATGATGAATCGGAAAACTAAGCCTCCAATTAAAATGAGTAAGGCTGGCAAAGCAACAGGAATATGTTTGCCTCTAAGTTCCATAATTTCGAGAATTGCAGGAATCACTAAACCAAGTAGAACCACACCACCCCAGAAAGGCAGAGTATAAGCACCTCCGAGGAATAGCTGAGCCGCTTCAATTTGTGCCGCATTACTGGCCATAAATCCCATAAATAGGTGAATGATAAAGAAGACTTCTATTCCAATTAATAGTAAATCGATCTTGCTGAATAGGGTACGTTCTAATTTTTCTTTGGACAGCCACATGATGGTTGCTGCACCCGTTGATAAACCAGAAACAAGAAATAGAGGACCTAAAATAGAGGTGTTCCACAAAGGACGCGCATTAAAGGCAGATAAAAGAATACCTGTATAAATACCTAGAATAACAGATGAAATAATCATGACCCAAGCGAAAGCTTTGCGGTATTTTTGTACAAATTCCTCTATCCATTCAAGGTATTTGACTTGCCATGTCCAATCTGGAATAAGATCGCGCCAATAGCTAAGGCACCAAGCTATAGAGAGTGGTGTGATGAGCATGAGTGTCCAGGCACCCCATGACATTGGTGACTCTATACGGATTGTGGTGTATAGTTGCCAGAAATAGAGCTTGTTTTTCAAGTCTAGAAATAGAACACCTAAGCCTACGATTAAAATAATAGGGACAAGGAATGTTGCTTTTCTGACTGCAGTTGGTAATTCTTTTTCTCTTCCTAAAAGTGAATAAAGAGCCGCAAAGAATAGGATTCCAGCTGCTAACCCTCCTAAAAATAAATAAAGAGGAATTTCCCACCCCCAAATGCCCAGTGTGGGATCGATATGGGGGTTCATTCTTCCACTAATTAAAATTTCTTCGTTCATAAGAATATTTTTTAGCCTTAAGTCATAGCTTAAGGATTGTGAAAATCTATAAATCTTATTGTCTCAAAATGTTTAAGTCAGGTAGTAAACCTGTGGCTTTGTTCCAACTTCTGGAGCAAGGACTTTCCACGTTCGGTTTTTAAGAAGTTGACTAACCTGAGATTGTTCATCTTCTATATCACCAAAATACATGCAATTTGTTGGACAAACAGAAACACATGAAGGCTTCTTACCTTCCTTTAGGCGATGATTACAGAAGCTACATTTATCAACAAAGCCATCAGGATGAGAGTATCGAGCATTGTAAGGACATGATTGTACACAAGCACCACAACCAATACATTTCGATCGATCCACCATGACTAATCCACCATTCTCGTAGTGACTCGCTCCAGTTGGGCAGCAACGTACGCAAGGTGAGTTCTCACAATGGTTACATCGTTCTGAGCGTAATTCGATGCTCACATTGGGGAAAGTGCCTTTGGCAGTTTCAATAACCCAATCGCGACAATAACCGATAGGTACGCGGTTTTCATTTTGGCAGGCAACAACACAGTCGCTACAGCCTACACATTTTTTCGTATCAATTAGCATTGCATATCTCATGAGATAACCTCCCTTTCTGGCTTGTCAATTATAAATTTCACAAAATTTCCACGCATTCCTGTTCCACCCATTACTGGATCGATCATTACGTTGGTTACGAGTTGAGAATCACTAATCCCTCGTCCATTTGAACGATTAAGTTTCTTGTTTGATTTCCCAAATCCATGAACCATGTACACATTATCCATGCCAATACGTTCGGTAACTCTTACTTTGATAGGGAATTCTGATTTTATACCATCTTGATTTTCAAGCCAGACTTCCTGATTATTTACGATACCTGCTTGCATGGCGATTATAGGATTTACCCAAAGCTTATTTTCGCTCATCAGCTCATTCAGGTTTGGATTATTAGCCGTACGGCCAAAAGTGTGCATAGGTGCACGTCCGTAGTTGAGCCTGAAGAAACCTGCTGGTGGTTCAGGATGAGGTGTGTAGTTTGGTAGTGGATCAAAACCTTCCATTTCCAGGTCAGTTGAGTAGAGTTCAATCATACCTGTAGGTGTTCCGAATTCGTACTCTTCACCCTCTTCAAGATATAGATTTTCATGCTTTCGCTTGAATTTAATAACACCCTTCTCTTGCATTTCAGCCAATGAGTGTCCCATTTGTTTCAGTTGCCAATCTAGAACTTCAGAATAGCTCTTATAGTTGAAATAAGAACTCAGTTTTAGCTTTTCGGCCAACTTACGAACGATCCAATCTGATGGTTTCGTCAAGTATTTGGGTTTTGCTGCCGGCATTCGTACGGCTATGTTTGGCTCTCGGTTTGGAGAAACACGAATATCATCGTAACGCTCCAGGTAAGTACATTCAGGGAGAATAATATCGGCATAGCCTGTAATCTCCATTGGCATGGTATCCACCACTACAAAAAGGTCTAGATTATCTATAGCTTCAATAGTTCGTTTGGTGTTTGGAATAGTTGATATCAGATTTGTACCAACGACGAACCAACCTTTAATTTTTTTATCTGTTTTATTGTCAGGATGAGTCGCATCGACAAATACATTTGCGATTGATGAACCTGCTAGTGTGTATTTTCCATCAAGATAATCTTTCCATGTCCACGAAACAGATGGGAAGGCTGGATGAGGGAATGAAGGCACTTTGGCTTTTTCAGGGAAATAGAAACCGCCTTTACGGCCCCATGATCCAAGTAAAGCATTTAGCATTGCCATCGCGCGTAAGCGTTGTGTATCATCACCATACCAAGTCACATGACGTCCTGGATGAATAAGTGTAGCTGGAGCATTAAAAGCCATCTCTCTAGCTGTTTCTCTGATCACATCGGCTTTAATCGTTGTAATTTCTTCAGCCCATTCCGGGGTTTTATCAGCTATATGTGCTTCAAGATCTTCGAAACCATATGCGTACTGATCGATATATGCTTTATCGTATAATTTCTCTGTGACTAAAACATGCATCCATGCTAATAATAGAGCAATATCGGTTGCAGGTTTAATAGGGAGCCAATATTTCGATTTACTGGCTGCGGTTGATAATCGAGGATCAACAGTGATTATTTTTAAGCCCTTATCAATGGCTTTAGACATTTCCTGAACATGAGAGTTGTGCATGTTCTCACCTATATGGTTACCAATTAGAACCAGGCATTTGGTATTTTCCAAATCGACAGGTTCCGGGGAGTTGATGTTAGCACCAAAGGTTGCATGGAAGCCAACCTCGCGAGGACCGCGACACTGGGCATAGGAGGGAGCGGTAATGTTTCTGGAACCGAATGCTTTGAATAGTTTACCGAAATGTGCACCACCAGAACCGTGTTTGAATAAGGCCATACTTTCAGGACCATGTTCTTCGGAAACCTGATTCATTTTGTCAGCAATAAATCGGAATGCTTCATCCCAACTGACTTCTTTGAAAGTCTGTTTGCCATCAACTTCTACACGCATTAATGGCGATTTTAATCGATCTTCATCATTGTACATGCCAAGACCACCAGTACCTCTAGGACAGAAACGTCCATTACAATGCGGATCATCTTCATTACCTTCTATTTTCCAAAGTTCACCTTTTTCATCCTTATGTACCCAGCCTGCACATTTCCAGAAACACACTTCACAATAGGTAGGTACACGTTTAAATTTGGAAGCATCCATGGGCTCACCGGCTTTCACCTGCCCAATCATGGCATTCAGAATTGGATTAGCTAAAACCAAGCCTCCGAATCCCAATGCGGATATCTTTATAAAATCTCTTCTTGACTTGCTCATCAGATCGATATTTTTAATTCAATCTGTTACCCTCTGGAAAGCCCAGAAGGTAGCAGATTTATGAAAACTTAGAGTCTATTTTTGTACAATTTCGCTTGCTGTCCATTCGAACAAAGCACCATCATAAACTTTTACATTTGGATAATCTAAAGCTGATGTTAAGGCTAGATATACAATACCAGCACGTACACTTGATTCACAATAAAGAATCACTTCTTTATCTTTTGTGATACCAGCTGCAGTGAAAAGAGCTTGTAATTCTTCTTTGGATTTTAGCTTTCCCTTAGTTGTCAATACCTTTTTAAACTCAAGGTTGATAGCTGAAGGGATGTGACCTTTTGGAAGTTTTGATTCTTTAATACCATTGTATTCGTCAGCTGCACGAACATCGACGATAATTGAAGTCGCACTACTTGAAGCTTTTTTAACTTGAATGATAGAGGCAATTGCTCCTTTGTTTAGGTTTACAGCAAATGTTGTTGCTTTTCTGTTAGCAGGATTCTTGGTCACAGGCTTACGAGCCATTCTCCAAGCTTTCATATGACCATCTAATAATTTGACATTTTTGGCTCCTAAATAGGTTAATATCCAATACATACGACCTGAATATTTTCCTGAGCCATTATCGTAAAGTACGATTGTATTGTTGTTGCTAATACCTTTTTCACCAAGGATCTTTGCGATCTCAGCACTTGATTTTAGGGTGCTTTTAGGTGAAGCTTTGTATAAGTCTTTGTGATTTATATTTATAGCTCCTGCAATATGAACCTTTTTATAATCGGCAGGTTTTCTTGCACTGACTAAAACAACATTCGGATCACTTTTAAGTTTCAAAAATTCTTTAACAGAAATGATATCCTGTGCGAAAGTCATTTGCATCCCTAGGAAGCAAACAAATACCATCAATATCAATTTTTTCATAATTATCTATTTTAATTTGATTAATAAAGTACAAGTAAAGGGAGTCTTTCGACTCCCAATCATCCCGTTTTAAAACTTAACCGTTACTTGCAACATGAAAATATCGTTATCAATTTCTTTTTCCTTTTCGGCTCTGTATACGTAGTTAGCCTGAACTTTTGTCCAATCGTTAAAGAAATAGTTTAGACCGTAGGTTGTACAGTACTCAGTGTTACCATCAATATCTTTACTTGAATCGAAATATTCAAATTTCACAACAGGTTGAAGGTTGTTTTGGAACTTATACATACCCATTACGAACATACCATCTCTCTTGATATCACCTTGATGTACTTCAATTGGCTCACCGCAACCACCACCAGTAGTATAAGAACCAACATCCTTAGCATACAAATATTCAGCTTGTAACATGAAAGCGCCTTGCTTGTATTGAATATCTGCACCATAGCGAGTTCTTTCATCTTCAGGCATACCGTCAACAGCAGCTGTTGCTTTACCAAACTTGTAGCTGGCACCAATTTTTAGATTTTTATGAGGGTTAGCAACTAAACGCGCTGCATAGTCTTTTCTTTTATTGTCATCATTTTGGAACAAACCAGTACCATTTGTAATAGCTACGCTATATTGGAATAGGGTTGAGTCTGCACCACCTAAAACCATAAAACCACGATCGCGATCAGGTGTTGCTAACTGCTCTACGACTTTAGAACGATTAATAGTATGAAGCTTATGACATGGCGTATTCAATTCCAAAGAGATTGGAGACTTGAATGAACCAAAAGACACTCTTGCAAAATCGTAACGAGAATAAGTTACAAAGGCATCAAGTAAATAAGGCGTTCCATCATTCTTATTAGGACTGGTTTCAAGTACCATATAGTAGCTGAAATCATAAGGGATACTACCCATAGCACCTATTCGAGCTCTGTTAAAGTTAAATGTATTGCTGTCATCAATTCCTTCATTTTGGTTGTATTCGAATTTAGGTTGGAAGAATCCGAATACGTTTACACCTTCACCAGAAGGTTCATCACATCCCTGTGCATTTGCTACAACTGGCAACATCATGATGACCATTATAGCGAGTAGTATATTTTTCATGTTTGTAATTTTTTGATAGGTTAGGTTGAGGATATATTCAGAGCTCAATATCTAATCGAATATTCTTTAGAGATGAAAAGTCCTTGGTTAGTCAGTGATTTTTTTGTGTTAAAAAGCACTTAGGAGTGATGATCACTCTCAAGTGCTTTAAGATTCTAGTGAGCTCCTTGAACCCACTGGTTTCCAGTAATAGCAGCATTATCAATCCACTGGCTATGTGTGTTTTGTAAACCATTCATTCCGAACAATAAACTTTTTGCTTTATCGTATCCTAATACGTGTAGGTAAGCTGTAATAATACTTGAAGTTTGTCCAGTATAACAATAAGTTACGATTGTTTGATTTGGATCAAGATTGAATACTTGACTTCCATTTAAAGTTAATGGGTTTAAACGGTGAGCACCTTTAAAGTGACCAAAAGCATTCCAGTCGCCTTCTGAGAAATAATTATTGATCTGGTAGTTTGAAGGAGTCGATAATAGATCAGGATTCTTAACCGACCATGCTGTATTTTCCAACATCGCTTGAACTCTTTCTTTAAGAATTGCGGCACCTTCAGTAGCCGTAGTATAAAGAACAGGAGCAGGATAAGTTGATGGGTTAACTGGAGCATCATTTGTCCAATTTGCATGATCTTTAGCTGCATCACCAATATTGCTATCCCAAGGACCAGTATTACCTTGACCACTCATACCCCACTTAAGCAAAGCTGCTTTTGGGTAGCCACTCAAACGTAAAGCAACAACCGCTCTAGCTGCAGTTTGTCCTGTATAACAAACAACTAGTATAGGGTTGTTTGCAGCTTTTGCAGTTTCTAGAATATTACCTAAAGTTGAGTTTACTGCACCATCTAAATGACCCGTTGTAAAATCAGCAGCTGAACGGATATCAATAATATACTTATCTGCAAGTGTTTTTGTAGCAAATTTTCCATTTTCAGTCGTTGAAATAACCTGGTTCAAGTCCATTTGGTTATCAACCAGGTAAGTTTGAAGTGCTTCAAAGGCAGGATTATCAACACCTGTTGCATCATCATCTTCTTTACAAGACGAAAGGAATAACATCGGCAATAAAGCCAGAATGACTAGAAATTTTGTAAACTTTTTCATTGTAAAAGGATTTAGGTTTTTATTATTTAGGTTTTGTAATTTTAAGTTATTAGCAGCCTCCTGAATCTTCTTCTTCAGCAGCAGCACTGACTTGGGCACCAGCCTCAATTTTATCTTCTTTAATTTCGGGGTATTTGATATGCCAGTCAGTCCAGCCTCCTGTCATGTTTTTCACATTGCTATAGCCGAGTTGTTTAAGAGTAAGAGCTGCAAGGGCACCTCGTTTCGATTTCTTACAATACAAAACAAGCATTTCGTTTTTCTCAGGAACGTACATACCTTCTTCATCCCAAACTTTTTCGCTGGCAATACGAAACTCGATAACGCCACGTGGAATTGAAATTGAACCAGGGATAAAGCCTTTTTTGTGCTCTTCAGGTAAGCGAACATCAATAAGTATATAAGCCGAATCACTATTCATTAACCCATGAAATTCGTCTATGCTCAAATCTGCAGTTAAGGATCGTGCTTCTGTTATCATTTCATCTACACTTTCATAAGTTTTTTCTTCGGGAATACTCTTCATACTACATCCCCATAAAAATGACATTAGGCTGATGGATAGAAGGACTTTTATTGTCTTCATATGCTTTGAGGTTTTTGGTTAGTTGCTATTAGAAAATGTGTTTAAGAAATTGGTCTTTAAATAAGCTATTGAATAAAGATTAATTTCTTTAATGTAATATTAGAGCTTTATTGGAAGATATACTTGTGATTTGTAGTGGAATAACTCAAGTCAGCTTTTGGAATATGCAATAAAAAACTTGAGTAGATTGGTATAAAAACTTGATCTATTACATGCCAAAAATTGATATATAACATGTTTTATCTTGATAGATTTGTATATATTTAGATCTGTAGATTTAAAACCTAAACCCAAAATATTATGACTATCCCCGAAAAATCAGTCACTTGCAAGAATTGTTTAACTAAGTCTGAGTGTTTCAAAGAGTTGAATAATTCTCAGTTGGAAATGATTGAAAATGGTCGCTTAGAAGTCACTTTTAAAAAGGGAGAAGTCATTTGTAAACAAGGCATGTTAGCCTCACATGTAATCTATATCCGGAGTGGATTCGTAAAACTTTATATAGAAGGCAATAATGGAAAGAATATTATTTTGACCATTGAAAAGGATGGTTATTTGATTGGCTTGCAATCTTTATTTGGGAAAAATGTCTTTCATTACACAGCTGTCGCCTACGAGGAAACAACAGTTTGCCTGTTCGAGATGAAGGCATTAAGTAATTTATTGGAGCATAATGCTAGCTTTGCAGCTAAACTGATAGCTCGTTTGAACGAGAATACGATTCGATCTTACAGTCGCCTGTTTTGCTTAACTCAAAAACAATCTAGCGGGAGATTGGCTGAAATACTGCTATGTCTGTCGAATAGGATTTATCAAAGCCCACGTTTTAACTTGGCTTTATCAAGAAAAGACCTGGCAGAACTCACTGTGATGTCTGTTGAGAGTTTATCACGTGTTATTAAAGAATTTAAGGAAGACAAACTGATTATTGTAGATGGAAAAACCATTGAAATATCAGATCGAAAACGACTCGAAATGATATGCGAGAATGGCTAGAATTAGCATTTAAAGACTTATAAATAAAGAATGGCGGCTTATAACCTGATTAAGGAAATAAGCCGCCATTTTATGATTGATGTTTGAAGATTTTATTCAGCTAGAATTTTCTTCTTTTCAGCATCAAATTCTTCTTGAGTTAGTATGCCCTCGTCTAATAGTTTTTTAAGCTGAGTCAGTCTTTCTGCTTTAGATTTAATTATTATTTCAGTTGGAGTTGCTTTATAATTATCTGGGCAGCCCGTGTAATTAAGACTGTAGTGAAAATTTTTATAGTCAATCTTTGAAACACCACTTTCATGAATGCTAGGTTTCCAGAAAGAGCCAGAAGCACCATCAACAATTAAACCCCAGGGCACAGGTACTCCACCAATAACACCTGTCCAAGTCACTATGGTTCCTGCAAGTGTCCAACCACGAAAACTTCTTTCCGTAAAGTCGAATGTTTGTTCATCACAGTTAGGTTCCTTTACAGTAATTGAAAAATAAGCGGCATTTTTTCTGGGTGCTAAAAAAATCGTTTGACCGTTTCCTTTTGTTTTTCCGTCGTATTTGATAGTTGCATAGGGATGATCTTCGACTGTAACATGCGCATAGTATTTACTTCCACCTATAATGACACCACAGCTTGATAAGAGAATGCTGGATAAAAATAATAAAGAGAGTCTTGTTTTTAGTTTGTGTTTGATCATTATGTTTTTTTTAAATGAATAGCATACTTTATGGTTTTCAAACATAATGAAAATATTTATCTTTTTTTATGCTATATGATAAATCAAATTATTAGATTTCCCCATTGTTATTTTATGTCAATTTTTTTAAACAGATTTGGAATCTGAGGGAGTTGGTTGAAGCATTTAAAGACTCATAAATAAAGAATGGCGGCTTATAACCTGATTAAGGAAATAAGCCGCCATTTTATTTTTTTGAATAGAAATATCTACATTTTATAGACCATCGCATTGATATTCATTCCTGCACCTACTGATGCAAAGATAATGCTGTCACCCTTATTTATTTTGTGAGGTTTCAGTTCATCCTTAAGAATAAGATCAAGTAGAGTAGGGACGGTTGCAACAGAAGAATTCCCTAACCACGATACGGTCATTGGCATGATATCTTCTGGTAACTCATCTATATCATATAGCGCATATAATCTTTTTAATATGGCATCATCCATTTTTCCATTAGCTTGATGAATCAATACCTTTTTAATCTCGCTAAGAGGCGTTTTACTCTTAAGTAGAGCGGTTTGTATAGCCTGAGGAACTGTTGTTAGTGCATACTGGTATAATTTACGACCATTCATTTTCAAGAATAAGGCATCTTTATGCTCGCTATCAGGATTGAAAGATTTATCCATATATAACATCTCAGAATATTGATAGGTATCCGATCTAGTAGCATGGGCTAATATACCTATAGGGCTTTCACTTTCCTTAGCTTCTAAAATTACGGCACCAGCACCATCGGCATAAAGCATGCTGTCTCTATCGTTAGGATCAGAAATTCGAGATAAAACATCAGCACCTATAATTAACACCTGTTTTGCATCGCCCGACTTAATGTAATAATCAGCCTGAATAGTAGCTTGTAACCATCCTGGACATCCGAATGGTAAATCGTAAGCAACACAGTTAGGGTTTTGAATTGCTAGTTTATGCTTAACACGTGCAGCCAAACTGGGAACAAGATCTGATCTTCTATTATCGTGTTTAACATCACCAAAGTTGTGTGCGACGATAATATAATCCAACTCTTCCTTATTTATTTGAGAGCTTTCTATGGCGTCTTCTGCTGCAAAGAAAGCAATGTCAGATGTCACTAGATCTTTCGTAACATGTCGTCTCTCAGCAATGGTGGTTATATCTTCAAACTTCTCGGTTATTTCCTGATTTGATTTCGGACTCTTTTTGCCATAGGTGTCATAGAATTCAGTGGTGAGGAAATCCTCATTTTTCACCTTATTTGATGGTATGTATTTTCCTGTTCCTCTAATGATACTATAGATCTTGCTACTCATATTCTAATGGTTTTCAAATTGCTTATGGTGTGCGATTTTACTAGGAGGAGTGTGTGTTTGGTACACTGTGCTTTTCAAGTCGAGCTTAATAGGTTAATATTAGCAAAATATTTTTTAAAATTAGCCTTTGTACTTGCTATATTTTGTCCGAACCGCTTAAAGTGTCTTCCTATGAACAAAAAGTATGGAAAGTGGAAAGTTGAGGAAGTGAAAAAACCTTAGAATAATTTCTAAGGTTTTTTTTTACATATAAATTCAAATATTGAATAGAAGTAATGTTAATGGAATTAATTGAGGTAAGATTGAGCGAAGCGATAAGATAGCCCACCGATTATCCAATCGGTATTATTTAGATTTAGCGATTTTATTTCCTTTCTTTAAACACCATCTTAATATTTTAGGATAAAGATCCTTTATAGTTTCATTTTCTTGCTTAGAATTATATAATTCAACAAGTTTTGCATTAAATGCTGTACTATGAATAAAACCTCTAGATTCATTTTGTTTAGCCCATTTCAAACAAACCTGATCTGCCACCTCTGGAAAATATTTGTGTGTGAAAATATCATAAACTGCCCATGTCATATATTCATTAAATACTCCAAATTCAGATTCACTATATCCACTTTCCTTATCCCATTGAATAGCATCAAATTTTTCTTTAACTTCTTCACCAAATATTTCAGTGGTAGGATTAACAAATCCATGATCTGATTCTGTAAATAACATATGTATACCTTGAGCTATGTATTGAATCATTGGACGATCTTCTGGCTTACCTTTTAATATATGATCTGGAATTGTAATAAAATCCGTTGGGATATTACTCACATCAGCATGACAATTCATTCTACAAATTAAAGGAGAAGCTACGATATTGAAACTATGCTTTAAGCTATTTGTTTTTAATGGAAACTCCTTCTTTAAGAAAGATATCATCTCAGGAATCATCTGAGATTTAGAATATTCATACATTAATGTGTTGTAATACTCTTTATGATTTTTATAAAATTCTCGAAATTTAGAAACTTTCATAAAGTCATTTGCCAAATCCAAATTAGCTTCAAATTCCATTCTATCATCTTGTGCTCTAAATTCATTATTTTTAAACAAGTTTCCATTAGTGTCAATTATAAACGAATAGGCATCTGTTCTGAAACTTAAATAATAGTCCCATTTCTCTCTTGAATAGTTTACTTTCTCGATTAATGGATGCTTTGCGAATGGCATAAAATAAGCCATCACCTCTTTGTAATATTTCGTTTCTTTTTGTACTTCCCATTCATCCTTTAATCCATAAGGCGTTATTGCTAGGATAACATTTGAAAGTTCGTAAACTTCAGGAATACTAATTTCAATTTGTTTTTCATTTTTTTGCCCAAACGAACAATTGAAAAGAATAATTGATACAATTACTAAAACAATCTTTTTCATCTATATGAGTTCTGAGTTTTATTATTGTGAAAATATATTCTGACTAAGAGGCTTGTTAAGCTCTCTTTCTATTTTGAAAAATTAAAACTAATCATCCAGATTATTCATTCCTTAGGGAATCCACTGGATTTTGATTGGCAGCCTTCCAGGTTTGTATGCCTACAACGAGTAAAGCAAAAAGTGCGGTTAGTAATCCCGAAAATAGAAACGGAAGAACACCGATTTGAGTTCGGTATGCATATTGTTCCAGCCATTGATTCATAATATACCAAGATATTGGGATGGCTATTATAAAGGACAGTGTCAACCATTTTGCATAGGTGGAAAAGAATAATGTTGTTATTTGTAATGCACTTGCACCGCTTACTTTCCGAATACCAATCTCTTTGGTACGTTTTTGAACGATAAATAAGGTGAGCGCATATAGGCCAAGTAGTGCTAATAAAATGGATAGTACAGACGAATAAGTGGTGAGTGCTTGTGACCTTTCTTCCTGCTGATATCGATTACGACACATATCATCGATAAATATGTGGTAATTCGTTCTTGAAGGATCAATATTTGTGAAGATCCCTTTTACTTTCGATATTAAAGCACTGATATCATTGGTTTTTACTTTAAGCAATACAAACTGCATATTTCCATTACGTTTGAAGCAGGTAAACATTAAAGGGGCTATCTTTTCGTGCAAGGAGGCGTAATGGAAATCTTTAACAACAGCTTGAATATCATACTTTGCTTCATGAAACCAGATTAACTTGCCTAAAGGATCATCAACTCCAAGGTATTTAACAGCTGCTTCATTCAAGATGATTCCTCTGCAATGTTCAATCTGACTTTCATCAAATTCCTTTCCTTCTATAAGTTGTATGCCCAGTGTTTTAAAGTAATCGGGTCTGACACGATATTCATTACAATTCTTCGTGTTTTTAGCATCGCTACCATAAAGGCGAAACATTTGACCGCTTGTGCCACCTCCAGGAAGATGACAACTCGCACTAACCGAGCTTATTTCAGGCAGCTTTATCAGTTCTTGTTTAATAGTGGAATAGCCTTGTCTTTGTGCGCCACTAAGGTTGTTTATTGCAATAACATGTTCAGGTTCGAAGCCTAAATCTGTTTTTTTCATATAGTTGATTTGTTGTTGTGAGATAATGACAACAGAAATCAAAACAATGGAGGTTGAAAATTGAAAAATAAGCAGGATTCGAGACAGCAGATTTTTGCCTTTACCCGTTTGCAGATTACCTTTAATTATGGCAGCTGGCTTGTATCGAGTAATAGTAAAGGCAGGATACAAACCAGAAAGTAGACCGACAAGTAGTGTCATAGAAGGAAGACCGCAGTAGAGAATCGGATTCGATAAATACTCAATACTCAATTCTCTACTCATTAAATTACTAAAGGAGGATAAAAACACCTCTGCTAATATAATGCCAAAAAGCAGTGCTATTGATGACATTAATAGAGTCCGTCCTAAAAAATCTTTAATCAAATCATTTCGCTCTGCACCAATGGCTTTCTTTATCCCTATTTGGTTTAGTTTATCATCATAGTGGGCTGTTGTGATGTTTATAAAATTAACAATGGCAATGGCTAATATTAAAAAGGCCAGTAGAATATGGATATATATTGCTTTTATATCACCAGATGGTTTAAGGCTGGGGGTGTAGTCCGATTTTAAATGAATATCAGTTAATTTTTGTAAGTAAGATCCTGTTTTTTCGCCATATGCTCCAAAAGCATCATCAAGTAGTTTGGAATAGCTAGCCTCAATCTTTTTTATTGCTGCAGCCTCATTAATCCCTTCTTTAAGTAGAATGTAGGTGTGATATTCTATGCTTTTGTGATTTGCTTGATATGAAAAGCCAGTAAAAGGTAAGAGGACGTCAAAATCGTAATGAGATGTAAGAGGCAAGTCTTTAACAACAGAGTTGACTTTTAATAATCGGCCAAACATCTCGAATTCTTTACCACCCGCATCCGTTGTTCCAAATAGTTTTTTTGCAGTTGTGGCATTCATCACAACTCCATTGGGATTCGAAAACAAATGGACTGATTGTCCAGAAATAGGCTCTAGTGTAAATACCTTGTGAAAGTTAGTGTCGACATAATGACAACGTATTCCGTTGAAATGTTGATCTCCTACTGTTGCGTTTTGTCCATAACTTCTGTAGAGTTGGGTTATCTCTTCAATTTCGGGTATCTGGTTTGCAAAATTTTCAGAAGTTAAGCGGGTACAAATTTCAAGGGGTTGCAATTCATCACCCGTATCGTTAAGTAATGATATAAGATGGTGAATGCGTTCGTGCTTTGTGTTGAATTTATCGTAGCTCAGTTCGTGCTGCACGTATATGGAAATGAGAATAACTGCGGCCATGCCAACAGCAAGCCCGAAGATATTGATAATGGAGTTGAGTTTGTCCTTTGCCAGACTACGAAAGGAGAGTTTGAGTTTGTATAGAAACATATTGTTGTTTTGTTTGGGATAATAAATGTAATAAGATTGCTAGATATTTTACTAGTCGAGGACGACTGCTTCTCTATTTTGCGATATTATATTGTTTTCAGATATAATTGTACCATCGTATAGTTGAATGATGCGCTGTGCATATTCCGAATCTTTAAACGAGTGGGTTACCATCACAATGGTCGTCCCTTCCATATTTAACTCATTGAGTAGTTGCATAACTTCTGCTCCATTTTTTGAATCCAGATTTCCCGTGGGTTCATCGGCCAGAATGAGCTTAGGTTGAGAAACAACAGCTCTTGCTATTGCAACTCTTTGTTGCTGTCCTCCTGAAAGTTGTTGCGGATAATGTTTAGCTCTATGCGAGATATTCATTCGACTAAGCACTTTTTCAACTTCAATTTTTCTTTTCGCGGTCGGGACTCCCATATATATAAGAGGTAGCTCTACATTTTCAAAAACATTTAATTCATCTATCAAGTTAAAGCTTTGAAAAATAAAACCAATATTGCCTCTCCTATATTGAGTGAGCTTTTTTTCGTTTTGATCAGAAAGATCGGTACCGTTGAATATGTAGCTTCCCTGAGTAGGCTTATCAAGCAAACCAATCATATTTAATAATGTTGATTTCCCACAGCCCGAAGGCCCCATTATAGTAACAAATTCACCTTTTCGTATGTGAATATTTACTTTATTTAAGGCCGACGTTTCAAGCTCTTCAGTTCTGAAAACTTTGCTTAGATCTTTTACAACTATCATTCTAATGTTTTTTTATGTTCTCTTGTTTTATTGCAGATACTATGCCATAATCTTAAATATTCTGTTGTACAACGTGTTGTGATTTTGTTTTGTGTTTTAGTGTTGGATTATCCAACACTAGCTGTCGGTATTTACAACAATATGATTACTTTGCCACGGAACTTTAATTGATTATTGATGTCTGGAAAAGGAAAGCTTTTAATAATAGATGATAACGAGGAACTTCTCTTTGCATTTAAGTTGTATCTCAATACACACTTTTCAAAAATTGATACCATTAAGAATCCGAATCAGTTGCTTTCAAAGCTAGAGGATGAGGTGTACGATGTTTACATGCTGGATATGAATTTTAAAGCAGGTATAAACTCGGGGAATGAGGGTTTGTATTGGTTGAAACGAATTATTGAATTCGACTCCAATGCCTGTGTTGTTTTGATTACAGCTTATGGTGATGTTGAGTTGGCTGTAAAGGCAATGAAAGAAGGAGCTGTTGACTTTGTTCAAAAATCATGGGATGAAAATAAAATTTTATCGACTCTTTTAGCTGCCTATAAATTACGCCTATCCAAACTTGAAATAAAGGGGCTAAAAGAGAAGCAAAAGCAAATTAATCATCAGATAAATAAAAACAGTGAATTTGTAAGAGGGAAGTCCCCTGCTATGAAAGAAGTGTTTAGAACTCTTGATAAGGTAGCACGAACCGAAGCAAATGTTTTACTTATAGGAGAGAATGGTACGGGGAAAGAGCTGATTGCGAGGGAGCTTCATCTGAAATCGATGCGGAAAGATCAGGTATTTGTGCATCTTGATTTGGGTGCCCTAAGTGAGAGCTTGTTCGAAAGTGAATTGTTTGGTTCTAAAAAAGGTGCTTTTACCGATGCAAAAGAAGATCGTATGGGTAGATTTGAGTTGGCATCTGGCGGAACTCTATTTTTAGACGAAATTGGTAATGTGCCTATTCATTTGCAAACAAAGTTGTTAACGGCCATTCAAAACAAGCAAGTCGTTCCGCTTGGTGGGAATTCACCTGTAGCTGTTGATGTGCGTATTGTTGCAGCAACCAATAGCAATCTGTTTGAGATGGTTGCTGAGGGTACTTTTCGTGAAGATTTACTTTATAGGCTGAATACGATTGTGATTGACTTACCTCCTTTGCGCGAAAGGTTAGATGATATTCCAGATTTGGCTGATTTCTTTCTACAAAAGTATGCTGGTTTATACCAAAAGAAGATCATGCTTTTTGAGAACTCAGCTATAAAGAAACTTGCTCAATATACCTGGCCCGGAAACATTCGAGAATTTCAACATATTATCGAGAAATCGGTGATTCTTTCCGATACTGAAAAGCTAAGAGCTTCTGATATTTTAATAGGAGAGGGAGCTATGAGTTCAAAACGAAAAGTAGACAGTTTCAATTTAACTGAAAACGAGAAGCTTTTGGTCGAACAGGCAATTAAATATACGGGTGGCAACATGAGTTTGGCTGCAAAGGAACTAGGAATCAACCGATCTACTTTATACGACAAAATTAAAAAATATGATTTATAATAGGTTCTACGTATCGATTGTCATTCAAATTATTTTGTTGTCACTCACTCCAGTACTGTTTTTATACGTACGCCCCATGGCCTATATGATTGTTACAACTTACAGTCTTATTGCTTTATGGGTGATACAAATTATTTACCTGATTTACTATATAAACAAAACCAATCGCGATTTATCAAAGTTCTTCAATGCATTTCAATATCAAGATTCAACGCTTGTATTTAATCAGCAAAAAGAGGACAAGTCTTTTAAAAGCTTACATAAGAGTTTCAATCAGATTATTCATGCATTTGGGAAGGTTAAGATAGAAAAGGAGAAGGATTTTGTTTTTTTCCAGCATACGATACAATTGGTTGGTATTGGATTGTTGGCCTTCGATCATAAGGGAAATATACGTTTGTGTAATAAGGCTTTTAAGGAACTTTTTAAACTTGATGATTTTCAGAATATTGCAGAACTATCTTGTATTGATGAAAGTTTTCCTGAGTTTTTGCTTAAGATGAAGACTGATAAGCAGAATTTGCAAAACTATTTGCTTGAGAGCCAACTTCTAAAACTTGCAGTTAAAGCGGTTGATTTTAGATTGGAAAACGATTCTATTAAACTAGTTTCTTTTCAGGATATTAAAAATGAAATTGACAAGGGAGAAATGGAAGCCATGAACAAACTGATTCGTGTTTTCACCCATGAAATCATAAATTCGGTGAGCCCAATTTCCTTGCTTTCTGGTAGTCTAATCGATTTGTATGAGCGTCATGAAGAGGAATCATTTCAGCGACCACTAAATGAAGACTTAATATCGAATACCGTATTGGGTTTAAAAACTATTCGAAAGCGTAGTAAAGGACTCATCTCTTTTGTTGATGAATACAAAAATTTAACTCAATTGCCCAAAGCACGTTTCGAATTGTTTTCGGTCGTTAAATTGTTTGAGCATATAGAACTGTTGTTTCGCGAGGAATGTCAATCGGAAGGCATCGTGTTCGAAGTGTTGGTGAACGATGAGGCACAAGAGCTTATTGCAGATGAGAAGTTGATTGAACAAGTGCTCATTAATTTGGTTCGAAATTCAATTCATGCTCTTGAGGGAATGGCATCCAAACAGATCAGCTTGTCAGTTAATGAATCGAACCCGGTCAATCTTATCAAACTTTCTGATAATGGAAAAGGCATACCCGAAGACTTAATTGAGAATATATTTACACCATTTTTTACGACCAAGGAGAAAGGGTCGGGTATTGGTTTAAACCTGTCCCGACAAATCATGAGATTACACGATGGAAGTATTTCAGTCGTTTCAAAACCCACAATTCAAACTGAATTTAGCTTGCAGTTTTAGAAAGGTATAATCTTACAAAGGTTTTTACTTCCTTTGCATCTCAATAAAAATATTGAATAGAATATATGAACGAAAATGTTAGAATCGAATACAGTTTTTCGCATTTGTTAGATGTAGATTATGCTTCTCATCCCAATATGATTACGTATTCAGGCAAGATATTAATCAAATCAGATGATGAATTTGATAATTATGATTTAGATGAAATACAGATCGGTTCTATCTGTTTAGAGATGTATGACTTGAATTTCGAAGCGGGTTATTGTACTTTAATGGAAGCCTTTGATAAATCTTCTTCATCTCTTGCAGTGGGTACTGCTATATTAAATGATACCTATGAAAAGATAGATGATAAGATAGTAGATTTTGTGGGAGATAGCTTTAATACAAATGTTTTGCTTGTCAGTCGATTGGAAATTAAAGAGAAATATCGAGGTAAAGGTTATGGTAAATATGTATTAAATAGTTTAGATATCTATTTCAAGTCGACTTGTGCTTATGTAGCTCTTAATAGTTTTCCTATAGGTTTTGAAGGAATTACCGATGACAAAAATTACGATAAAGCACAAGAAAGACTCAACTCATTTTATTCCAGCTGTGGGTATAAGAAGATCCGTCATGAGGCTGACGATGATATTGAAGAAGATGAGTTTGACGATTTAGATCTGGATTTTCTAGATTCTGATGAGGATGAGATCAGTCATATCTTTATTAAAAACATTTCTCCAGTTTAGAGATTCAATCTGATCTGTAATAGAAAACAAAATAACATCGCAAGGGTTGGGATATGATGCAAAGTATTGTACTAATGGAATTGGATTGATTAAGATAGTCTTAATATAAACCCAAAGTCAGAGATTTGCGCTATATCGTGTGGAAGATGATTTGCAAATAGGCTAAAAAGCGAAAATGCCACATCAAGGAAGCATAGATGTGGCATTTTCTGAGTAATATACAGAGTGTATATATTTTCTTATCTTAATTGATCAACCACCTGCAAAATTGGGTGTAATATTGATTCTCCGAATGAAATACTTCGTTCTGGAGACCATCCAAATTCAGGGTCTGGTAGATCATTATTGTCCTTAAATGGCATTTCTACCGTCAAAGATAAACATTTATATCGTTCGCCAATATGTTTTGAACAAATTGCTAAGTTAGCTTTGCCAGGTTCGTTCTTTGGGTAGCCGTGAGTGTCTTGAAAATCAGGACATGAGGCCTTCCATGAACCGGTGAATTTTTCTAAAAGATTTTTCAATCTCTCATCATAAGAAGGGATACCTTCTATGCTTGAAATGAAGTTGTAAGGTAGGTCTTCATCACCATGAATATCGATATTTAAATCACACCCATATTTATCCATCATATTGCGAACATGATAAACTTCTGGGCTGAAATCAAGACTTGGCTCAGCCCACTCACGATTTAGATTGGCACCAGCCGCATTCGATCTTAAGTTTCCAAGAATACTACCATCGATATTTATATTTGGAACAATATAGAAGACGGCTTTGCTCAATAGAGTTCTCGATACAGCATCGTCCTCGTCAAGAAGTCTTGCAATGAATCCTTCCATAAACCATTCTGCCATCGATTCGCCTGGATGTTGACGTGCAATCACCCAAATCTTTTTCTTTTCAGGAGATTCTTCTCCAACAATAAGCATATCGATATCGCGTCCTTGAACTGTTTCACCTATTGATACGAGTTCGCACTCTGGTGAAAGTTGAGCATTGTGAACCAAATTAAGATGTTGTTCGTAGCTATATGGAGCGAAATAAGCGTAAAATACAGAGTTGAATTCTGGCGTATGTTCAATCACTAGTTCTTTACCATCGAATGAGCTAGGCACTCTAAACCAAGTTTCCTTATCGTATGATGCAGCTGTTGAGTAACCTTTGTACCCATCAGGGTAAGATGCTTCATGAGCATTTGTAATACGCATTTTACAAGATTGATTTTGTGCGCCTTGCAAACGGAAGTGAAACCATTGAAAGAAATCAGAATTCGTGTCTTTGTTAATTTCTAATTGAATATTTGAAGGAGTGGTGCAATCTATGACCTTGATATTACCACTATCAAAATTTGAATTGATTTTCATATTGAGTGTTTTTTTAGTTGTCGTTTTTTTATCGATAACCAAAGATAATTTTTTTGAAAACTTACACCTATACTTTGCCTTTATTTCTGTTTAAAATCTATGGGCCTGAAATCGTGTTTTTATTGATAAACTTAATTATTTGTATAAATTTGTGGATAAGCACACGACCCGAAACCTAAGAAATATGATCAACCTATTTAGACTAGAGAAACTTCAATCGAAAAAATTAAAATATGGACTGATTGCCATTTTTATTTTATTTGTTGTTGTTGGAACAGTTTTACTGAAATATTACCGTAATATCTTTTCATCTAATATCGATTTGGGTGAGAAAACAGAATTGTTTATTCATATTCCATCCGGGGCTGATATGGCATCTGTTCTTCATATATTCGAGGAAAGCAATAGTGTTGATAATTTATCTTCTCTGGAGTGGGTGATGAATAAGAAGCATTATGGTGAATCAATCAAATCGGGACGATATAGAATTGAAGATGGTATTAGTAATAATAACCTGGTTAATATTTTACGATCAGGGAATCAAACCCCCATTAATTTAACCTTTAATAATACTCGTACTCTGGAAGAGTTTGCTGGGAAAATTGGTCGTCAAATTGAGGCTGATTCTCTAAGTATCCTGAATTTTTTGAAGGATGAGACTAACTTAAAGCCTTATGGTTTTAAACCAGAAACGATTATTGGACTTTTCATTCCCAACTCTTATCAGGTTTATTGGAATCTGTCTCCCAAGTTATTTACAGCACGCATGTATAAGGAATACGTGAAGTTCTGGAATGTTGATAGGATGAAAAAGGCAAGTGAGCTGAACCTGACCCCTATTGAGGTGAGTACCTTAGCTTCAATTGTTGATGAGGAAACGATTAAGAACGATGAGAAAGCCCGCGTTGCAGGTGTTTATGTGAACCGTTTAAGGCGAGGTATAAAGCTTGATGCGGATCCAACTCTGAAGTTTGCATGGGGCGATTTTACAATGCGTAGAGTGCTCAATAAGCATAAGACTATCAAATCACCTTATAATACTTATAAATATGCAGGTTTACCTCCAGGACCAATACGTCAAGCTTCCATATCAGGATTGAATTCGGTTTTAAACTGTGAAAATCATAAATACATATATTTCTGTGCGAGTCCGAAATTTAATGGTTACCATATTTTTGCTCGTAGCCTAAGAGAGCACAACAAAAATGCCGCTAAATACCAACGTGCACTGAATTTACAGCGTATTTTTAAATAAAATATAAAGGTTAAAAAGGGCTATACAAGAAAAGAGTGATTATTACTAATCACTCTTTTTGTATTTTGTTATTTGATCTAAAGAATGTATTCTGTTCCCATTTTGTAGAACATCAACAAATTAGCATTTCACCGCATCCACACATCAAATAGCGTTGACTTCCATTTCAAGTTTGACGCCATATTTGAATAGAACTGATTTCTTTATATCGTTGGCTAGTTGAAGTACTTCATAACCTTTCGCATCGCCTAGATTAACAAGAACGAGTGCTTGGTCTTTATGTACGCCAGCTTGTCCAACTTGTTTTCCTTTCCAGCCACACTGTTCAATTAACCAGCCAGCTGCCAGTTTGATATGTGTGCTATCCATTTCGTAGTTTGGACAGTCAGGAAATTTCGCTAAAAGTTTCTCGGCAAATCGGGTTTCAATAATCGGATTTTTAAAGAAAGAACCTGCATTACCAATCACTTCTGGATCGGGTAGCTTTGATTCTCTGATCTTGATAATAACCTCTCTGATGTTTTTTAGATTAACTTCATCGTAGTTTTCAAGTTCTTTACCAATAGCGCCATACTTTATGTTGAACTCTGGCTTTTTACTCAATCGGAAATAAACATGAGTGATAATAAAAACGTTCTTGTATTCATTTTTAAAGATTGAATCGCGATAGTCGAACTCACAATGGAAGTTTTGAAACTCAACTTGTCTCTTGTTTTCTAATGATATGGCATCCAACTTTTCAACAACCTGAGAGGCTTCGACACCGTATGCTCCAATGTTTTGGACAGGAACAGCACCAACAACTCCCGGAATATTAGATAAGTTCTCAATCCCACCATATCCTTTTGATACAGCCCAAGCTACAAACTCATCCCAATCCTCGTTGGCACCAGCTTTCACCAAAACAGAATCATCATTCTCTTCGATGATTTCCATGCCTTTAATATTAGGGTGTAGAACCAAGCCTTCATAATCATCAGTGAAAAGTAAGTTAGATCCACCACCAAGAATCAGATAATTGATGTTACCAAGCGGATTGTCATTCAAAAAAGATTGAAGTTCATCAACTGTGTCAAACTGGAAAAAGTAATCGGCTTTGGCTTCAATGCCAAAGGTATTATAAGCTTTTAAAGAATAATTTTCGTGTAGAATAGCCATTTAGCAATTTGTGATTTGCAATTAATAATTGTGATTAGCTAAGTTGTTCTTTTAGTAAAGCAACAAAGCCTTTAATATCCTCTTCTGTGGTATCGAAAGAACACAACCATCTGACTTCGCCAGCGTGTTCGTCCCAAACCCAAAAGAAATATTCGTTTTGAAGTTTTTCGATTTTATCCTTAGGGATGATAGCCCATATACCATTGGTTTGGACCTTTTGAGTGATTTTAATCGATTCAATATTTCGAATTTCTGATTCCAGAAGTTCAGCCATTTTATTGGCATGACGAGCCGTTTTTAACCAAAGATCATCTGTCAATAAAGCTTCGAATTGACAGGCAATGAATTTCATCTTTGAACAAAGTTGCATACTCTGCTTACGAACGTATTTTGCATTTTTTGAAAGCTCCGGATTAAAGAAGATAACTGCCTCACCCAGCATCATCCCATTCTTTGTTCCACCGAAACTTAAAACATCAACACCTGCATTATTAGTGATTTCTCTCACATCAAGATCTAAACTCGCTACTGCATTAGCCAATCGGGCACCATCCATATGCACATACATATCGTGCTCATGTGCCAAATCGCAAATTGCCTTAACTTCCTCGGGTGTATAAACAGTACCCAACTCTGTACATTGTGTGATTGAAATAACCTTAGGTTGTGAATGGTGTTCAAAACCAAAACCGTGAAGTTGCGTTTTTATTAACTCAGGTGTTAGTTTACCATCAGTAACCTCAATAGGAATAAACTTACAACCTGTAAACTTATCAGGGGCACCACATTCGTCAACCTGTATGTGAGCTGTAGATGGGCAAATGACTGAATTCCAGGACTCAGTTAAAGTTGATAAGCCAATAACATTAGCTCCGGTGCCATTTAAAACAAAATAAACATCGATGTCTTCACCAAACAATTGCTTGAATTTCTCGATGGCAGATGCCGTATATTGATCACCTCCATAGGCCATAGAATGACCATGGTTAACCTTTTGAATGGCTTCCATTACCTCTGGTAAAACACCTGAAAAATTGTCGCTGGCAAATCCTCGTTTATTCATGTCTATTGTGTTTAAATGATTAGCTTTTTAGAGAAGCTAAAAATAGCTTTTATTCTGCAAACAGAAGGTGGGATGCTTACTGAAATTTTAAGCAGATAAAAGAAAGCCCTATTCTTTACAAATAATTGTATAGAAAAGGGCTCTATTTAATAGGGAAGCTTTTTATGGAGGATTTAGATCTTGCCAATATTCCAGCTGCAACCAAGTGCAAAATAATGCATGTCGTGATTTAATCCCAAACCAAAGGAGACGTCTAATTGTAGATTATCTTTAATAAGGTAGGTTAAACCAGAATCAAAATTTGTTCCCCAATTCGAAAATTCGGCATGTTCACCATAAAGTTCGAGATAGGTTCCAAACTTTTCACCTAGTCCAATACCAAGAGCAACAGAATAAGTTAAATCACCTTTGCCTTCTCCCATATTATCGTATCCCACATTGTAGCCTAACCCCAACTTATCGCTTAGTTCGTGTGAGATTGCAAGTTTATTGATAGTACCAAATTTGTCATTTGTTAGACCATTTGATCCGTTAGGTAGTATCAAGTGAGATAGAAAAGCGATCTCGGTATTGATATCTTCTTTTTTAAATAGTTGAATCTTGGCTCCAATTTCCAAATCACTAATACCAAAATCACTTTGTGAGGTCACATCATTTTTAATGTTTTCGAATTGTTGAACAAATCGAAGTTCGATGCCTTTTGTAAGTCCATATCGTAATAATGTCGACGGAATTAAAGTTTGTTTGATTAATCCATTGTCATAATTGCCAAACAGGATACCAGTCTCAATCTGTAGACTTTTTAGAGGAACAGTGCTCGATGATTCAGTTTGATCGGGTCTGTCAGTAACAATGCTTTGTGCTTTAAGTCCTAAGTTGAAGATCACTAGGGCGAATAGGAGTGTGTATATTTTATTCATCATTTTTATTTTTAATATTATTAATCTTTAATGTGAATGTAACTATACTAAAGAGAATAAAAAAGACCTGGGTGTCTTATTTTAGAGGTTTAAATTTTGACAATTAGGACTGAGATAATTGTGCATGATGAATTCAATGCCATAAAAATAAAGCAGCCCGAAAGCTGCTCGTTTATCTAGAAATTAGATAGGGTATTATTTTGAATCTTCCTTCTCCTTAGGAATGGCATAGAATATCTTGCTTACTATTTTCCAACCATCTTCAAACTTGATAAGCGATAGGTAATCTATGAATTTTTTCTCATCACCTTCATAGAATTCTATCTTGGCAATGGATACATTTCCAGTAACATCAACAGACAAAAATTTGATGGTGGTGAATTCGTCCTGGAAAGCATATTTATGTTTTTTTTTGCCTTCTTTGGCACTTTCAATCCAGTTATAAATAGGGTGTTTCCACATGGTGTTACCCTTTCCTGCACCCATTAGAGTAAAGCCTGGATGAATGCCTTTGTTTACAGCAACTTCATCAGCATTATTACACAGACCATCAACGTAAGCATCTTGTATGACCTTTTTAATGCTTTCTTTTTCCTTTTGAATATCATCCTGAGCGAATGAAATTGAGCATACAGATACGAAACAGATTGCAGCTAAAATAAGTTTTTTCATCGTGTAGTGGGTTTTGATTAATCTTGTTTGATTTTGAATATCACTAATTTAATAAAATATATTGATAATTTAAAGCTTACATATTGGATCAAAATGTAGTGCTTATAGGGCATAAAAAAAAGCAGCCCGAAAGCTGCAAAGCTATCCCAGATATGTTATCTGGGATTATTGAGTTAGCGATTTATAATCGCTTTTATCGTTATGAAAAATTCTTAAGAAGAACTATTGATTCTATTCTGATTAGTTTATAAATTTCAGGTATGGGAATTAGAAATAAAATATCTGACGGTTATGTTTATTTTTTGACATTGACTGTTGTTGATTGGGTTGATGTATTTACACGACCGGTCTATAAGCATATTATCATCGATTCTTTAATATTTTGTCAAAAAGAGAAGGGGTTGATTATTTATAGCTGGTGCTTAATGAGTAACCATTTGCATTTAATAGTGCAATCTAAATAAGACATCAACTTGTCTGATATACTGAGGGATTTTAAGAAATTTACAAGTAAACAAATTATTAAAACGATGCTTGAAAATCCTGAAAGCCGCAGAGAATGGATGTTGGATCGTTTCAAGTTTGCAGGGAAGTTCAAAAAAAATGTAACCTATAAATTTTGGCAGGATGGAAATGAAGCTAAAGAGATTCATTCTTCAGAATTTTTATTGCAAAAATTAGAATACATTCACGACAATCCAGTTAAAGCTGAGATTGTTGAGAATGCTAATGATTATAAATACAGTTCTGCTATTAATTACGTAGATGAGAAAGGCTTAATTGATGTTATTTTAATTTGAATTTTGGGGATTTTAAATCCCCAACTCGAAACCTGCAGATTGCAAATCAACAGGAGCGATATACTTCTATAAAATAAGCAATCCGAAATCTTTATAGCTGTCCCAGATATGTTATCTGGGATTATTGAGTCGGCGATTTGTAATCGTCTTGGTAACATTCAACATTTTAAAGAAGAATTATTGATTCTATTCTGATTAGCTTATAAATTTCAGGCATGGGGATTATAAATAAAGTATCCGATTCTTAGATCTATTTCTAAATATTGACAGTTGTTATCTGGGGGATTAAAAATCCCTAACTCCAAACCTGCTGATTGCAAATCAGCAGGAGCGACTATATTTTTGCATATAAAAAAAAAGCAGCCCGAAAGCTGCTTTTGTATTTTATTCTATATGGAAGAGAATTAAAACTTCTCGTCATAATTTGTCCAAAGACCATCACCAATTTCCCAAGCTTTTTCAACTACTTCGGTTCCAAGATCGATACTTCGATTGGTTAGGAAGGTACGACGCTTACGCTTGCTAAGTGATAAGTATTGCTCATCGACTTTAGCTTGCTCTTCGAAATATTGCTTTTGCAAAGGAACAAAGACCTTATCCACGTCGTGACGCATATCGCCCCAACGTTGTGCAGTAAGTGTGCTTAGGCGGTTGAAAGCCCACCAAGCTGATTTACGAGTGTAACCCAAACGACGAGCTTTTACCTTATAAGAAGGTGCCAAGTCGGTGGCTCCAGCATAAACAGGAATATAAATTGAAGTGGCAACATTGTCTTGAGCCAACCATACGATACCACCTACATCATCTGGCATCCAGCTACGGCATTGAATAATGGTTGCATACATGGTGTACCAACGTGCGATTGTACGCTCGCCAAGTTCACCCCAGCCACCATTTACCCCAAAAAGGCGATTCATACCGTAAGGCATAAAAGGGTTTGCAAAAGGAGAGATAGCTTCTTTGCCATCCTTATCAGCTTGTTTGATATTCTTCACAAAGTTGAAAGGAGTTCCTTCGTAGTAATCTTTGAAGATTTCTACCAATTTATCCATGCTTACCTTCTCATCCGGTTTTACTGAGAAAGGAAAATCTTTTGCAGTAGGATCAAGATCTAATGATGGAGCAGCCATTGAAAGCACACGCCATTCTCTACGACGAGATGCTATAGAACGACGACTTTTAGGTGCATAAGCATAATTCCAACGGAAAGTTTCCTCTGCAGGATTGTACCAACCATTCTCTTTGGCTAGTTCGAAGATATTCTCAGAAGCCATAAAGTAATCGCTATTCTTCAAATCGATTTCCTTGATGGTTGAAGCATTGGCATTAACCGAAAGGTGATTATCAGGAACACGTTGAGCAACCCAAACGGCACCCACTTTACCTTTACCAGGACCAACAACTTCGAAATGCCAGACCTCTTGCTTATCAGCAATAGTTAAACATTCTCCAAAATCTCTCCATCCATATTTCTTTAATAACTCATCAGCCATTTTAATTGCCTCGCGAGCCGTTGTGCAACGCTCTAGCATTAATTGCTGAAGTCTTTGACAATCGATTATACATGCCTCAGAATACAGTTCTTCGCGACCACCAAAAGTTGACTCGCCAATAGCTAATTGCTTTTCGTTAATACATGGGTAAGCTGTGTTTAAGAATTGATAAGTTTTAGAAACCTGATCAATTTCACCAATTTTTTTATGCTGATAGGTTGGCATGCGCAAGCTATCGTATGCTGAACGTTCGAAAAGGTCGAACTTACTGTCCTTGTCGTGAGATTTTGATGGAACAACAGACATCCATGCACGCGTACGGTGACTATCGTCGGTGTGAGATGTGATGACTGAACCATCGAAAGTTGCTGTTTTACCTACAGTAATAGTGGTGCAGCCTTCAGGAACACCATTTTGCCAATCGGATTTATCCTGAGCCATACTTGTTGCTGAAGCAAAGCATAGGCCGATAAGTAGCAGTGATTTTAATCTTTTAAGAATCATGATTGTGTTAGTTTGTTGCGTAATAAAAAGAGACAATAATAAGATGATTCATCCTTCTATTGTCTCTTCATGTTCTCTATTCTTTTTCTGGTTTAACCAGATGTATGCCATCTTTTTCGATGGTAATTATTCGTTGTTTGTAAAGTAGTCCGATTACCTTTTTAAAGTTCTTCTTACTCATTTGTAAGTTGTCGTAAATCTCTTCAGGAGAACTCTTGTCGTTTAAGGGTAGGAAACCATTCTCTTTTTGAAGTATTTCAAATAGTTCTTCACCTACTCTTGGTACCTCAAGGTGGTAGCCTTGTTGTTGAAGGCTAAGGTCGATTTTACCGTCTTCACGAACTTTCTTAACCCAAGCTTTGTAAACATCACCTTCGCGAATGGCTCCAAAAATCTCGTTGTTATACAGAATACCCATACCTTTATTATCGATGATGGCAGAGTGTCCTAAATCTGATTGATGACCAACCATGATACTGACTTCTTGTCCTTCGGTAAATTCAGTATCAAAATCACTTATTATTTGTTCTAGTTTAGCAGTGGCAGCAATACGGCCTGTTTTTTCATCTACATAAACGTAAACCAAATAGCTACGACCTTCTTCCATTTTCATTTTCTGCTCACGGAATGGGCAAAGCAAATCTTTCATCAATCCCCAATCAAGGAAAGCCCCTACATTAGTTACTTCTTTAGCTCTTAACCAAGCAAATTCACCAACAATAGCATATGGCTCTTCAGTAGTCGCAATTACTCTATCTTCCGAGTCGCGGTAGATAAAAACTTTAATGGTATCGTCCAGCTGTGTATTTTCTGGTACGTATCGGATTGGTAATAAAATTTCAGCATCGTCTTCACCTAGTAGGTAAACGCCAAAGTCAACCAATTTGGCAACTTTTAGATCGGCATATTTTCCAATTAAACTCACGTTTCTTTGTTTTAGTATGTGGTACATTGGCACTGGTTTTTGAAATTCACCAGGCTCTGTATTTTTCATCTTGATTTCAATCCTATTTAGAGATAGGAATTTGAGTCCAAAAGTACGCATCTTTTACGAGATTTTTTTGACTAATTTATTTTTTAGTATCTGAGTCTAATATCATAGGTTTTGTTTGAAGGTATTTACGCCATTTTTTGAATCAGAACGGGGTATGCTTCGAAATATGTTCTATTTTTGAGACGATGAAAACAGTAGATATAACTTATGAGAATTTGGTAGATTTTTCGGTGCATCCTTCGGACTTAAAACGTTTAGAAGGTGGTTGGGAAGGTCTCAAAAAATATATAGAACAATCTGATGCTGATGGTCTCGAACTATTGATAGGCTACGAGCCCGCATCTGATGATATTCCCAAAGAGATTGTGAAGAGTATTCATCTGCCTTTTTGGATTACCTGGTTAGATGTTTGGCGAAAAGGTGAGCAGGGGCTGAAAGCCTATTTTCCGCCTATGCCAGCTGATCATATTCAATATTGCTGTGGAGGTTCCAATCAAGATGAGATGATTGCGACTCAAAAGAAACTATGGGAATTGGCAGCTGTATATCAACCCAAACAAGCGGTGATGCATGCAGCTCATGTGGAGTTGGAACATGCATTTACTCGCGAATTTACCTATACCGATGAAGAAGTCTTAAAAAACTTTGCAGAGCTAATGAATCGTACTGCTCAAGAATTCTCCAATGGTGAGCCGCCTTGTGTAATAGGAGTTGAAAATCTTTGGTGGCCAGGCTTAAATTTTGGAAGTTCATCATTGACAGATGATTTTGCAGCTTCACTGAACTTCGATAAATGGAATTTGGTTTTGGATACGGGGCACTTAATGAATACTAATCCGAAATTGCGTTGTGAGGATGAGGCTGTGGACTTTGTTTTGGAAAAACTGAGCCAACTTTCCGTTGATGTCAGAAAACGTATTCAATCTATGCATTTAAACTTGAGCCTGTCGGGAGAATACCAGTTGCAGCAAATTAGAAAAGGCTTACTAGCCGATTGGGCTAACCTATCTCATGGAGATAAGTACAGCTCTGCTCGTAATCATGTGCTTAAAATCGATCAGCATCTTCCTTTCCAAACTGAACGTGTAAAGGAGATTGTAAATATGATTCAACCTCACACCGTGGTTCACGAATTTATTACGCCTACAATGGTAAAATATGATGAATATTTGAAACAGCAGATGGGCGTTTTAGTTTAGAAAGAAATATACATTGAAATCCACGTAAGTTGATTCTTACGTGGATTTTTTTTTTATTTTAAAACGAAGAAGTTTAGATTGAATCCAATACTTATGGCTTTTTAACATTGCCCATAAATACGATGGAATTGGTTTGCTTTTCCTTTATGACGAAGACGAAAGGTTTATTAATGTGTATAGTGCTTGGTGGTCCTGTTGATGTTTCACCTACCACAACTACTGTTGCAGCTGCAGCTTCCGTTCCTTCTTCATTCACCTCAATAAAAGACTGGTGAATTACACTTGAGATTCTTAATGGTACATCTTTACTTATTCCTGTAAAATCAGCAGCTCCCGAAAATGGATTTTCCATCCCCAATTGAATGAGAACATCATTTAGTTCTTGTTTATATTCAAATTTAAATTTTGGGAGATGCACGTTTAATTCAGGTCTTAAAAATGCATTCATCCATTGGTTCCAGTTGGCGTCATTAAGTTCATCAACTATATCGGCTATCTTTTTGTCTTCATTAGGTAAAAGGATGACCATGGCGTAGTCTTTGTTACCATAGGGCAATTCAAGGGCTGTAAAAAGATCATTGCTTAGGTAGCCAATGTGCATATTTGTTGTCATATAGTTGGCTCTGGATATTACTCCCTCTTCATCTGTAAAATCCCCAGGGTAAGTATCTTTAATGTCAAAGGGTTTCGCCCATTCACCTTTAAAATAGATAGCATTGATTAGGTACATGAACGCATTAGGATCAATTTTACCCAAAATGTTTTGAATTTCCCCCTCTGTTTTGTCTTCTACCCAATCGTTGATGGCATCTAAGGTCGCAGGATTGGAGAAATCTTCAATACGAAATTCTGCTTCATAAAATTCTTTGATATTATTTTTGAATTCTTCTTCAACCATTGTTCCCCGTTTGCTCCATACCGAATTGGCGATATTCATTCGAACCTTTGGATCAATTCTCTTTAAGTAGTTCTGAAGTTTTTTGTATATGGTATTGATTTGATAGCGTGAGAGATCCGTGAAATGGAGGGTGTTCTCAAATGCAGTTTGCGTTTCTCCTTCAGCTCCGTTGTATGTCATGGCCAAAGCAAGAGAGATGCTAATGGGAGATATCATCATGTTGTCAGAAGAATCATCCTGGTACAGATTACGGAATAGATCAAACCCGAATCCATTATTGGATGCGATAACAGACTTAGCTTCCAATTCCATGTTTTCGGGAAAGGGTTGGGGAGCTGGTTGTTCTTCTCCAGAATCAAACAGATTACAGGAGACAAGAACCATTGATAATATCAAAGTAAATAGTAAAACATGTTTCATTTGTTTAAAATTTAATGATAAATAAATTTTGATTTCTTTTCACGTTTTTTTTGAATATAATCCCTCTGTTAACTAAATATAGAATTTATAATTGAGATTTGATTCTAAGATGCAATAAAACATATAAGGTTGCGTTTGGTTTTTGTAAATTATTGACTTTGAGGTTTTTGTTGGGTGTTTGTGAGTGTGTGTCGCCTTTATTTTAGTGTTATGTTAACCGTGACTGTAAAGGGAGAATTGAAGTATTGCTCAATACATTCCTGCGTCAGGATTACGGTATTACTCTCCCACAGTGTAGTGAATTCCGGGAACCTATAAGCCGTGCTTCTCAGACAAATACATCAGTAAGAATGGCAGAATTTGCTTTATAAACACCTGGGTGGATAAGAATAAGTACAGGTTTTGAATTCAGCCGAGTAAATTCACAAGAGCTACCTGGTACACAAGAACTCAATACTAATAATCCTGCAGCTATTTTATGGCGAACCAGCGTTTTGCCAGTAGAAACTACTTTAAATGTCTCATTTACCCGTCTAGCTAGCATCTATTAGTATGTCTCGTCCTGAAACAAACCTCCTCAGGTATCCACAATCGCACACGCGGTATTACCTCATGGTCCGTTAGCATTTTATTTACCCTACAGCGCATATCAACTTAAGCCACTCTTTCATTTTTTTCTGACTGCCTCTAGATTCAAATTGCATGTAATTATTTTAATCATTAGTTACGATCACATTAATCCAAAATCTAATATTTGATTGATAAGACTTATTTAGTTAATTTGGTAGGTCATAGTATCCATAGGATTAAAAAATATCTAAATGGGAAGAATGATGAGAACATTATGGTCTGTTTTTAATCGGTTTACTTAAAAGCCGCACATAAATAAGGATATTGTTTCGTCTGACTCTGATACTATTATAGAAAAAGATACAAGCATGACTAAATTTACCAAAGGAAAAGAAATACCATATAATCTAACTGATATTCTAGAAAGTATTAGCGATGCTTTTGTTTCCCTTGATACCGATTGGTGTTATACTTATATGAATAAAAAAGCTGGGGAAATATTTAATCGAAATACAGACGAAATCATAGGCAAACATATTTGGACCGAATTTCCCGAAGGTGTTGGGCAAGTATTTTACCACACCTATCACAAAGCTTTTGAAACGCAAGAGGTTCAATACCTGGAAGAATATTACGAACCTTACGACCTCTGGTTCGAAAACCGTATATACCCATCTAAAAAGGGATTGTCTATTTTCTTTCATGATATCACAAAAAGTAAGAAAGCAGAAGAGAAAATTAGAATAAATGAATCCCGACTAAAGAAAGGACAGGAAATCGGACATTTTGGGTATTGGCAACAGGAAATTGGAAGCGATATTGTTTGGGCTTCCGGAGAAGCAAAAAAAATATATGGGTTCGAGCCTGTCCCTGGTGAATTGCCAAAGTATCTAATTACAAAATGTATCAACAATATTGATATTTTAAGACGAGCTACTCATGATTTAATTGAAAACGATAAAAAATATAACATTGAATTCTCAATAAAACCTGCTGATGGTTCATCGCAAAAAATCGTATCGGCATTAGCTGAACTTGAAAGAGATAAAAATGGTAAACCTTTTAGGTTATTGGGTGTCATTCAGGATATTACAGAACGCAAACAATACGAAGAAGAAATTAGAACTACAAACGATGAACTTAAAACAATCAATAGGGTTATAGTTACAAGCACGAGCACCTCTGATCTGAAAGTGTTGCTCAATAAAATTTTAGATGAAGCACTTCAAATAGTCGACTTAGAAGGGGGAACAATATGTCTTCTGGAGCCCGACAATACCCTTAAATTGATTGCACATAGAAAAACATCAAACGAAACAGTTAATAACCTTACTCAGAATAAAATTAAAGTCGGTGAATGCCTCTGTGGAAATTGCGCAAATGATCATTGTTCATTAATACTTATTAACCAGGAAGCTGTATTTAACTATTCAAAACGAGTAGGTTTACAAAGTGAAGAAATTAATTTTCATGCTTCTTATCCTTTTGTTTTAAAAGATAAATGTCTGGGTGTTATATGCGTATTTACACGAACCGATAAAAAACCTTCAGAACGAAGTTTAAAATTATTAGAATCCTTATCGGCACAAATTTCACTTGCCATTGAAAACGCAAAACTTTTTAACGAACTCGAACAACGTGTAAATGAAAGAACGGCACAACTTACGGATGCCAACAAAGAACTCGAGTCATTTTCATATTCCATCTCACATGATCTGCGTGCACCACTTCGCGCTATCTACGGCTTTTCACAAATACTCTCCACGCGTCATAGTAGTTCCCTTAATGAAGAAGGAACGCAATACATGAGTTACATTCTTGAATCCAGTATTCGTATGGAACAATTAATCAACGATTTACTAAGCTATTCACGGCTTGGACGGAAATCATTAGAAATACGCTCCATTTCATTTGAAAAAATTCTTGATGGTATATATATCGATTTCGAAAAGCAATTAAGAGACGTTAATGGAAAATTAAATATACCACCAGAACTGCCCCATATATATAGTGATGAAACTCTTTTGCGACAGATATTTACTAACTTGATTGACAATGCAATTCACTATCGTCGAACCGATACCAATTTGGAAATCACAATTGGTTTTGAGACAACTGATGAAGGCTATCTTATTAGAATTTCAGATAATGGAATTGGTATTCCTCAGGAACATTGGAGAAAAATATTTAATGTTTTTCAACGTCTGCATGGCGAAGACAAGTACCCAGGAACCGGTATAGGCCTTGCTAACGTAGAAAAAGCAGTAAATATGCTTGGTGGATCTGTTAATGTTGAATCTATAGTGGGAACAGGCAGTACTTTTTTTATAAAATTACCCGAACATAAAATCTGAAATATCATGAATCAACTGGCACAAATACTCTTGGTGGAAGATAACCCAATGGATGTAATTCTTACCCTGGACGCATTTAAAGAGGCTAAGCTAAAAAATAAAGTAAACGTTGCCCGTAATGGTGAAGAAGCCCTTGATTATCTTTTCGGGCGCAATCAGTTTTCCGATCGCGAAATTTTTCCGATTCCTACACTTATTCTGCTTGACCTAAAAATGCCGGGCGTTGATGGCTTTGAAGTGTTAAAGCAAATAAAAAGTACGGAGAAACTAAAACGTATTCCGGTCATTATTCTTACATCATCTAAAGAAGAAGCCGACCGCGCCCTGAGTTACGACATTGGGGCAAACAGCTACCTTCTGAAACCCGTTGCTTTTAATGGCTTTATTGAAGTTGTTAAAAAAATTGACGATTACTGGTTCTCGCTAAACATTGGTGCGCCCAAGGAATAGTAAGATGATACGAAATTTATTAAAATCGCCTATCTATGGAAACTAAAATTAAAGTTCTGCATATCGATGATAATCCGCTCGATCGTCAACTGGTTATAGATGCACTCGTTAAAGAAAATGGCGCATTTGAAATTAAAGAAGCCAGTAATCGCGAAACGTTTGAGCAACACCTAGCAGAATTAGATTTTGACATTATTCTGAGTGATTTTAACATTCTTGGTTTTAATGGATTACAAGTGCTCCAAATAGTTAAAGAGAAATGTCCCGATACACCGGTAATCATTGTTACTGGTACCGGTTCAGAAGAAATTGCCATTCAAGCTATGAAATTGGGAGCTTCCGATTATATTATTAAATCGGTAAACCACATACGTGGGCTCGTGACAAACATTGACACAGTATTGGAATTCAAAAAAATGCAGAATGAACGAAAGTTTATACAATTAGCTCTGTACAAGAGTGAGAAAAAATATAGGGAAATTTTCGAAAACGTTCAAGATGTATTTTACCAGATTGATAACTATGGCATAATTGAAGAAATTAGCCCATCAATTGTTCGTGTTTCGGGTTATTTACGTGAAGAACTAATAGGTAAAGAAAGTATTTTCTTGTACTACGATCCAAATGTACAAGACCTCATATTAAAAATAATAGCCGAAAAAGGAGAAGTATGGGGCTATGAAGTACAACTGATTACTAAATCCGGCCAAATAAAATATGTTTCAGTCAATGCCCATGTAATGTTGAATGAAAAAAACGAACCCATTGGAAGCGAAGGCTCGTTGCACGATATTACAGAACGAAAACAAATGGAGCTTGAATTATTGGAGGCTAAAGAAAAGGCCGAAGAAAGGGAAATGCAATTGAAACTTATTGCTGATAATTTTGTGAATAGCATGATATATCAGGTTGCCATGCTAGACGAAAACAAGAGGCAGTTTACTTACGTGAGTGAAGCTGTAAACAAATTATATGGTTGTACTGTTGAAGAAGCGAAAGAAAATCCAGATTTAATATATGGCAAATTGCACCCCGATGATATAAATGAACTTATTGAAAAGGAAAAAAGAGCGTTAAAACTAATGTCCATTTTTAAAACTGAAGCAAGAGTAATTTCTCCCAATGGAACGATAAGATGGTCGTATTATATTTCAAAACCTCGTGTTGTAAAAGGAATTGTTTATTGGGATGGTATTGAAATTGATATTACAGAACGAAAAAAAATGGAGTTTGAATTATTGGAGGCTAAAGAAAAAGCAGAACAAAGTGACCGTTTAAAATCTGCATTTCTTGCCAATATGAGTCACGAAATCCGTACTCCCATGAATGGCATTCTTGGTTTTGCCGAACTATTGAAAGAACCAAACTTAACAGGTGAGAAACAACAAAGCTACATCCAGATTATCGAGAAAAGTGGTGCGCGCATGCTTAATATTATCAATGATATTATTAGTATTTCAAAAGTAGAATCGGGTCAGATGTACGTTAATATAAGTGAATCAAATATTAATGAGCAAATCGAATATATTTATACCTTCTTTACCCCAGAGATTGAAGGCAAGGGAATGCAGTTTTTAATTAAAAATTCTTTGCCTTTGAGTAAAGCCATCATTAATACCGATCGGGAAAAATTATTTTCCATTCTTACCAATCTTGTGAAAAATGCCATTAAATACAGCGAAAAAGGTTCAATAGAGGTTGGTTGTGATAAAAAGGGTGAATACCTTGAATTTTATGTCAAAGATTCAGGTATTGGTATTGATAGTAATAGGCAGAAAGCAATTTTTGAGCGTTTTATTCAGGCTGATATTTCCGATAAGCAAGCTTATCAGGGAGCAGGTTTGGGTTTGTCGATTTCCAAAGCTTATGTAGAAATGCTTGGAGGAAAATTATGGCTAGAAAGCAAAAAGGGACTAGGTTCGACCTTTTACTTCACGATTCCCTACACTCCTGAGCTAAAGGAAACAATCGGAATCACAATTGAGACTACCAAGTGTGTAATGGATAATAAAACTAAAAACCTAAAAATATTAATTGTTGAAGACGATGAAACATCAAATTTACTCATAAGCCTTATGCTGACAAAAATGAGTAGGGAAATCCTTAATGCAGGAAACGGGATTGAAGCCATTGAACTTTGCAAGAATAATCCTGATATAGATTTGATATTAATGGATATTAAATTGCCTGTAATGGACGGATATAAAACTGTCAAACAAATACGCCAATTTAATAAAGATGTAATTATCATTGCACAGACAGCTTTTGGACTTACCGTTGACAGAGAAAGTGCCATAGTAGCTGGATGTAATGCATATATTTCAAAACCGATTATAAAAGATGAATTAGTGTCTTTAATACAACAATATGTCTTTAAATAAACAAGACTCAAATTGATAATAAAATACAGCACATGGCACTCACATTATGTATGAAACGATTAGCATTTCGAAGTATTTTACTGTCAGATTACAACGACTTTTGAAACGAACTAAGATGCTCGAATAGGCACTATCCACTAAATATTTTATACACGTAATCGATAAATCCTATAATCGGAATATTAATACGGGGGATAAATAAAGGTATGCTTATCTAAACAAGGCTATGTATGGTGCAGATAATCAAAAGTCAACATGTATCAGGTCGGATTCTGTTGGGACTGTAGCCCAAACAATCTTAGCTTTTGTTTGGGCTTTTTTATATGAGTTTGAATCTTAAATTATAGCGTTTTGCACATCACTTGTTTGCCTTCACGTGTGCAGGTTTTGAAACCCATTTTTTTAATATATTTCAGGTTGTCTTCAATCTCAGAATCGCAAACGATACATTTTACCTCGTGTTCTGAGAGTAGATCGCTCATCTTGTTGTAGAGATAGTTTGCAACTTTAAAGCCACGGTATTGTGGTGGAGCATAGTCAATCATTAATATACGTCATTGAGCAGATAGTGCTAAATTTGGAAAATGCGTACATTTGAAAAAACACATAGCTGTTTTGATAGGTCGAATTTTCAAAAAGCCCCAATACTAACCGTTGGTGGCAAGCATAAAAAAAATAAAGTATGACAAATGCCCTTCTAACCCATATAAATAAATTCTCTAATCTTTCTGAGGAACAATCTGAGAAGATTTTGAGTTGTCTTACTTTGAAAAAATATCAAAAAAAAGAATACATTCTCCAGGCTGGAACCGTTTCTGAATATGAATGTTTTATTACTGAAGGCTGCATGCGTGCATTTGTGATTGATGATAAAGGGACCGAGCATAATCTTAGATTTGGCATTGAAAATTCCTGGATAGGTGATTTGGATAGTTTTTTTAAAAGGAAGCCAGCCACTTATAATATTCAAGCTATCGAACCGACTTCAGTTCTAATGATTCGTATGGATAAAATGAATGAATTGATGGATACCATTCCTGAATTTGAACATTATTTTAGAATCATGTTCCAACACGGTGTCATGTCTATACAACTAAGATTGGTTCATGAGCTTTCATTATCAGCAGAAGAGCGCTATTCACATTTTATTGAAAAATATCCACATTTACTACAACGAATACCACAAAAACACATTGCCAGTTACCTGGGAATGACCCCCGAGTTTTTAAGTACCCTACGAAAAAAAATGAACCAAAAGTGATTTCTTAATCTACATTAATTTTTTCCAGAGACATCTTCTCGAACTTTGTAATCTAATTAAAAACCAAAGTTATGAAGATTATTGTTTTTGGAGCTACGGGCTTAATAGGTCGAGAAATTATTAATCAGCTTTCTTCTGAACACGAAATAATTCGTGTGAGTAGAACTTCAGGAGACATCCAGGCTGACTATACTGACGAAAGTTCACTTATAAAAATGTTTGAAGAAATTGGAAGTTTTGATGCTTTAGTATCTGTTGCTGGTAACGACTCCCAATTTGTAGAATTTGAAAATCTAAAAAGCACTCACTTTAGATCTGGCATAGAACGCAAGCTCATGGGGCAGGTGAGCCTCGTGCTTCTGGGGATGAAGTATATCAACAGGGGAGGTTCCTTTACTTTGAGTAGCGGTTACCTAAGTCATTATCCCAATGCATACAGTATGGCCACTAGTCCATTTAATGCTTTTATAGACAACTTCGGGCAGTCTATGTCTTCTCAAATGCCAAATAATATTCGTATTAATGTAGTTAGCCCAGCACCTGTTGCAGACAAAGCTAGTTCCGGGATCGTAACGCCCGAAATGGTCGCCAATGACTTTGTGCAAAGCATCGAAGGACAAGAGACTGGAAAAGTCTTTAAGGTCTGGAATATGGATTGAGCAGGCAGAATTTATTCAGGTATTACCATCTGAAAAACGTGTTCTTCTTATGATTACGGTGGAGTTCTGTTTAATCTGCCGCAAGTTAAAATCGTCATTTATTTTCAGAATGATGCCATTCACTAAAGATAAGATTACTAAGAATTCATGTAAGTGTTAGCATTCCTAAATGCAGATCTTTAAACTTTTAAAGTTATAATACATTTAACCAATCAATACTAATTATCATGAACATCGAAACGAAAAAACTAGGAACCATTTTATTTGCTTTGCCATTTATAGTATCGGGATTATTTCATTTTGTAAATGCAAGAGGAATGGCAATGGCCATTACAGGATTTCCAATGGCTGAGTTTTTAATCTATTTTTCAGGGCTAACCCTTATCGCAGGAGCGCTTGCAATAATCACCAACACATATGTAAGACTTGCCTCTTTGTTGCTGGCATTAGAGTTATTTCTAATTACGATTTCTGTTCAACTACCAGGACTTATGAATCCCGAATCTATGCAAGATTCCATGATTGGACTACTTCACAATATCAGTTTAATTGGTGGTGCACTCTTAATCCACAACATCAGCCCAAAAGTAAAAGCAATAAAGTAGTCATCAGCCTTTAATTTATCAGAAAAATGAAATTATCATTAGTATTATCATTTCTGCTGCTCTTAAATGTTAACAGTGTAAAATCACAACAAAAAAATCAAGATATGAATCAAAATATAATTGTGACAATAGACTTTTACCATGACGTAATTTGCTCTTGGTGTTATGTATTATCACCACGTTTAAGAAAACTAACCGAAGAAAATCCCAATATAAAAGTAAACCATCGCAGCTTTGCTTTATTCCCTAATACTGAAAGCATTGTTCACATGTTCGGTTCAAAGGATGAAGGGAAAAAACAAATCATGGCACATTGGCGAGCTGCTTCGGCAAGATTAAAAGGAGAAGTGCCAGAATTGAATGCCGATTTAATGGAAAAAAAAGAATTTGATTACCCGCACTCAATGCCTGGTTTATTGGCCTGTAAAGCAGCCGAAAAACAAGGTGGAAGTGATATTCACTGGGCCTTTTTCGATGCCATACAAACTGCTCATTTAGTAGAAGGTAAGAATATTGGTTCTCAAGCAACACTGATAAAAATAGCCAAAAAGTTAAAATTGGATATCGACCAATTTAAAACCGATTTAGAATTGCCCGAAACTCGAAATTTAGTCGATATGGATATAAAGAAAGCCGCTGAAATGGGTGTCAATAGCGTTCCCACAATCGTAATCAATGGGAAACACAAAATTTCAGGAGCCGGCACATATGAGGAATTGAAGCAAAAAATTGAAAGCTTCTTGGAGTATTAGTATTAAGATTTTAATTACTTAAAGCTATAGCTTTGCTGCAAGCCAAATTCAAATAGAACTATGGATACAATAGATCTAAACGTTGGAGAGTGTATCCCAAATCCAGAGCTTCCCGTGTTTGCTGATGTCAAATGAAAAAATCCTCAAAGCCAATGTCTTTGAGGATTTTTTTATGGGATGATATTGAATCCTAAATCAGAATTCAGGAATCAAAGCTTATAAATTAAAGTGTTTTGCACATCACTTCTTTACCTTCACGGGTGCAGGTTTGGAAGCCCATTTTTTTAATATATTTCAGGTTGTCTTCAATATCAGAATCGCAAACAATACATTTAACCTCATGTTGTGAAAGGACATCGCTTAGTTTGTTGTAGAGGTAGTTGGCAACTTTAAAATCACGGTATTGAGGTAGAGCATAGTCAATATCAATTTTAAACATATCATCTTTAACCTCGCCAATAAAAATACCAGCTACAGACATATCGCGCAATACAAAGACACTAAGTTTACCTTCAGCACTTTTGAAATCGGGAAAGAATTTTTCAATATCCTTCTTGTATGAGTCTAAGTAGTAGTTTAAAATGCCGTCGTTGTCTTTCACTTCAATCACTTTGAAACTTTCCTTATGTTTATTCATTTTCACTAAGTAATAAATGTTGGTACAAACAATCAGGAAGTTCATAAAGGCTACAGGGTATGATCCAATTAAAAAGCCATAAATAGAAAATAGCATAGCACCTAGCATATTGTACCATCTGAGTTTGACAATTGAAGTCATCGATAAAGACACAAATACGATTATTGACGCTGCATAACCTAACCATTCCAAATAAGAAATGCCTAAAAATTCTAACATACTAAGAAAGTTTGTTTCGCTGATTTAAATTCAGCTTAGTTAATAAAAAAGATAGTTGGATGGTTGAAATAGTAGGGTGCCCATGGTAGGCGCTACTAAAATAGTTAAATTTATTTAAAAGATAAACTTGAGAGAAAGAGTTTTGACTGTATCTCTATATAAATAGACAATCGAGCTCCTTAAATGAATTATTTAAAAAAGGGAATTGCAAATTCCCGATTCTCTATACCCAAATTATAAATCTGGGACAGTAGTTCATTTTTTTACATCCATAAAGCTAGAGACTTGTCATTAAAAACAGGGGTTGCATCTCGAAACTATTGTATTTTGGACGCAGCCGTTCGGTGTTATAATATCGCTCGATATCGACTATTTTTTTTGAGCTGGTCACAATATCGATAGGTGCATTGTCGTAGCGTCCATTTCTGAGAGTAACTAAACGTCCATGTATACCTTTTATAATTAGGTCGAGTGCCAGGTTGCCAAATGCCATGGGTACAATAGAATCTATAGCATCAGGGTCGCCACATCGAACCAAATAACCGAGTTTCTGATTAATAACATTTACGGGTACACCCTTGTTGTATTCCAGTGATAGATGTTTCATCTGATCGGAAACCCTTTCGCCAATACCACCCAATTTTTTATGACCGTAATCGTCCATATCGCTATCCAGATAGGTCATGTTTTCGCCCGTAAAAGCTGCACCTTCAGAAATTAGAACGACAGAATATCGGCTAGGATTTTTAAATCGATCTTCGAGCATGAGTTGAGTGAGCAGATTGATATCGAATTTGTGTTCGGGAATAACACAACGGTTGGCTGCTCCTGCGAGTGTTGGCAATATGGACGTAAAGCCTGCATATCGACCAAATACCTCAAGTACAAGAAAACGCTCGTGGGAACCCGCTGAAGTTCTTAGACTATGAGTTAATGAGATGGTTCGTGTAATGCAGGTGCTGAATCCGATGCAATAATCCGTTCCAGGTACATCATTATCCATGGTTTTGGGAATAGCTACTACTTTAAACCCTTCTTTATACAAACGTACGGCATAACTTAAGGTGTCGTCACCACCAATAGGAATTAGGTAATCGATGTTGAGAAAGGCCAGGTTTGCCAGAACTTCCTCAGTAAGATCGTTAACCTCTGATTTGTATTTATCTTGTAAGTGTATTGGAACACGGGATTTTGATGTTTTTGAGGGGTTGATTCGGGAGCTGTGTAAAAAGGTGCCACCAGTTCGGCCGATTCTATTAACCATTTCTTCAGTTAGAACGGAATAGTTTTCGCTGTTATCTACTTTTTCATCTCGGATAATATCTATTAAACCCTTCCAACCCTTACGAATACCCACCACCGCATAGCCTTCTCGTAGTGCTCTGATGGTAACTGCACGAATGGCAGGATTTAAACCGGGAACATCTCCTCCTCCGGTTAAAATGCCAATGACTCCCTTTGTATTCTTTGGTATTTCCATAGCGATTCCCTTTCATCATTAATTCCTATTAAGGTAATGATTTTTTCGCTGAAAAAAGATGACTTTCTATGAGCAATAGTGAATTTTGGAGATCGGTATTTTAATGTGAAAAGACGTAAGATAGGATATTGGCACCCATTCTAAGAGCCTTTGTGTGGTTATCCTGTGAGTCGTTGTGTACCGATGGATCTTCCCAGCCATCGCCAAGGTCACATTCGTAGGAGTAAAAACAAACGAGGCGACCTTTGTGGAATATGCCAAAACCTTGTGGGGCTTTGCCATCGTGCTCGTGTACCTTTGGCAGGCCAGTCTTAAAATCGTAAACCTGATGGTAAATAGGATGTGAGTAGGGTAGTTCAACCAGCTCTTCCTTTGGGAATACCTTCTTGATTTCTCTTCGGAAATAGGCATTCAAGCCATAGTTATCATCTACATGTAAAAAGCCACCTGCCTCGAGATATCGACGCAGGTTTTGAGCTTCCTGATTGTTAAAAACGATATTGCCGTGGCCGGTTAAATGGATAAATGGGTAAGAGAATAGTTCTTGACTACCAACCTCAACAGTTGCAGGTTCAGCTTGTATGTTGGCAATTGTATTGGTGTTGCAAAACTCAATCAAATTAGGTAAAGAACCTGGATTGGCGTACCAATCGCCACCACCATTGTATTTGAGTAGGGCAATTCGAACGCCACTTTTCTGAGCAGATACATTTAAGCTTAGAGCTAAAAACAAAAGTATGGATATGAATCTTGACATAGTTTGAACTCTGTTTGTGAATGATCTGCAATAATCTGATTTATCTGCGGAAATACCGTTTATTGATTGGCTAAATTGACAATATTACAAGCAATAACACCTGCTGTTTCTGCTCTTAGGCGACTAGTTCCCAGGCTAATTTCTTTAAAACCATTTGCTCGAGCCAACTCGACTTCCTGTGGGCTGAAATCTCCTTCTGGACCGATAAGAATTAGAGCATTTTGCTTGGCAGTACAGAGGTGTTTCAAATGTGTTTTTTTGCCCTCGTAGCAATGTGCAATATACTTCTCACCATCAAAAGGAGCACTAACTAAATCTTTGAACTTAGTTAGCTCATTCAATTTTGGGTGATAGGCTTTTAATGATTGTTTTACTGCTGAGGTAATCACCTTAAAAAGACGCTCAATTTTTACTACTTTTCGCTCTGAGAACTGACACAAAAGAGGTGTGAATTCGTCAATACCAATCTCCGTACATTTTTCCATATACCATTCGGTACGTTCAATATTCTTAGTAGGAGCAGCTGCGATATGCAGTTTGTAATCTAGCTTTTCAAATTCTGCTTGGGTCTCAATGCACTCAACGGTGCATCTTTTAGGATGCGCGTCTATAATTTTAGCAGTAAAGAGATTTCCTTTTCCATCAATTAGATGAATTTGGTCATCTTCTTTTAATCGGAGAACTCGAATACAATGTTTTGATTCAACTTCGTTTAATTGATAAAATTTATCTACTATATCTGGGGTGTAAAATAAGTTCATTGACTAAATTATGATTTGTGATCTAATGATTTAGGATTGTTAATTTCAGATTTAGGATTGTGTTTTTAATCTTAAATCTCAAATCATCACTCTTCAATTAAAAGAATACGGGTTGGTATATCGCTGCAAAAATAAAACTTAGTACCGATATAATTAAACCAAACATGAAAATAGTGTAAGATATTCGAAGTAAATTGTATTTTTTACCCAATACCATTCCCAAATAGTATTGATCTTTGATCAAACTATCATACAAATCGTCATAGTTAACCATTAAGCTCTTCAGTGCTTTAGAATAATCTTCCACCTGCATTTTGTGAAAATTTCCAAAAAATAGAAGATTGACTTTTTTCTTTTCAACATCTTCTTGTGAAAATGTTCCAGATGTGACGTTTGGTCTTGTGGCTAGCACAGAATAAATAATTGTAATTAAACTGACCGTTAAGAGAATCAGGCATGGAATAATAAAATGAGGAACTTCCATGATATTCTTAAAAATAAAGAAGATTGCTGAAATGATGATAGAATTCACAGAGATCATCAAATTTGCTTTCGAATCGGCAATAGAACTCAAGTTTATCTGATTACGTGAAGTGACCTTAAACATGGTTTCAATTCCACGTTGAGGCATCTTCAACTTTAAATTCTGATTCTCAAGTTTAATGAGTTTGTCGTTAAGCTTTTGAATTTCTTTATTTTGATATGAATTAACCTTCTCAGTGACTTTCTGAATATTAAGCTCTTTCTTTTTTGCTAAAACTTTCTTCCCATAATCAGTTCGATATGTGTGTCTTTTTAAAAAGTTTAAAGTCTCTTCCCAATAGGTTTTTGTTGAGAATTCATGATTCAATAAAGCAGAACGTTCTTCTCTTAAATTATCTGACGATTTCATGAAATTCTTAGATGCTAAGTGTTGCAAATCGGCATCACAAAGCACCATAGATATAGGACAATCACAGCTTGTGTAAGGTATTTTTGTATTTTGGATTGCACATATAACTCTGTTAATTCTTTCAATTGTGTAATCATGTTCCTTCAGAAACTTTTCAGCAATTTCTCCACTGATTATCTCATGTTTAATAAAGCCCTTAAAATAACCAGTGTCATGAAACCAAGCGGCCAATACAACAATCTCCAAATCTTCTTCTGAAAACTCCAGGATGCCAGCAATTTTTGTTGCTTGCTTCACCACGTTTTCAGTATGATCTATATTGTGATAAGTGTAAATTGGTTTATGATTCTTTTCAAAAAAATCAATTACGAAAGTTTTTGCTTGTTCTATAATAGACATATGTTTATGTATTGAATTCAATAAATTACAGGTGACTAAAGATAGTAATAATCTTGATCTCTTTGAAAATAGAGCTTGTTTGTCATTACAATGAATATTGATTTTGATGAGGATACTCATTTTACTTATTGCCAATTGACTGAGGGAAAAGCAAAAGTTAAGAGTTGTTTTAATAGGTTTAATTGGGATAATGCAGGGGTTTTGTTTATTTTTATCGGTGAAAACAATATTCAATTATGCTCTGTTTAAAGAAAGTCAACCTATTGATATTATTAGCCTTTTGTATGGCTTTTTCAGCTTGTTCAAAGAGCAAAAAAAACAAACAAATCTGCTTTCTGTCAGAATATTATTCTCACTTTCCATATACTATTAATCAGCCGGCTTATACTTATGTTTTGGATAATGCATTACGTGAAATATCAGGCTTAACCTATGCAAAAGAAAATAAATTGCTCTGTGTGAATGATGAGCAAGGCTATATTTTCGAATATGATACACAGCAAAAGAAAATTTCGCGTAGAATTAAGTTTGCAAAGAAAGGTGATTTTGAAGGTGTTGAATTGATAGGAAATGAGTGTATTGTTTTGCGTAGTGACGGTAAGTTATATTTTGTCGGAGATATCGATAATATGGTAATTGAATCAGATAAAGTGAAAACTGGCTTAGGTCCTAAAAACAATACTGAGGGCTTAGCTTACGATCCATCTACGCATTCGCTCTTGATTGCATGTAAGGGTATGGCTTATGCAAATTCAGCTTATTCTGATAAAAGAGCAATTTATCGCTATTCAATAACTGATAGCCTATTAATTCAGGAGCCAAATATTCTAATTGACCAAGGAGACCTAGAGACTATTTTAAACTTGGATGCTTATATTAAGTTTTCCAATAAGTTATTAAAGGGTTTATCCCCTTCAAAAGGGAATTTGACATTTCAGCCATCAGGACTTGCGATTCATCCAATTAGCAAAAATATTTATGTGATTGGATCGGTAGGTAAACTTCTTTTGGTATTGAGCCCGCAAGGTGAATTGTTAGCCGTAAATAGATTAAAGAGAAAGATTTTCCCACAGCCTGAAGGTATTTGTTTTGCTCCCGATGGGACACTATATATTTCAACAGAAGGCAAGGTAAAACAAGGGAGGATCTATCAGTTTGAGTACAAGCCAATCCTTAATGATTAATTGTTAAGCGTACTATCCTTCGTTTTTTTAATTTGATTATTTATTTGATGACCAAATATATACTATATCTATTACTATCATTGGTTTCCATAAATCTGTTTGGAAACTCAGGGACACTTGTGACTGATAGTACAGAGTTAAAGCATAGCATCTTTTTTATTGGAGATATGGGTGAGGCTCCTTTGGTTGATGCCAATATGCAAATGCTAAAAAAACAGTTGTCTTATTCTGGTAAAAAGGGAACTCTCGTTGTTTTAGGAAATTCCATTTCTAAGGAAAATTTGAAAAATGATACGGACGAAGAGTTTGATGATAAGGATTTGAACAAGTTCCTTGGTTTTGTAAAAGATTTCAAGGGAGAAGTTGTTTTTATGCCAGGTAATCAAGAATGGACTTTGAATCGTAAAAATGGATGGGAATCTTTAAAGAACTTTGAAAACTACGTTGAAGATTTTTTAGATAGAGGCGATGTATTTCTACCCTCGGGAGGTTGTCCTGGTCCAATAGAAATTGAACTGGGTAACGACATTGTTCTTTTGATTGTAGATTCGCAATGGTGGCTGCACTTAGGGGAAAAGCCCGAGGCTGAATGTGAATTTGAAAACACGGCTGACTTTTTGATTCATCTAAGTGATGTCTTTAAAAGAAATGAAAATAAAAAGTTGGTTTTAGCAAGTCATCATCCCGTTTATAGTGGGGGAAATCATGCTGGCAATTTTCCATTTCCAGGACCAGTGGAGTTGTATCGAAAGTTAATCGGGACACCTCAAGATTTTGCTTCACCCTACTACAAGCAAATGCGCCATATGGCTAAGCAAATGACTGGTAAATCACCTCATTTAATATCAGTCTCAGCCCATGACAATAGTTTGCAGTTTAAACAAGTGGACGATGTTTTTCAGGTTGTTTCAGGTTCAGGTAGTCAAGCTGATTATGTGAATGAAAAAAAGATGGATTTTGCACTGCGTGAAATTGGTTTCTCTAAATTGAACTTTTATGCTGATGGCAGTGTCTTTCTTGAATTCTGGACTGTTGGTAAAGAAGGAAATCAAAAATCTAGAATGGCTTTTAAGAAATTCCTATATAAACACCAAACTATTACGAATGATGAAATTGATAAGCGCTTGGATCTGATCGATTTTTCGGATAGTACAATTACGATAGCGGCAAGTCAGGTATATCAAACAGACAGCAAATTTAAATTGAAGCTCTTTGGGAATAATTACCGTAAGGAGTGGGGGACTGCTATAAAAGTGCCAGTTTTTGATATCGGTAAAGAAAAAGGCGGTTTAAAGATAATAAAACGAGGAGGTGGTCAACAAACACGATCATTGAGATTGGAAGCGAAGGATGGACGTCAGTATGTTTTGCGTTCGGTTGAGAAATATACTGAAAAGGCTATTCCTGAAAGCTTGCAAAAAACATTTGCAGCACAAATTGTGCAGGATGGTATTTCAGAATCTTATCCTTATGCGGCTCTTGCTGTTCCAAAAATGGCTGAAGCTGCCGGTGTTTATCATACATATCCTAAAATTGTATATGTTCCTGACGATCCACGTTTTGGAATTTATCAGGAAGGTTTTAAAAACGAGCTCTTTTTATTTGAAGAACGACCATCAGGTGATTGGTCAGATTCAGAGCTGTTTGGTGGAACAAAGAAGATTCTGAGTACAGATAAACTATTAAAGAAACGATACAAAAATTCCAAGTTGATGATTGATGAGGAGGCTGTTTTGAGAGCTCGCTTATTTGACATCTTCTTGAATGACTGGGATAGACATGATGATCAGTGGCGTTGGGCCAGTTTTGAAAAAGATGGTAAAACAATTGCACGACCTATCCCACGAGATAGAGATCAGGTTTTCTTTTATAGTGATGGTGAAATCCCACGCTTGATGCGCCGTAAATGGTTGATGCCAAAATTTCAGGTTTTTGATTCCATTGTTGAGAATGTTGTGGGATTAGGCTTCAACTCTCGGTATTTTGATAGGAGCTTTTCATCCTCATTAACTAAAAATGATTGGATGAAGATGGCTCTGGATCTGAAAAATAAATTGAATGATGAGGTGATTGAAGCTGCCGTTTCTGATTTACCTTCAGAAGTTTTTTCAATATCAGGAAATGACTTGATTTCAAAACTAAAGGCCAGAAGGGATCAGCTGCCTGAAATGGCTGAAGAATTTTATACTTTTTTGGCGAAAAAGGTTGATGTTGTTGGGACAAATGAAAACGAATTGTATCAAGCTCAATGGAATAAAGATGGGAGCTTAAATGTACAAGTGAATACCCTTTTGAAAAAAGGGGAAAAGGGTAAATTAATCTTTACAAGAACTTTTCTTCCTGAAGAGACCCAAGAAGTTAATTTGTTTGGCTTAAAGGGTAAAGATAAGTTTGATATAAAGGGTGTTTCACCCCGAAGTGGTGTTAGATTAAATCTTATTGGAGGTAAGGGTAAAGATGTATTCGCTCTAAAGAATACGCGAAAGAATAAAGTGAGTATCTATGATAAAATCAAAACGGATCTTAACGATGCTTCTGCCTTTAGGAATAAAACATCGAATAATTCTGATGTTAATGTATACAACAGAAAGGCTTTCAAGTATGATATTCTTAGTCCAGTAATCAATGGGAACTTTGTGAGTGATGATGGTTTGATTTTAGGAGCTGGCTTTAACTACACGTCACAAGCCTTCAAAAAAGAGCCCTTTGCATCCCGACATAAATTTTTGGTTAATTATGCGTTTAGATACCCTTCATTTGAAATAAAATATGAAGGTGAAATAAATTCTATTTTTAGGAACATTGATTTTGTTGGTACCATAGATTATAATTCGCCCAACTTTCAAGGCTATTATTATGGCTTGGGTAATAAAAGTGAAAATCCACAATCTGATGATAAACGATACAACAGTATCCGTTTCGAAAAAATCATAATAAATCCACAAGCTCGAATAAAATTTAATAGTGAACATCAAATAAAAATAGGCTTGTTTTTTGAGCAATCTAGATTGCAAGAGACTGAGAATCGGTTTGTGACAGACTTTTCTAATCCGATTAATGATTTAGACCCAGTAGAGGATTTTTCAACAAGGAAATATTTTGGACTAAATATTAATTATATTTGGGACTCCAGAAACTCAACGGTACTTCCTTCGCGTGGTATTTATTGGCAATTGGGCTATCAGGCATTCAGGGGTTTAGAACGATATGATCGTAGTTTTAATCGATATTCTTCCGATTTGAGAATGTTTTTTAGTTTTAGTCCACCAGCCAGAACTGTTATAGCTGTTCGAGTTGGAGGAGCATATAATTCTGATGGATATTCGGTATTTCAAGCTAATAAATTGGGATTGAAATCGAATCTAAGAGGATTTCCTTTAGATCGATTTGCAGGAGATGGAATTATTTATCAAAATACTGATATTAGGTTTCGATTGTCAAAATTTAGATCGTATTTATTAGCAGGAGAATTTGGTCTGTTAGCATTTAATGATGTGGGGAGAGTATGGCTCTTAGGAGAACGTTCAGATACTTTACATCATGGCTATGGTGGTGGTTTGTGGCTTTCACCTTTTAAATTGATGGTACTTACAGCCAATTACAGTTGTTCCAAGGAGGATAAAATATTTTCCTTGGAATTTAAGTATATGTTTTAGGTATTAAAAAAGAAAATAGATTTTGTTGATATTGACGTGTAGAATTTAAGAAAGATGGTAGAGAAAGATAAGTCAAGCTATAAAATCCTTTTAGTTGAGGATGATTTCATAAATGGAAAGATTGTAAAGACCTTGCTTGAAAAAGCGACTTATAATGTAGAGTGGGTTAAAAATGGAAAAGAAGCATTAGAAGTTTTGATTCCCCATTCAATAGATTATGATCTGGTTTTAATGGATATTCAAATGCCAATAGTTAATGGGTATGAGGTGAGTACCAATTTGAGAGAGATAGGAATTATAATACCTATTATATGTATGACGGCCAATGCCTTTTGTGACGAAAAGCTTAAGTCGAAAGAAGCAGGAATGAATGACTATATCTCAAAGCCTGTCACTAAGGTGGCTTTGTTTGAGAAGGTTGAGAAATATTTATAGATCAGGTAATTGATCTACTTAATTTACGTTAAAAGCGTATCAAAATTTAAATAATTGCGGATGAAAGTTTGTATAGCTGAGAAACCAAGTGTTGCGCGTGAAATTGCGATGATTTTGGGAGCCAAGAGCCAGAAAAATGGGTATTATGAAGGAAATGGCTATCAGGTTTCTTGGACTTTTGGGCACCTGTGTACACTTAAAGAACCAGGAGAATACAATCTGAATTGGAAATATTGGCATCTAAATGATTTACCAATGATTCCAGGGCGCTTTGCAATTAAGGTTATTGATGATACTGGTGTTCAGAAGCAGTTTGATGTTTTAGCTCAACTTATTGCGGGTGCTGATGAAGTTATAAATTGTGGTGATGCTGGCCAGGAAGGAGAAGTTATTCAGCGATGGGTGCTTCATAAGGCAAAATGCAATGTGCCAATTAAGCGTTTATGGATTTCATCTCTTACAGAAGAAGCTATTCGTGAGGGCTTTGAAAACTTACGTGATGGTAAAGAGTTCGATAGGTTGTATGCTGCTGGTTCATCGCGAGCAATTGGCGATTGGTTACTAGGAATGAATGCAACGCGTTTATTTACTCTTAAATATGGAAGTGGTAAAAATGTACTTTCTATCGGTCGTGTACAAACGCCTACATTAGCACTGATTGTAAATCGTCAAAAAGAGATTGATAATTTTGTTTCTCAAACTTATTGGGAATTAAAAACGGTCTATCGTGATGTTACTTTTTCAGCAACGCGAGGTCGTTTTGATAAAAAGGAAGAAGGGGTTGAATTCCTGGGTAAAATCAATTCAGAGCCTTTTGAAGTTGTTTCATTTGAGCGTAAAGCGGGAAAGGAATTGCCGCCTCAATTGTACGATTTGACTTCTTTGCAGGTTGATTGTAACCGAAAACTGAATTTGTCGGCAGAGGAAACTTTGCGGATTATTCAAAGCTTATACGAGAAGAAATTAACCACATACCCAAGGGTTGATACCACATACCTAACGGAAGATATTTATAAGAAAATTCCAGATATCCTTAAGAAATTGACGCCTTATAAGGCGTTTACTGAGGTTTTGCTAGGTGCAAAAATACGTAAATCGAAAAAGGTGTTTGATAATAAAAAAGTTACCGATCACCATGCAATTATTCCAACTGGTGTTCAGCCAGGAGGTTTACGTTATGAGGAAAAGCAAGTTTACGATTTAGTCACACGTCGTTTTATTGCTGTCTTTTACCCCGATTGTAAGGTGAGTCATACAACTGTATTGGGAAAGGTAACGAATATTGATTTTAAGGCAACAGGTAAGCAAATTATTGAACCGGGTTGGCGTGTGCTTTTCTCAAAGGATAGTAATGCAGGGGAGGGAACAATCCTTCCTATTTTTGAGAAGGGTGAAAGTGGTGAGCATGTTCCGGATTTAGCTGAGAAGCAAACTCAACCGCCCAAGTATTATTCTGAAGCAACTTTGTTGCGTGCAATGGAAACTGCGGGCAAGCAGGTTGATGATGATGAGTTGAGAGAGTTGATGAAAGAGAATGGAATCGGTCGTCCGTCAACACGTGCAAATATTATTGAAACGATTTCCCGACGTAAATACATTAAGAAAGAGAAGAAGCGTCTTGTGGCTACTGTTGCAGGTATGCAGTTGATTGATACCATTCAAAATGAACTTCTGAAATCTGCAGAGCTTACAGGTATGTGGGAGAAGAAACTGAGAGATATAGAGCAAGGAAACTACGAGGTTGATCAGTTCATGATAGAACTAAAGCAGATGGTTTTTAATATCGTTAAGGATGTGAAATCTAGAGTTGATGTTAAAAAGATTGCTGCGATTGAGGATGTGAAAGAAAATGAGAAAGCTAAAAAGAAGGCACCTGCTAAAGCAAAAGAACTGGTTTGTCCAAAATGCAAGGAAGGACAAATCTTAAAGGGTAAAGCTTCTTGGGGATGTAGTAATTGGAAAAATGGTTGTGATATCAGATTACCATTTGAATTTCAGAACAAGAAACTAACCGATAAGCAGATCGAAGCTTTAATCTTGAAGCAAAAGACACCTAAAATAAAAGGTTTTGAAATTGATGGGAAAAAGCTGAATGGAGTTGTGATTCTTGATCCATCTTTCAAGCTTAGTTTTGTTGCCGAGGAGGCGGAAGTTTGGCATTGTCCTATGTGTAAGGATGGGACCATGATGAAGGGGAATGCTGCCTATGGTTGTTCCAATTATAAGCAAGGCTGTCGTTTTATTATTCCTTTCGAGTTTATGGGAAAGAGCCTTACTGAATCTCAAATAAAGTCATTGGTAACCGATAGAAAGACGAAGTTAATTAAAGGTTTTGTAAACCCTGAAAGCCAAGAAAAAATTGATGGTAAGTTGATCGTTGATAATATGGGGAAAATCGTTTTTGGAAGACAATAGAAGATATATCGTTAAAAGAAAAGCTCAGTTTACACTGAGCTTATTTTTTTAGCTCTTTTGGAGTTGTGTAATGAACTAACTTGCCAGATCGAGCATCAATATCAGACCAATTTGCCACATCGAATTCTATACCAATTGCAGTCCCTGTTGGTACATGAAGGTAGCCTTCTTCTAGAAATGTTGAAGCCCAGGAAGCGATATCCGGGTTGTGACCAAATACCCATACTTGATCATATTGGCCGGCCTTATTTTGTAACATACCTAGGAATTCCTGAGTGCTAAAACCATCGTAAAGTTGGTCAACTTGAACGATTTTATTTAGCTCAATATTGAAGCGATTCGCAAAAAGTCTGGCAGTTGCAATGGCTCTATTAGCTGGACTGGAAATTATCAGATCCGTTCGGATGCCTTTGTCTAATAAATAGCTAGAAACTATAGCAGAATCATTTATTCCCCTACTAGTTAAGTTACGTTCAAAATCACTGATATCGGAACGAATAATTTCAGTTTTGGCATGACGAGATAGAATAAGTTGCTTCATCTTTTATGTTTTAAAAAGGAATAATGCTTTGTTTTAATTCTTGCTTTGTTTGGGTAACTCTTTTTTTTCAAGATACTTGTATATATCTATTTGAGCTCTTTTTTCTTCATCATCAACATCATTTTGAAGCTTAATGTTTTCCATTTTATCATCTATTAACCGAGCATTGATATTATCACCAAGCTGAATGTTTAGAATATCAATGAGTTCTTTTTTTAATTCAGGCTTTTCAATCGGGAAAGCACATTCTATACGTCTGTGAAGGTTTCGTGACATCCAGTCTGCGGATGAAAGATAAACATTTTCAGCACCATTGTTGTGAAAGTAAAAAACTCGTGCATGCTCCAGAAATTGATCGACAATACGAATAATCCTAATATTCTTAGAATAGATCTTGTTTGGTACTAAACAACAGATTCCTCTGATGATAAGATCAATTTTAACGCCCTTACTGCTTGCTTCGTAAAGCTTTCTTATCATTTGGCGTTCCTGTAAGCCATTCATTTTTAATATGAGATGACCCTTTCTGCCATTTTCGACATGAGCTATCTCTCTATCTATCATTTTCAAGAACTCATCTCGCATGTTGAACTGACCAATGAGTAACTTATCGAATTCACATTCTGTTTCCTGATTTTCAAGGTAATTAAATAAGAGTTTCAATTCTGATATGATTGTTTCATCTGAAGTGAAATAACCATGATCGGCATAAATTCGAGCCGTTTTCTCATTAAAGTTACCCGTACTTAGGTATGCATAATCTTCTTTGTCCGTTTTTCTAATGACTAAGGCAATTTTAGCATGAACCTTTAAGCCAGGTAAACTGTAGATGATTTTAACACCAGCTTTAATCATGGCTCTGGCTGAGTTCATATTAGCTTCTTCGTCAAACCTGGCTTTTAACTCAACAAGAACAGTTACTTTTTTTCCATTCAAAGCAGCATTAATCAATGCATTTACAACAGCCGAATTTTCAGCAACACGGTATTGAGTTGCCTTTATTTCTTCAACCTTTGGATCTATTGCGGCTTCATTCAAAAAACGAATAACGTATTCGTAGCTTTGATAAGGGTAGTGTAATAATATATCCTTCTTACGAATCGCTTTAAACATCGATTTGCTTTGCCCAAGCTCCTTTACCTTAAGGGTATGGAAGTTTATATTTTCTAATTCTGGAGCTGCAGGGTTTGGGAACTTAAAGAAATCTTGAAAGTTATGATATCGAGCACCTTGAACAAGTTCATTATTCGTTAGGTTAAAGGCTAGTTTTAATAAGCTTAAAAAATCTCGGGGAATGCTCTCATCATATAAAAAACGCGATGGATCTCCCGTTTCACGCTTCTTTAAATTACGTTCAATCATGCTCATGATATTCCCTGAATATTCATCCTCAATTAAAATATCGGCATCTCGACTCATCTTAAAACTATAGGTGGAATCAATTTTGAATCCTGGGAAAACCACTTTCATATGCAGTTTCACAATATCGTCGAGAAACATGATGTGATGTTTATCGTTGATAGATGGTAATTCAACAAATCGATCTAAGCGATTATTCGGAATTCTTACAATGGCATATTTGGCTCGCTTAGGCTTGTCTGGATTGTCTTTCTTACCTCTCTTTTTGTACAGCTTTACTGCTAAATAAATGGCGTTGTTTTTAAGAAAGGGCTGAATTTGTTTCTTCAATAGCAGCATAGGTTGCATATGAGGAAGTAAGTTCTCTAGGAAGTACTCCTTGGTAAACTCGTAGTGTTCATCGCACAGTTTCTCACCTTGCATCAAAACGATATTGTTTTCGAGTAGCTCAGGAACGATTTCCTTTGTGAAAATCTGACCAAATTCAATTTGCTGCTTGTTAACTTGTTGCTTTATTTTCTTAAGTGTCTGATCAGGATTCTCTCTTAATAGTAATTTGTCTTCAATAGGTAATTCAGTAAACCTTTGGTAAGACGCAACTCTAACTCGATAAAATTCATCAAGATTTGATGAATAAATGGCTAGAAACTTAATTCTTTCGTAAAGAGGTAAGTTCTTGTTTCTAGCTTCATCTAAAACTCTATTGTTGAATGATAACCAACTTAAATCGCGATTGAAAAACTGATATTTTGACATATAAATGAAAGATTCAAAATGTATTCTAACAAAATTATAAAAATTTAGATAGGCTTTACTTGTTAATTAGTCTAAATAAGATTGAATTAATCAGATATTAGAATTCAATGGTGTTAATTCGTTGCCAGCTCCAAGCTCATGAAGTTTCTTAAAACGTGTTACTTTAGTCATTGGAGCTAAAAGGTAAAGGTAGTTCAATCCACTCACAGGATCTTTAAATCGTCTTTCATCTTCCTTAACTTCTTCCATGGCAATATTGATTTCATGAATTGAAGATCTCATAAACATGACTCGGTTTTGATATTCGAAGTAGAACCAATTACCATCTTCAAGCTCCATGTATAGATACATTCGGTTACCGCGTCCACTTTTTCGAATTTCAATTTTACCTTTTACAATGCTATTGTGTGTTGTGTTGGAAATACTTCCAAGTTCTAGTTCTCCTACAGAGTAGTAGGCTTTTTTCTTTGCATTCCATTCTAGTTTAACTCGATTAAAGAATAGTGTTTGTCTAATCGTATCAGGTAATGCATCGTATGAACTTTTTTCCTTTATTTCCTTCACAATTTTATTGCCATCAAGTTCAGGCATTATAAGAGGGAAGGTTCTGAGGAAGTGTTCGTAGTTTAAATTACTCGGTCTTTGTACTGAGTTCGAGTAATTATTATTCACCATTTTTAATAATACTTCCGAGAAGTAAAAGTCGAAGCCTAAACAAGTTATCAAACTTACTTTTTCTTTATCAGAATCGTAATCGATAGTACCTGCAGCCGTGGTTTTTACATGACCTAATTTGACTCCAAGGTTTATTAAGCCTTCACCATTTAAATTACAATTATTCATATTGTAAGATATCAGATTGCCAGGTAGTTCTTGATTTCTAAGTTTTTCTTCGCTACCAATTTGATACAGGTTTTTTGTCTTATTATACGTAAGATAACCATCAACATTAAGAAGTGGGTTGTCGGTATAGAACTTTCTTGTGGATAGAAAAGCAGGGTATATATGAATCGAATCGTTAGTTAAATATAGAGAATTAAATATTTTGACATTTTCATTATCTCGCCCAATTGTATCGATGGGTATCATGATATCTTTTGGATTAATTGGAGCATCGAATGTTAACCATCTATTCTCGATATTATCACATTTATTATGAATTTGAGTTTCACCATTAAAACGCAAATGTTTTTCTCTTGCCGAGAGGTGAGCTTCACCTTTGAAATCGAAATCAGGACTTAAGGTAAAGGACATGGCATCAGGTATTGCTCCGGAAGCAATAGTTTGTCCTGTAGAATCGACACTTATTTTGTTGAAATAGATCTCTTGTTCTTCATCTAATTCATCTCTATAGGTGTAGAATCCAGTGCCTGTATAATCTCGTTTTCCTTTTACTTCTATTAGAGCATCGGTAATTTCATGAAAATGTAGAAGGGTATCTGCAAGTATCCTGCAATTACTTAGTGGAGCTAAGTAACCATCATTTTCTATCGTAATATTCCCAAAGAGAGGAATGATATTAGCATCAGCAATTTTTAGTTTCTCAACGAATTTAGCCGCAATGGTATAATTGGTTGTGTCATAAATGGCATAAGGGGTTATGAAACTCAAAGAATCCTGATCAAAATGAGTTGATATAAACGTGTTGTATGATGTCTCTGGCAAGGTTTTGATTTCTCCCTTATCCCACAATTGCGTTAAGTAGTTTAATTCTTCACTTCCAAACTCAAGTTGATCGTTGGTTATATTCCACTTAAAACTATTGAGTTGACAGATGTAGTTATTAGATGGGAAGTTACTGTAGTTACCTGCTATAGTGCTTTTGAACTCTGAACGTTGAGTATTTAAGTCGATAATGGCATTACACATTTCGGCTTTAAAAGAATAACCAGCCTCATTATCGCTGAGTAACTTAAATTGACTTGTGTCAGCAGTGATTTTAGCCCCAGAATAATTAAAATGATTTGAAGTGAAAGAGCCATTTGCATAGACCATTTCTCCAGAGCCAGCCATTTTTTCATTAGTGATATTCACAATACCTGATAATGAGGCATGACCTTCGTACATACTTAAAGGCGAATCTTTCCCTTTACTCTGAATCTTAAATTGATCCTTATTACTTAGCCATTCAACCCAAATGTTTTTACCACTGATGTTAGGGTGAGAGAAAGGTGTTGTTTGAGCCATAAGTGTGTAAGATTCTGCTTGTCCCTTTGCACTTTCGGGCAAGAAAGTGAAGTGATCCGATACAATCTTAGTATTCTTTTCTGTAAAAGTTCCTTTGCCCCATAATCCGTCATTGTTTAAGAATAGAGAATCAGTAAAAGTTGCTTTATTGTATACTAAAACACCATTTTCTTCAATAGCATGGGCAAATCCAATAGAATTATCATTGTTTACAATTAGATTCTCCCGGAAGTTAGGAACAATGCCGCCGGATTTAAACTCGCCTTGAAACTGTAGGTCTTGGTCGGATAATTTGTTAATGTTGTCAATTGTAAATGGATCTACCTTGATATAGAAATTATTTTTTTTGTAGACACTATTTTGAATATATCTCTTGTCGTAATATAGGTAAGATGAGTCGTAAGAATTGAAGATGGGATACTGTTCCAAATATTCGTTGCCAGATTTATTTGAAGGATCATCAATCAGAAGATTGGCCTTAGCATTCTTCACAATGTTTTCAAGGAATATGGCGTTTATTCTGGCAAATTGACCTTTGTCATCAGAAGGTATATAGGATTTTAAAGAATCAATTATTCCCATGTCAACCTTGAAATCATCATAGGAAAAATTGAAGTTTTTGCCATACATATTTAATGGTCCCGCTTTTACTAAACCACTAAATTCAAAATCTCGATTTTGCTTGACTAATAATTTTCCTCCCTGAGGAATAAAACTCACATTTTGTGAATTACTAACTGATATTTGATCAACACCATTGATTTGTAAGTGGAAATTTTTCAGATTAAGTGTCGCATCATCTTCAAGTTTATCCGTATTAGATGAGAAGTGAATGACATCGTAATCCTGTTTCCCCATAGCTGCAGAGATGTAATTGCTACTACGTTCTTCAATCGTAATCTCATCTTCCGATGCGTTGTAATTTACAAAGCCTTGAAAGGATAGACCAATTACTTGTTGGCGAATCTGACTAATTGGCTTTTTGATGTAATTGGCGTACTCTTCTGTGGTAAACGTGTTGGAATATGTGTCTTTGGCAAATTTATAGAGTAAAACCAAGGGGTGTTTATCATCCATCCCTTGAAGTCTCATGTAGTGATTGGTTGTAAAATAATTCAATGATTCAAACTTAGCCAGGCGGTGTGAGGCGCCTTTCATCTTTTTAAAATGAATGATGTTTTCGTCCATTTTCCAATGTAGAATTCCAAAATCCATCAGTAGGTTATGGTAATTGTTGAAATAGGGACTTTGTGACATGCCAGTTCCATCTCTAGTCAGAATAAGGACCTTATCTTCAAGAAGTATTTTAAAATACAGGTTAGGGTGGTAAATTTTAAATGTATCCAGATGTAGAGTGATCTCTGTATCTTTTCCCAAAATTTTGTTGTTTGAGAAACTAAAGTGTTCCGATGAGGCTTCAATAAATAAGGTGTCGTTTCGGGTCAGTTTTATAGTAGCAGGCTGTTCAGAATTACCTTTCCCAATAAATTTAGCGCCTTGAATTGCAATACCTCCTTTATAGCTGATGTTCTCGAATAAACTGTCTATTGAGATGTTTTGTTCAAAGGATTTAAACCTGGGATAAGTTGCAGAAGCAGGGTTTTTAACAATATTGACTTTCTCAATTAAAGAACCTGATACGAGATCGTTAAACAGTAGTTTATTTCTGTATTGAGCCGTATCAATTTCTATCTTTGGTTTGGTAATATCTAGTTTGTAGTCTTTAAATTCGGCATATTCCTCGCTGGGAGATTTCCCAGCTCTTGTCCATGCAACTTTCCCCTTTTCCCCTTTCCATTTTTTTTCGAAAGGATAGTAGGCTCCACTTGTATTGTATATACTACAGCTATCTTTTTGTGAATAACAAACGAGTTCGGTTGCATTGAATACAATCTTAAGGGTATCATCATAGATATAATGAAAATCCATTGATCTTGTTTTCCATTTTGTAGAGAAGGATTTATACAGAAGATGATCTTTGAGTAAGTAGTAGGTTTGTTTTAGAAAGGCATTGATGTTTTTAAGCTTGGCTTTAGGCTTAGTCAATTCATGAAGTATACCTTTTTCCCAATTGGAATAATCGGTATCACTTAATCCCTTCTCGTCAATTAAAATAAGGCAGTTGAAGTAATCGTAGAAATCGGGTACGATACGGGCTCTTTTTTTTCTGAATTTTTCACAGATAAAAAGAATGGAATCTCTTTTTGCAGGTGACGATTGAGCCCTATCCCAGAAAATCTGAAATTTTGAGAGAAACTCTTTCTTTTCTTTTTTATTTAAGGATGGATGATCCATCAGTACATCTATCTCACTTATTGTAATTGTAGAATCTTGATTGAAAGTATTAGCCTTTGCTAAAAAACTGCATAATAAAAATCCTAAAAAAATAAGTGAGAATAGGTACTTAGACATTGTTAGTTGTTTTTTGAATCCTGAAATATATTTATCAAAAGATACGGTTTATTTCTTTTCAAAACGAACTGCAACCCAATTCAAGTCAACCTTGTGGTCGATGTAATTGAGCTCGTTCTTTTCAGCTTCTTCTAGAATGTATTTTAAATCTTCGGTGTAGAATCCACTCATGATTAAATGACCATTTTGAGGCAAGCAATCCACATATGATTTCATATCATTCAAGAGAATGTTACGGTTGATATTTGCTAAAACAATATCGTACTCTTTCCCTTTAAGAAGACTGGCATCACCTAAAAAAACCGATACATTTTCAGCCTTATTGTTTTTAATATTTTCAAGAGAATTTTTATATGGCCACTCGTCAATATCAATGGCATCAACTGTTTTTGCACCGCGCATAGATGCCAAAATGGCTAGTAAGCTAGTACCGCAGCCCATATCAAGTACTCTTTTATCTTTAATGTCGCTATCCAATATACTTTGAACCATTAATGATGTTGTTGAATGATGCCCAGTTCCAAAAGACATTTTAGGATCTATGACGATATCATAAGGAACCTCTGGTGTATCGGTATGAAAAGAAGCACGTATCACAACTTGATCTGAAATGATTACCGGTTGGAAATTAGATTCCCATACTGCATTCCAATCTTGCGAGATAACTGTTTTATAGCTGTAGTTTAATTTAAAGTTCGATTCTGGAAGGTAATCTAAGTTGATTGCCTTTACCGTTTCAAGATTAAAAAGGTTTTCAGTTATATAAGCATCAACTGAATCTTCATTTTCAGTAAAGCTGTCGTAGCCAAGCTCTCCAAGTTCCGTAATTAGAATTTGAGCTACAGCTTCGTTATAAGGGATAATCTCACATTTTAATTCAATGTAATCCATGATGGGTATTATTTAATTTTTATTTAGTTGAAAGTAATTCGTAATTATTTTATGTTGTAATTTACAAAAATAATCTTCTTCAATTAAAAGACTTCATAAATTTAAGAATAAAGCAAAAAGTAAATTTTTAAGCGTGTTTTATCTTAGAATTGATGCTTTCTTGTGTTGTGTGTAATCACCACTTGTATAGTGTGTTAGTGTTTGTGCAACCGTTTCCGTTATTTGAATTAGTTCTAAACTTCTTGTTTTTGCTTCTGCTTTTATTGATTTTAAATCAAATAGTGGTATTATTGCCATCAATTATTAGGAATAACTCTTGTTTCATTACAATTTATAAGTAAACAAATGGATTTTCTTGCAATTAAATTTTATGTGATGGCTTACCTTGTATGCTATCTTGAAGTCTTCGGAGGACTATAATCCACTTCCTATTCTCGATCTTCGTGATCTATTCTAGAATCTTCTTTTCTAGACCTATTCTATCTATTTATTGAATAATTGTAATTGATGTATCTGTACATCAATAATTAAATAATAAGGCATTTTATCTTTTTGGTAAACTGTCGTACCTTATAGATTAATCAAAATCGTTAAATAAAATAACATGCAAAAGTCACTATTATTAGGTGTTGAAGCCATTGCTCAAGGGGCAATCGATGCTGGAATGTCAGGTGTTTATGCTTATCCAGGAACGCCTTCTACAGAAATTGCTGAATATATTCAGCATTCTAAGCTAGCTAACGAACGTAAAATTCACAGCGAGTGGTCTGCTAATGAGAAAACCGCTATGGAAACAGCTCTTGGTATGTCATATGCTGGGAAAAGAACCATGGTTTGTATGAAGCACGTTGGTTTGAATGTAGCAGCGGACTGTTTCATGAATGCAGCTATTACTGGATCGAATGGTGGAATGATCGTTACTATTGCTGATGATCCATCTATGCACTCTTCTCAGAATGAGCAGGATTCTCGTGTTTATGCTAAATTTGCAATGATTCCAATTTTGGAGCCTTCGAATCAGCAAGAAGCTTATGATATGACTCGCTTTGGTTTCGAATTATCAGAAGCTTTCGGTACACCTGTTATGATGCGTATCACAACTCGTTTGGCTCACTCTCGTGCCGGTATTACTCCAGCTACTGATATCGTTGATGAAAATGAAATGTCTTTACCTAAAGATAAGAATCAGTTTATTCTTTTACCAGGTATTGCACGCCAACGTTATAAATTATTATTAAGTAACCAAGAGAAATTTGAAGCTGCTTCAGCTGAATCTCCATTCAATCAATACACAGAAGGTGCTGATAAATCATTAGGTGTTATTGCATGTGGTTTGGGTTACAATTACTTAATGGAAAACTACCCTAATGGTGATTGTCCATTCCCAGTATTGAAAGTAAGCCAATACCCACTTCCTCGTAAGATGATTGAAAAAATCACTAGCGAATGTGATAAAGTTTTAATTCTTGAGGAAGGTTACCCAGTAGTTGAAGAAATGTTGAAAGGTTACCTTTCAAAAGAAGCTGTTATCGGTCGTTTGGATGGTACTTTATCTCGCGATGGTGAGTTAACTCCGGATATGGTTGCTGTGGCTCTTGGATTTGAAGTTGAAGAAGGAATGGCTATTCCTGATCTAGTTTCAGCTCGTCCACCTGCATTGTGTGTTGGTTGTAGTCATCACGATGTTTATAAAGCATTGAATGAAGTCATTGCTGAGTATGGTGAAGGTCGTGTATTCTCTGATATCGGATGTTATACATTAGGTGCTTTGCCTCCTTACCGCGCAATTAATGCATGTGTTGATATGGGTGCTTCTATTACAATGGCCAAAGGTGCTGCTGATGCAGGTCTTATTCCTTCTGTTGCAATGATTGGTGATTCTACTTTCACTCATTCTGGAATGACAGGTTTATTGGATGCAATCAACGAAAATTCTCCAATTACGGTTATTATTTCTGATAACGAATCTATCTCAATGACAGGTGGTCAGAAATCTTCAGCTAAAGGTAAATTAGAAGATATCTGTGCTGGTTTAGGTGTTCATCCTGATCATATTCATGTCTTTACTTCATTACCTAAGAAGCATGAGCAAGTGAAGGATATTATTCGTAAAGAATGTGATTATCAGGGGGTATCTGTAATTATTCCTCGTCGTATTTGCGTTCAGAAGAATGTACGCGATCAGAAGATTAAAAAAGCATTAAAAGCTAAAGCTCTTTCAAGAGCTTAATTTAATCTTTGCCCAAATAAATCATTAATTCAATATATCGGAAAGTGATTTCGATTGTTTTCCGAGAATAAAATAGCATACGTATGAAAACAGATATGGTTATTGCAGGTGTAGGCGGACAAGGAATTCTTTCCATTGCTGCTGCTTTAGGATCTGCTGCTTTAGATAATAATTTACACATGAAACAAGCTGAAACTCATGGTATGAGTCAGCGTGGTGGTGATGTTCAGTCATTCATGAGAATTTCTGATAAGCCAATTTATTCAGATTTGATTCCTAAAGGTGGTGCTGATATTATTTTATCAGTAGAGCCAATGGAGGCTTTACGTTACCTACCTTACCTTAAAAAAGGTGGTTATGTAGTAGCTAACTCATCTCCATTCATCAACATTACTGATTATCCTGATGAGGCTGAATTGATGAAAACAATTAAGGCTTTACCAAACTATGTATTGATTGATGCTGATGAAATTGCCAAAGAAGTGACTGGTTCAACCAGAGCTTTTAACTTTGTCATGTTAGGTGCTGCGTCTCCATTTATCGATGTTCCTTTTGAATATTTAGAAGAAGGTATTCGTAAGATTTTTGGCAGAAAAGGTGAAGATGTTGTGAAAATGAACATCGACGCATTACACGCTGGTCGTAAGTTCTCTCAAGACAATAAATAAGATCTTCATGATACCTTGGCAACAAGTTGTCGGATAAATGATAAAAAAGTCTTAGTGTTGATTCACTAAGACTTTTTTTTTGAGCATATTGTCTAGTCATGAAATAGCAGCTTAGGTTTTATTCCAATCTTAAGTGCAGATGGAGTTTGTTGATGGACATCAAAACACGTATTAAGGAGGCGATAGTACTTTGAAAGACTGATGTTATCATTCTTCTTATTTTATCTTATTCTTAATTGTTAAAAATATTGAAATTTTCTCAACAAACGTTTGCGATATTTCAAAATGAAAAGCTATATTGCAAACGCTTTTGAAAAAGGGGCCTCCCTTTTACAAAGTAAACTCTTATACTAACCGATAAGATTTCACTAACCGCTAATCCGCAAAGAATCCTACAGGCCACTGTAGGATTTTTTTTATTTTAAAGCTTCTCTTTCCATCCTTATTTTGTAATTAATTTCTTGTATATATTGATTTTTAGGGCCTTTTAGACTTGATTGAGAGATGGATTGGTATGTGAATTAGAGAATTATATCTGTAATCTGTTTTATAACATTTTAACTTTACCAAAAAAGAAGCCAAAGTCCTTTGATATTTTTTGAAAGACTGCAACATTTGTACACTGAAAGTCAGTTGAGATTTTGAAGCGAAATCTGCTAAATAATGATCTTTATTTAGACTGATTTATAGTTCTGTTTTCATTGATTTTCTTTAGGTTTATCACAAATAATTAAAGTTTCATTTGCAATTTTATATAAGAATTGCGGATGGATAATAACAACTAACGATACAAAATAATGACACCTAAGTTTAAAGCTCAAGCTGGAACTTTTGAATCAAGCGACATTATGGTTCTAATTGAACCCGTTGCCGAAGGATCTGGAAGACAGGTTGACATTTCCTCGACTGTAATGCTACAGTTCGAAGAGGATCTTAAAGCATGCATCAATCAAGTTTTAGATGTAATGGAAATTGAAAATGTGCACCTTATTGCAAAGGATAAAGGCGCATTGACACCAACCATTAAAGCGAGAGTTGAAACCGCAGTTAAACGTTCTTTAGGTATTCAGGAGGGTACATTGTAATGGCTAAAAAGAAAAGAAGATCAATGTTGTACATCCCGGGTAATAATCCGGCTATGATTCAACAAGCGGGTGTTTATGGCTGCGATGCTGTATTACTTGACTTGGAAGATGCTGTTGCATTAAACCAAAAAGATGCTGCTCGTATTTTGGTACGTAGTATGCTTGAAACTGTAAATTTTTACGATACTGAAGTTTGTGTTCGTGTAAACAACATGCAAACTCCATTTGGCTTAGCCGATTTGGAGGCGATTGTACCTATGCAACCAGACAATATTCGTTTCCCTAAAACAGAATCGGTTCAGGATGTTAAAGATTTCATGAAAGAAGTTCGAAGAATCGAAAAGAAGCATGATATCAAAGATCCTAAGATGACCATTCATGTGATGATCGAAACGGCAAAAGGTGTTGCTAATGTATATGATATTGCTTCTTGTGAGCCACGTATCGATGCCATTACAATTGGTGGTCAAGATTTAACGGCTGACATGGGTATTGTGAAAACTCCAGATGGAGCAGGTATCGATTATGCTCGTAAGCGTATTGTTATGGCTGGTAAGGCTAATGGTTTAGATGTTTTAGATACTGTTTTTGCTGATGTCAATGATGAGGAAGGTCTTAAAGAAGAGACTGAATACATCAAGAAATTAGGTTTTGCTGGAAAAGCATTGATTAATCCACGTCAGGTTGATCCTGTACATGAGGTTTACAATCCTAGTGAAAACGAAATTCGTAAAGCTTACCGTGTGTATTCTGAGTTTTATAAGAATACTAAAGCAGGTATCGGTGTTTTTGCTATTGATGGTAAAATGATTGATGCTCCTGTTGTTCAGAGAGCTATCACCGTTTTGGAATATGCTAATATCGATATTAAGGATATTGAAAAGAGTTTAGACTAGTCAATTTATTAGCAACTATTGGTATTCCGATTCTATCGGAGAGCAATTAATAATAAAACAATGAAAAACGCATTAGGAGTTGAAATTCCTGAATATATAGAAGGTATTGGCGAATTGCAGCCTTACCAAGGTGTTTGGAAAAGTATCATCGAAGATGAAGTTCCATCTACCAACATTTCACGCACATTAAAAGCAAAAAAAGCACACACATCAAAAGTTTGTTCTAGTTTAGAAGAGGCTATCAAGAAGTGTAAGCCTTTCGATGGTATGACTGTTACTTGTCATCACCACCTTCGTGGAGGTGATGGTGTGTTGATGCAAACTATCGAGATTTTAGATCAGATGGGAATCAAAGATATTACTTTGGCTTCATCTTCATTGACTTCAGCTCACGACGGATTGGTTCCTTACGTTGAGAAAGGTATGATTACTAAAATCTTTTCATCAGGTATTAGAGGCCTTCTTGGCGATACTATTTCGATGGGAAAATTAAAATACCCAGCGATTATTCACTCACATGGTGGTCGTGTTCGCGATTTCTTAACAGGACGAATTAAACCAGATTTATCGGTACTTGCTGCTTCAGCTGCTGACGAGGAAGGTAATGCTACAGGTTCTCACGGACCATCTGCATTTGGTTCTATGGGTTATGCTGATATCGATGCTCGTTATTCAAAAAATGTGATTATCGTTACGGATAATATGGTTGAATACCCATGTGTTCCAAGTACGGTTCGTCAGCATTTTGTTGACCATGTTGTGAAAATTGACAGCATTGGTGATGCATCTAAAATTGCATCGGGAACAACTCGTATTACATCTTCACCAATGGACTTGCGTATTGCTCGTATTGCTGCTACAGTAATCGAACATTCAGGTTTGTTTAAGGATGGTATGTCATTCCAGGTTGGTGCCGGTGGTGCTTCTTTGGCTGTGGCTAAATTTCTTCGCGAGGATATGAAGCGCAAAAGCATCCAAGGTTCTTTCATGATTGGTGGTGTAACATCTTACGGTGTTGACATGCTTGAAGAAGGTTTGTTTAAAGCCATTTTCGATGTTCAATCGTTCGACGCTGCTGTAAGTACTTCTGTATTGAATAACCCTAAGCACGTTGAGATCACTTGTGATCAATATGCGAACCCTAATAACTGTGGTGCCATGACCAATAAATTGGATGTGGTTGTTTTAGGTGCACTTGAAGTGGATGTTGATTTCAATGTAAACGTTATTACTGGTTCATCAGGTGAGATTCGTGGTGCTTCTGGTGGTCACTCTGATACTGCTTCCGGAGCAAATCTTTCAGTGATTGTTTGTCCATCTTTCCGTGGTCGTTTACCAATCATTATGGATCGTGTTCATACTGTTGTAACTCCAGGTGAGAGTGTTGATGTGGTTGTAACTGAGCGTGGTGTTTGTGTAAACCCTGCAAAACCTAATTTAGCAGCAGCTTTGAAAAAAGCGGGACTAAAAGTGGTTGATATTAAAGATCTTAAAAAAGAAGTTGATTCTATGACAGGTATTCCTGCACCGAAACAGCTTGGCGATAAGATTGTTGCATTGGTAGAATACCGTGATGGAACAATTATCGACGTGATCAAAAATGTTACAAATTTAGAATAAGTCAATTCGATTTTCGAGTTGAAAACTATATTTCCCTCTCTGTTAAAATGGAGAGGGAACTGTTTCTCTTTTTAGAAACAAATTAATTGGTTTTTATTGCAAATCAATACAAACTAAAGTCATGACTGCAGGGATGGATAAGTCGATAGAAGAATTGCTTTTGGCTAAGGATAAGCGAAGAGATTTGAGGATGCAGAGACTTGAAAGAGGCTGTATCACTCTGAGTTTTAATTTGAATATTCCAGGCTTACCTAAGTCTAATGACAACTTCCATGCTTTTTTCTCAAGCTGTTTAAGGGAGTTGAAAAATTACCTCCTTTCACATCGAATTGTGATCAACAGTGAAACTAGTCATTGTGAAACCGATGCTGCAGGAGACTTCTTTCTTGCTGAAATAATCGATTCTGATTACACAGCTATCCAACTGAAAAATCTTTGCGAAACCTTTGAAATTAATCATCCTATTGGACGTCTTTTAGATGTTGATGTGGTTGATGAAAAGGGAGAACCTGTTTCTTCTGGGAAAGCGAAGTTATGCTTCTTCTGTAATAATGCACCTGCTATTTATTGCATGCGCAAACAAGTTCATGATTATGCTGCGATGCGCATGAAAGTGGCATTGGAGATTTCAAAGTATCAAGACCAGAAGAAAAAAGAACGCATCTGTAAGCAACTTTCAATATTGGCTACGCAATCCTTATTGCATGAGGTTGCTTTGGCACCCAAGCCAGGATTAGTCGATCGTTTTGATGAGGGATCGCATTCGGATATGGATTTTTCTACCTTTTTAAACTCAACGGCAGCTCTTTCGGTATCATTCAAAAAGATAGCTGACTTTGGTTATACTTTTTCAGGTGATAATCTGAAAGAAGCTTTACCAAACTTGCGTTTGATTGGTCTGGAAATTGAAGCCGATATGTTTGCTGAAACCCATGGTATTAATACCCATAAGGGAGCTATTTTCCTCATGGGCTTTTCAATTTTTGTTTCTGCACATCTTATTGCAAAAGAATCATTTACTAATGAAGCATTTGTGTCTGTTATTCAGGCTATGAATGGTGATTTGGTTGCGCGAGAATTGGGTAAGAAGCTCTACTTGGGGAAAGAGACACATGGCGAAGAATGTTTCCGACGATTTGGTAAGAAAGGGCAGGGGATTAGAGGGGAAATACAAGCAGGTATGCCTTGTGTTTTTCAAAAGGCTCTTCCGGTCTTACACCAACATTTCGATTCGGAAAAAATATTGAATGATAAGTTGCTAAACAAAGGCTTGACACATGCTTTACTTGCTATCATATCGCAGAATGATGATAGCAATATCCTTTACAGAAAAGGGTCAGAAGTTTTAGAAGAGTTGAAAAATAGAGCGACTGCATGTATCGATACATTTGGTACATCTCAATTTGATGCTGATTATGCAGTCTTAATTGAGTTTTGTAGAGTGAGAAAAATATCACCAGGAGGTTCTGCCGATCTTCTGGCTGTCTCTTATTTCATGTACTCTGTAAATAGGCAGTTGGTTTGGAATGATGAGTAAATTCAGTTTAAATAATTTGAACATAGTCCCAACTTAAAGGGATAATACGATATAATAATGGGCGTAGAAAATACTGACTATAGAGAAGAATCCTTAGATTTGAGAAACCCTTTTGATATCAAGCTGCTTTCTCAGTTTTTGTCTGATTTGGGTTTTGATTACATTCCAGCGGATGTTGATTATTCTATGATTATATATAATTTGAATGATGAAATTATTGGAACTGGATCCTATAAGGGGCGTGTTTTGAAATATGTTGCTGTAGCGCCTAAATTTAGAGAAGGTGCAGCTTTTGCTCAGATTGTAACGCACTTGATTGATATTGTCATTCAAAAGCATAATCATATTTTTGTTTATACTAAGCCTCGTAACTTAGTGGTATTTAAAGGTCTTGGTTTTACTGAGATTGCCACAGCCGAACCTCTGTTCTCTGTTCTTGAGTTCGGTTATGAGAATATAAAAACCTATCAGAATTATTTACGTTCTATTAAACGTGATGTGAATGTAGGGGGTATAGCAGCCGTGGTTGTGAATTGTAATCCATTTACCATGGGGCATAAATACCTGATTGAAAAGGCATGCCGCGAGAATAGAGTCGTCTACCTATTTGTTGTTGAGGAAGATCGCTCATCCTTTAACTTTACAACCCGTTGGCGTTTGATCAAGGAGGAATTAGGTCATATCGATAATTTAGTGATGGTAAAAGGAGGCAATTATGTGGTTTCTGGTACGATTTTCCCATCTTATTTCTTAAAACAAGAGAAAGAATCAGATATTGCAGCTTGTCAAGCTGAGTTGGATGTGATTACTTTTATGAGATATATTGTGCCGATTTTCAATATTAATCGTCGATATGTGGGAACAGAAATGTATTCACCCGTAACTCAAGCCTATAACGAAGCAATGATCAAACATTTGCCATCTAATGGGGTAGAGCTTATAGAGATTCCTCGTATTACGAGTGGTTCTAAGGATAATTATATTTCGGCTTCTAAGGTTAGACAGGCTATTCGTGAAGATAAGTTGGATATGGTTATCGACTTCCTTCCAACATCAACAAGACGATTTTTATTGTCAGAAGATTCTGCTCATATTCGTGCAAAGATTAAATCGAAAGTAACAAGGCATTAAGCCTAACCTGTATAAAAATAGCGTCTAAACTTTATTAGTTTAGACGCTATTTTTATATCAGATTCAAGTTTTAAGGATAAAGATTAAAGTGAAAAAAAAACAAAATATTTATCTGTGTTTTGAGCTTTTAGAATAAATAGAACCTAAAATTTTCATCAATTCTTTAGATTCAGCCTCTAAGGTATCCCAGTTAGTATTTGCTTCTGAAATTTCAATAATTATTCGAATCCAGTAGTTTGATTCTCTTATTTCTTTAAGTGAAATCCCAATTTTATTTGAAAAATCAGCCTTTGAAACTGCTGATTGTGCTTCCTCATAATTTGCACCAACAGATGTTGATGATTTGAGTATTTGATAAGATATAACTTGATACTCTCTTGAATTGGGAAGATTCCTTACTTCTTTGATAATACCTACAGAAAACCGATATAAACGCTCTTGTAAATTATTTTCCAGACCTTATTTGCTTTAATCTTATTCTTCTTTACCCTTGTTTTTCTTTAATCCGGCTGCGGCGGACTTCGCTACACTCAGCCTTAATTTCCTTTATCCTTTATCCTTTATCCTTGAATCTCTGGTTTCCACGATTTTAATTTGATTAAATCAGGAAAGGCCTGAGGCTTGTAGATTGACTTACCTTCGAATACACGTAAACATTCCTGAACTCCTTCAGAAATACTTGGGTGTGGATGCACATTTTTCCGAATATCCTTAAGAGTACCTTTTTGTGTAATTTGGTAGGCGATGGATGTGATAAGTGTTGAGGCTTGTGGGCCAGCAGCACGCATACCCAATATGCGGTTCTCACCATCATCGCTCACAATAATTTTAATAAAACCATCGGTAGCTCTCATGGCAATAGCTCTATTTATGAGTGAATTTGAATAGGTCGCTACTTTGTAAGCAATTTTTCTACTCTTACAAGCTTTTTCGTTTAAGCCAACTGCTGCGACTTCAGGTTTAAAGAACATGAGGGTTGACATATTGGAATAATCCAAGGGGTATTCTAAATTGCCATATAGGGCTTCAACAATAAATCGGCCTTGAAGTTCTCCGACTGAGTATAGTTGTGCATGACCAGAGACATCTCCGGCAGCAAAAATATTGCAGGATTGGAAATTGTCAGTCGCACATGCATCATTGATGTCTAAATAGCCTCTTTCAGTTGTTTGAATATTGACATTTTCCAGTCCCATATTGTCCAAATTCGGGACTCTCCCAACAGCCACAACGGCTACATCAACTTCAATCACTTTCGAGTGGCCATCTTGATAATCTAATACAACCTCTAAGCAATCGCTACGTTTACGAATTGTTCTTAGGTTGGCCGTATGATGAATAATCACCCCGTTATTTTCAAGACTCTTCGAAACGAATTCGCTGACATCATCGTCTTCATAAGGAATTACTTTGTGTTGGCGGTCAAGTAGGTGGACTTCGGTTTGCTTGTAATTGGAGAAAATTGTAGCGTACTCGCAGCCGATAATACCCGAACCGATAATAATCATGCGTTCAGGAAATTCTTTGAGGTTCATGATACCTTCAGAATCGATGATTCGTTCCTGATCAATCTCAATATCCGGCATTTCTCTTGGTCGAGATCCAGTCGCAATAATAATATTGTCACCTGAAATTTGCTGTGTTTCTCCTTTGTGTTTGATCTCTATGGTGTGAGAATCAATAAATCGAGCCCAGCCATATTTCAGGCAAATGCTTCCGTGGCTATCCGTTGATTCTGAAAAAGTCTCAATTTGAGACAGCATCTGAAGTTGCTTTTGCTTGGCAGCCTGAATGATTGTTTTCTGAACTTGCTTGTAATCAGCAAAGAGCCCCGAAGCTCTATAACCTCGATTAACTGATGAAGCAATGTTAAAATCTTTTGATAACTCCCACATCGCTTTTGAGGTGAGTGCACCATTCATAATACCAGCACCACCAAGATGGTTCGCTTCAATTATACAGACTGATTTTTTGAAGTCGATGGCACGTGTAGCTGCTGAAAAACCTGCAGGACCGCTTCCTATTACAATAAGATCGTATTTTTCTTGAGTCATATTTATCTATTCCTTTTCATGTGGAAATTCAGATTCTTTATTCTCTTTTAGAATAAACCTCAAGATAAGAATTATCAATCAAAAAAAATGCAAAGCTTAAAGGAAAATAAGGATAATCACGATTCTCGGGATTCAAGGATAAAGGAAAGAAAGGGTAAAGGTTTGAAAGTACAAAGGTCGAAACAAAACCTGTAAGCGTGCGACCTAATTGTTCCTGATAAATTTTATTAAAAAGAACGATTTAGACACCGATGGACTTCGTCGAGCTCGTAAACTCGGTTTTTGTTATTTTACTTTAACCTTTACACTTTAACCTTGTGACTTGAATCATTAACAAGAAGAAAGGATAAAAGGATTGGGATTAAGTGTTTGATTTACAGATCTCAAATCCTAGAGGCTTAATAGATGATTTTACCTTCTTTCAGTCTTTGCAGTGTGTGTTTGAATAGGATTTTGTGTAATAGCTGGGCTTCTCTTAGGTTGTCTGACGTAATTTCATCTTCCAGTTCAATAAAATTGGCAGTATCCAAAAGAAATTCATCATCTCTTAAATTAGGATAATCCTGTTCAATATCGTAAATGTCAGAGAATTGCATAAGAGGAAGTCGGCTTAGAACGGCTTTTCGCTGTTCATTAAAAGCCTCTCTATCAGCAGCTTTTTCATTCGCATAATAGATTTCTTGCAAACTATCTACGAAAAAGTCATCAAAACTTTTCAATAGGATAACGCGGTCTTTGCGAATGCGAAACATCTCGCATAGATCGATCTCAGGCATCTGTTCTTCTTTTTGAATGCCCTTTGATAAAAAGAGGTAGGCGAGCAGGACTAGGCCAATGCTTTTTTCTTCATCATCAATCATATCGATGTGAAGCATAAGAATAAGACTTTTGCCCAATTGTGAAATCTGACTACTATCCCAAAGAAGAAGAGGATTGGTTTGAAGCGATGAGTAGATCAGGCGTAATTGTGCGTTGCAAGCTCGAGTTTTACCATTTTGGCCAAATTCTAATGCTTGTAAAACGATATCTTGAAGTTCTTCGCTAGTCATACTCATTGTTCTTCTTGTTATACAGGCCAAATACCTGCTTATTATTTTTCTGCCGCAAAGGTAAGGAAAAGAAGATAAGTTTAAAGGAAATTTAAGGATAAAGGAATTTCAAGTTTAAAGGATAAAGTAGATCTAAGGATAAAGTAAAAAAGAAAAAAAATAGTAGAGAACGCGATTTATCGCGTCTTAACACAAAGGGAAGGGAAAAGAAGATAAGGTTAAAGGAAATCCAAGTAACAAGTATCCCCTAATTAATGTTTATCAGTGAATACCGAGCTTGCGAGATCAATGAAATTAATTAGAGGTTAAAATATTCTTTTAAAAATCTGTGTAAATCTGAGTAATCTGTGGTTGAATATTTTTTTGAAAAAAAAAGGAGCCCCACGATGGAACTCCTTTGTATTGTCAGTCAATAAGCTCAGCTTATTTAATATGAATGTTTTTGTGATCAGTGATCTTTTCACAGTAGTGGCATTTTAAAGTGATTGGTGTTGAGCTCATGACTTTAAACTTGGTATATACCTCTTCAACGTTAGTGATACATTTAGGGTTCATGCATTTAACGATGCCTTCAACCTTATTGGGAGTTTCAACAACACTTTTTTCAACAACCTGATAATCTCTGATGATATTAAATTTCACATTGGGCGCAATCAATGAAATTTTATTGATTTCTTCGGCCTCGAAAAATTTCTCCGATATTTTAATGATGCCTTTTTTACCCAGCATGTCACTCTTGTAGTTGTTCCCAATGGTGACTGTAGTTGAGCATTTATCCAACTCAAGGATGTTGATTACTTTGAAAAGGAGTTCAGCAGGAATATGATCGATAACGGTTCCATTCTTGATGGCTCTTACCTGAAGTTCTTTTTTTGCTGTCATATCTTAATGTACTTTTAGTCTAATTTTTAATAAATCTTTCCTATTGATTCCGATAGAGATCGGTTTGCCAGAATAGTTCTAATCTATAGATCCAGAGCTTTAGCAATTATAGCCTGTCTAGCATAAACACCATTTAGGGCCTGCTCAAAATAGTAAGCTTTAGGATTAGCATCCACATCTACAGCAATTTCGTTGACTCTAGGGAGAGGATGAAGAATGCGTAGGTTGTCTTTCGTATCTTTTAGCATATCATTTTTAAGAATGTAGACATTTTTAACCTTCTCATACTCCAAAGGATCGGCGAAACGTTCACGTTGTACACGAGTCATATAAAGAATATCGGCATCGTTGATGATAGAATCGAATTCAGTATGCTCATGGTACTTAATGTTGTTTTTATCCATGACGATTTTATATGCTCTTGGAATTTCCAGTTCCTTAGGCGCAATAAAATGAAATGTTGGGTTAAAATGAGAAAGAGCCATTAATAAAGAGTGAACCGTTCTACCATATTTCAAGTCTCCTACCATAAAAATGTTCAGATTCTCAAGTGTGCCTTGTGTCTTTTGAATAGAATAAAGATCGAGCATGGTCTGAGTTGGATGCTGATTGGCACCATCACCTGCATTAATCACAGGAACATCAGAAACTTCAGAAGCCCAACGAGCAGAACCTTCAATGGGGTGGCGCATCACGATCAGGTCAGAATAATTACTTACCATTTTAATGGTATCGTTAAGTGTTTCTCCCTTGGTGGTACTTGATGATGAAGCATCAGTAAAGCCAACAATCTTGCCACCCATGCGACTGATAGCCGTTTCGAAACTCAGGCGAGTTCGAGTTGATGGCTCAAAAAACAGAGAGGAAATGACTTTCCCTTCAAGAATATTGGAGTTCGGATTCTTTTCAAATTCTGCTGCTTTAGCTAATACTTCCAAAATTTCTTTTTTGGTGTAGTCATCAATAGACACTAAGCTTCTGTTATCCATTTCTTAATTTTTAGAATTTGTATATAACGGTTGTTTTAATATCAAAAAAAAACCAACAATTGTCGATATAATAGACAATGTTGGTTTTAATATAAAATATAATAAATAAGATTTGAAACCTGAATCACAGGCTTTTCGTCTCATGAATAAATCGAATAATGAAAAATAATAAAAATGGAGATTGTAAAAGTGAAGGTTTTCACTTTCTAATGATAGGGATCTAGATTGAATTATTACATGTTCCATTCTAGGCTACGAAGATAGAGATAAAGAATGAACATTATCAAATATAAAGGCTGTTTTTTTCGTTAGGGAAAGGATATTAGTTGTGCGACTTTTTTAATGAACCACTAACATGTTAACGAGCTTGTGAGTAAATGACACAGAAAAACTCAGATTAAAAGATAATAGTTAACCACTAATTGATACTGATTATCACTAATTAAATGGGAAGGTTCATCGTTTATTTGTCTTAGCGAGGAAGAATGACGAGGCTATTTCAAGATAGAAGAGTTGTTGTCAGTTGTCAGAACCAGCAGATCTGGCTTATACTTTCCTTCCTTTTACCTTTATCCTTGTTTACCTTTAATCCGCCTGAGGCGGATTTCGTTGCACTCAACCTTATCATCCTTTAATCTTCGAATTCCTTTATCCTTGATTTTCCTTTTTAGACCTTCGGTCTAAGTTGACAGATTTGACAAGCTGCAAGATCTAATGAATATCCTATTTTTGCATCTTAATAAGAACAGAGTTGATTGCATTATCAAGGAGGAGTCATCAATTAAGTTAAGTTCTAAAGACCTTTAATCTTTAACCTTTTTACTTTACACTTTTATTGTTGAATTGTATTCTGTGAAAACTTGCTGCTTTGAGCATAAGTCTTTACTTTTGCCAGACTTTGATTGGGCGCTCATCTGTTTTTTGTTTTTATTCGTCAAAACAAATTAGACTTTCGATTAGGGTATATGGAAAATTGTAAAATTGATAAAATACACATTATGATTCGGTTTCTGAAAACCATTTTAATTCTTTTCATGTTTGTTAGTCTTTCTCAGACTTTAATAGCTCAGAACATTAATCCCGCAACTGTTAATGTTGCTAAATTAAAGGATGATCAAATTAGAAAGATTGTAGATGAGATGGATAAAAAGGGCTTGGGTATTGAAGAAGCTATAATGATGGCTCGAGCCAAAGGTGCATCGGAAACACAGATTTCCCAGTTGCGTCAAAGAATTGAAGCATTGAGATGGAGTTCTCGTGGTGATTCTACTCAACTTAAAAAGCTTGATGGGGAAGCGGAGCTAGAGTCTTTGAATGAGCTAAGTCCTAAGGCTGGATTGGATGAAGATATTAAAAAAGATTTATCTAAAATCTTTGGTTTTCATTTTTTCAATTCAGATAAACTGACTTTTGCTCCCTCTATTAATGTGCCGATTTCTGATTCCTACACTTTAGGTTTGGGAGATGAGCTAGTCATTAATATTTATGGTGCATCTCAGCAGATTTATAATCTGCAGGTTCAGTCTAATGGAAGTGTCTATATTACTGACCTAGGACCTGTTCAGGTTGCAGGTTTAACTTTTGTTAAGGCTCAGAATAAGATCAAAAACCGTTTGATGTCTATTTATTCAGGTCTGAAGGGTGATAAACCCAATACTTTTGTAGATGTGAGTGCAGGACAATTAAAAGCCGTTACTGTTAATGTGATTGGTGAAGTGATGGCTCCAGGAACTTTTACTTTGCCTGCTACAGCTTCAGCTTTTAATGCTTTATATCTGGCTGGAGGACCAAATGAGAAAGGGTCATTCAGACAGATTGAAGTTATACGTGATGGAAATATCATTTCTACAATTGATGTTTATGCCTATTTAATAGATGGGAAAACACTAGAAAATGTTCAGTTGCGTGATCAGGATGTGATTATGGTTCGCCCTTATTTGAATAGAGTTAAGGTGGCAGGCGAATTCAAACGAGAAGGTTGGTTTGAAGCGACGAAAGATGAAAGCCTTGCTGATATGCTTCGCTATGCTGGAGGCTTTTCAGAAAATGCTTATACGCATCGTGTAGAATTATATAGAAATAATACAAGAACGATGACATTTAAGGATGTTGCAATTCAGGATTTTGTATCGACAACTTTGATGAATGGGGATTCGATTGTTGCAGGAATTGTAATTGATCGTTTTGAAAATATGGTTAGTGTCGAAGGGGCTGTTTACCGTCCGGGTAATTATGAGATGACAGAAGGCTTAATGCTTTCTCAATTGATAGACCGTGCTGAAGGTGCCAGAGAGGAAGCCTATATGGAGCGAGGGGTGATTATTCGTAAGAAGAAGGATTATACTTTCGAAAGCCTGTCTTTCTCGCTTCGAGATGTCTTAAATGGAGAAATAGATATTGCTCTGAAAAAAAATGATAAAATTCAGATTTCATCAATTTTCGATATGCGAGAAGCACGAACAATTGAGATTGTTGGTGAAGTTCAATTTCCAGGAACCTACGCTTATGCTGAAAATTTAAAATTAGCTGATCTAATTTATATGGCAGGTGGTTTCCTTGAACAAGCAGAGGTGTCAGCCGTTGAAGTGAGTCGTATCTTAAATACAAAGGAGATTGAATCCCTAACTAAGAAGTTGTCGCATTCTTTTCAGTTCCCAGTTGACAGACAATTAAAGATGGCTGATGACGATGCCGCCTTTATACTTGAGTCCTTCGATAGGATTTATGTGCGACGCGCACCAGGTTACCGACCTCAGGCTGTCGTTAAGGTGCAAGGCGAGGTGGCTTATGCAGGCGACTTTGGTTTGACTTTCAAAGGAGAAAAGATCTCTGATGTTATAAGACGCGCCGGTGGTGTAACGCCTGAAGCCTTTGTTGAAGGGGCCTCACTACGTAGGAAACACGAGATGAACGATGCTGAATATGATGCTAAAATGGCTTTGATTAGGCAAGACACGACAATGGTAGATACGATTGTGAAACGAATAACTTACCAGGTTGTAGGGATTGATTTGGTGAAAATTCTAGAAAAAACTGGTGGTGTTGAAGATTTACTAATGAAGGATGGGGATCAGCTTTTAGTACCAGAGCAGATGCAAACTGTAAAAGTGTCGGGAGCTGTTTTAAGTCCTGTCGCATTGACTTTTATGGATAATAAGAGTTTGAGAAAATACATCAGATCTAGTGGTGGTTTTGCTGAATCAGCAAAGAAAAGTAAGGTGTATGTGCTTTATGCCAATGGTACAGCTGAGTCAACTCGTGGAAGTATCTTTGGTCGCCGTTATCCTAAAGTAACACCAGGCTGTGAGATTATCGTACCTGAAAAACCTCAGGTTGATAAAACCGCACAAGCAGGTAAGTGGTTAGGAATCACTTCAGCTGTGGTGAGTATGTTTACGGCTATTTCGATAGCACTCAGGTAGGTGTGTTAATGGTCATTCGGCATTGGTCAATGGTCAGTGGCGCTGCACTGAGCGAAGTCGAAGTGTCAATAGTTATTAGTTGACTATTCAATAGTCAATAGGGAGTGAAAGTTTGAGTTCTTGTATGTAGATTATAGCTTTGTTGTTATGAATGATATAGAAGATTTAAAGGTTTATCAATTGGCTTATTCGTATGAAAAGCGAATATGGGAACTTGTGATGTCCTGGCCTTATTTTGAAAAGTCAACTATTGGGAAGCAGCTTGTGAGATCGGCAGATTCAGTTTCGGCTAATATCTGCGAAGGATATGGTCGATATCATTATAAAGAGAATAAGAATTTTTTGTTTTATGCAAGAGGTTCTTTATATGAGACAAAGAATTGGTTGAAGAAAGCGAATGATCGGAAATTAATCGATCATGAAACTTATAAGAAGCTAGAGTCGGAAAGTGTTGTAATAGTTAAAATGCTCAATGCATACATCCGCTCAATTGGCAAAAAGCCCCAATGATTGTGTCCAATGCCTATTGCCTATTGACCAGTGCCCATTGACTAGTAATGCGAAACACGATAAAAAAATAAAAGAATAAGTTAAGTCCATATAATGAGTACACTAACAGAACAAAACAAAACGCAGATCTCTCGTGTTGAGCATGAGGACGAAATTGATCTAATCCAACTAGCCAAAACCCTTTGGGCAGGTCGTAGAACAGTGATTAAAATCACCCTAATCTTTATGGTTTTAGGTTTGTTTATTGCCCTATTCTCTTCTAAAGAATATGCGGCATCTTCAACCATTGTGCCTCAATCAGCTGAAGGTGGAATGAAGTTGGGTGGTTCACTGGGAGGACTAGCGGCTATGGCAGGTATTAACTTGGGTTCTATGGGTGGGGGATCAACAATTCCTCCAACATTATACCCTAAGATCATTGCTTCGGTTCCCTTTCAGAAGGAAATGATGAAAACTCCTTTGACAATAGAAGGACAAAAAGCGAAAGTAAGTTTCCAGGACTATTACCTTGAGGTTTATAAACCAAGTCTGTTTGGTTATATTAAGAAATTTACTGTTGGCTTACCAGCTGTCATCATTAAAGCGATCAAAGGTGCCCCTTCGACTCCTCTCAGCGGCCTGTTGAATGATAATTTGTTAACAATTTCTCAAGATGAAAAGAAGTTGATGGAGAAGTTGTCTGATCAATTATCCATAGAGGTGAACGATAAGGATGGTTATGTGTCTATATCAGCCCGTATGCCAGAGGCTCGACCAGCTGCAGAAATGGTACAACGGGCACAAATTCTATTACAGGAAGCCATTACAGATTTTAAAATCAAGAAGGCTAAAGATCAAATGGTTTTTGTAGAAGAGCGCTATGCTGAAAAAGAGGCCGCTTTTACAGCTGCACAAAACAAGTTGGCTCGCTTTCGTGATCAGAATAAAAATGTGAGCACAGCTATGGCGCAAACTCAAATGGAGCGCTTGCAGTCCGAATTCTCAATGGCTTCATCGGTTTACACCGAACTGGCTAAGCAGCTAGAAACTCAAAAAATACAAGTCAAAGAGGATACCCCTGTTTTCACTATTATCGATCCTGTTTCAGTACCTCTTGATAAATCAAAACCGAAACGCCCTATGATCCTTATTATTTGGACTTTACTTGGTGGTATTGTTGGAGTGGGTATGGTTTTTGGTAAACAGTTCATAGGTTCTGTTAAGGAGCAGTGGCAAGCTTAAACGATGATTATTGATTTGTAATTAGTAATTAGTAATTAGTAATTTGAAAAATAAATTGAAGGTCTGGCATTGCCAGTCCTTTTTTTGTTTTAGGCTAAGATCGCAATAATTTATACTTGTCTTTGCGAAGGCGCTTGCGACTGAAGCAATCTTTCAATAAAAGAAAAACGATTTTCGCTTTAAATCCGTTATTCAAAGGAAGAAAGAAGAAAAATATTTAACCACTAATTAAAAGGGAATGTAGAGTAGTTCCAAATTTTCAGTAGGAGATTTAGGAAGGAGAAGTGTGGGGGCACAGCAAAAAATGTTTGATGAAATCTCTTAGTATTGCATTTCTTTTAAAATTTGAGGGTTTAGTGAATAAGAGTTGTTAATTCAACGAAGCCTATTTGCATAGTAAGTTTTTTGGAATTAGAGTTGACCGAGTTTACGAGCTCGATGAAGTCTATTAGTGCTAATTAGTGGTTTTTTTTTTGTTAAATCATATTTTATCTGCGTCTAAATCGTTTTTCTTATAAACACTGCTAGGAACATTCCTTTGATTTTGTTAATAATTCGCGTAATTCTTTTTAAATTCGCGTTATCAAGATTGAGAGCTGTAGATCACATATAAGAAATTTAAGAATGGGTAAAACGAGAACAATCAAAAATATTTGCTGTATAGGCGCAGGTTACGTTGGTGGTCCAACCATGGCCGTTATTGCACAAAAATGCCCACACATTAAAGTGACTGTGGTTGATTTGAATGAGCAACGCATTGCCGATTGGAATGATGCTGATTTGGATAAATTACCCATTTATGAGCCAGGCTTAGCTGATGTGGTAGATGAAGCTCGTGATCGTAATTTGTTTTTCTCGACTGATGTGGATGCTGCTATTGATGAAGCTCAGATGATCTTCATATCTGTTAATACCCCAACTAAGACCTATGGGATAGGTAAGGGGATGGCGGCTGACCTAAAATATATTGAGCTTTGTGCCCGACAAATTGCCAGAGTCTCTAAAGATGATAAAATTATTGTTGAAAAGTCGACTCTCCCTGTTCGTACTGCTGAAGCGCTTCGTACCATTCTAACATCAACAGGTAATTCTACAAATTTCCAGGTGCTCTCCAGTCCCGAATTCCTGGCTGAAGGGACGGCTGTGACTGACTTACACAATCCAGATCGTGTTTTGATTGGTGGTGACGAAGATGCCGATGGACAAGCTGCTATCGAAGCCTTAGTTGAGATTTACGAAAATTGGGTGCCTCGCGAACGAATTATCACAACCCGCGTCTGGTCATCTGAATTATCCAAGTTGACGGCTAATGCCTTTCTAGCTCAACGTGTGTCGTCCATCAATGCCATTTCTGCTCTTTGTGAAAAGACGGGGGCTGATGTGGACGAGATTTCACGTGCCATTGGAGCAGATTCACGTATTGGAGCTAAATTTCTAAAATCATCTGTTGGTTTTGGAGGTTCTTGCTTTCAAAAGGACATTTTAAACTTAGTTTATTTATGTCAGCACTTTAATTTACCTGAAGTTGCTGATTATTGGGAGCAGGTGATTAAAATGAACGATTATCAGAAGCACCGTTTTGCCAAGAATATTATTAATAGCTTATTCAATACGGTTTCGGGTAAGAAAATTGCTTTCTTAGGCTGGGCTTTCAAAAAAGATACCAACGACACTCGTGAATCTTCTGCTATTTATGTCGCTGATGAACTCCTTCAGGACCGTGCTGAAATCCATATCTACGATCCTAAAGTAACAGCCAGTCAAGTCTACGCCGATCTGGAATATCTCCAGACTCACCGTAAAGACGCCATGCGTGGCGACTCATTGACAACTGAAGAGATCCGAAGTCTCGTGACAGTCCACAACACCCCATACACCGCCATGCAATCTGCCCACGCTATCGCCATCCTCACCGAATGGGATGAGTTCAAAACCTACGATTGGCAAATGGTTTACGATCAAATGCTAAAACCCGCTTTTGTATTTGACGGACGTAATGTCGTATCAAAAACAGAATTAGAAGAAATAGGCTTCCAGGTTTATAATATTGGTAAAGGTTAAAGATCAATTGCACTAATTATACGAATTACGCGAATACTTGACCTGCTTTATTAATCAGAGAGAGAGTTGTTGGTCATCGGTTTTCTGTTATCAGTTGGCTTTTATTGGATGAATGATTTGAATTTTGTCATCCCGTCATCCTGTCCCGATAAGTATCGGGATCAGGATCTAATAGTAAGGAACAACAGATGCTGAACCAAATTCAGCATTAAGTTGAAGTGGTTTTAGTTCTCAATTGCATGGATTAATTTTTCAGACTCTTAGACTTTTCTTAATCATATTTCATCTGCGTCTAATTATTTTTTTAAGCTTTTTAGACTCCCGATTGACCTTATCAGCTTTCGTTTCGATTCCATTTCGACTCAGCTCAATGTACCTCGCTCAACGAGCAAATATTTATTTTTTTCACATGCTTTCCGTCTCTTGAACTTTTCAGACTCTTGGACTTTTCGACTTTTATAGACCTTCACTCTAACTTGACAGATTTGACAAGCCTTATTCCCCCGTTTTTAACTTATTTTTGTTCGGTTTTAATTTTAAGCGAGATTGTTGTGTTGATTATATATTGTATAACAGATTGAAATTTGTGCTCATCTGTGTAATCTGTGGTTAGATCTGTTCGTTTTTCTTTTTATAATTAGAGAAAATTAGTGGTTCGATTCTTTTTTTTGTTTCATGTTATATAATCTGTGTTAATCTGGCTAATCTGTGGTGAAAACCTTTTGCTATTATCAAAATAAGTTTTAGTTTTGAGTAAAATTTCTACTCAATCTTTATTTAGTCACAATTATGGTTTGATTAGTCAGTGAAATTAGGGTGATGAGAGTGTTTTTATTGTCCATTTATAATTAACCATTAACCATTAACCATTAATTTGTGTTAGAAAGTTTAATCACCTCAAAAACGAGGATCAAATTATTATTGAAGTTTTTTCTGAATGTTCAGATGAAATCTTACTTACGTGGTCTCGAGGCTGAGTTTGGAGAATCATCCAACGCCATTCGTTTAGAGCTGAACCGTATGGAAGAGGCAGGATTGTTAGAGGCTGAGACCGAAGGGAACCGTAAGGTTTTTCATGCCAATATCAAGCACCCTCTTTTTAATGACTTACACTCCATCATCCGCAAGCATGTGGGTTTGGATAGTATAATAGAGGAAATTGCTGAGAAGATAGGAGATTTAAAACGGGTTTATCTGACAGGATCCTTTGCCAAAGGACAGGATTCCAAAATAATGGATCTGTTGTTAGTGGCAGAAAGTATTGATAAGAATTACCTAAACACTTTGATTGAGAAGGCAGAAGGCTTAATTAATAGAAAAATTCGACTGCTGAATATTAAGCCTGAAGAAGAGAACGTGTTTTTGGCTAATGAGGCTTGTTTTTTGGTTTGGGAGAGTAATTGCTAGATTATTTAATAGATTTTTAAAATATAAAAGATGAAAAAGGTTTACATTGGGATGTCTGCAGATATTATTCATCCAGGACATTTGAACATTATTAAAGAAGGTGCCAAATTGGGCATTGTAACCGTTGGTGTTCTTACAGATAAAGCGATCGCAAGTTATAAGCGTTTACCTTATTTGGATTACGAACAAAGAAAAATGATTGTTGAGAATATTAAGGGAGTTGAAAAAGTAATTCCTCAGGATACTCTTGATTACGTGCCTAACTTGATGAATGTGAAACCTGATTTTGTTGTTCATGGTGACGATTGGAAAGAAGGAATTCAACAAGAAACAAGACAACGTGTAATTGATACCATCAAAGAATGGAATGGTAAGGTTATAGATGTTCCTTATACACAAGGAATTTCTTCATCAAAATTAAACGAGAAGGTTAAGTCTATTGGAACTACTCCGGAAATTAGAATGAAGCGTCTTCGTCGACTAATTCAAGCAAAACCGATTGTTCGTATTCTTGAATCGCATAGTGGTTTGACTGGATTAATTGCAGAAAATGCAAAGGTGAGTGTAAATGGTTTAAATCAGGAATTTGATGGAATGTGGTCAAGTAGTTTGACTGATTCTACTTCAAAGGGAAAACCAGATATTGAAGCGGTTGATATTACAACACGTATGCATGGTTTAAATGATACTTTAGAGTGTACAACGAAGCCTATTATTTACGATGGCGATACAGGAGGGAAATTAGAACATTTTGTATTTACGGTTAGAACTTTGGAACGTCATGGTGTTTCTGCAGTTATCATCGAAGATAAAACAGGATTAAAAAAGAACTCTTTATTTGGAACATCTGTTGCTCAAACTCAGGATACAATAGAAGATTTTTCGGCAAAAATTAAAGCTGGAAAATTAGCTCAGGTTACAGAGGATTTCATGATTATTGCTCGTGTTGAGTCTTTAATTCTTGGGAAATCAGTGGATGAAGCATTAGAGAGAGCACATGCCTATGTTCTTGCAGGTGCCGATGGTGTGATGATTCATAGCAAAGAGAAAACAGGAGATGATATTAAAGAATTCTGTGAGCGATTCAGAGCTGATAATATGAATACACCAATTGTTGTTGTACCATCAACCTTCAATCACATTACAGAAGAAGAGTTTAGTAAGATGGGTGTAAATGTTGTGATTTATGCAAATCACATGTTACGTGCTTCTTATCCTGCCATGATGGATGTTGCAAAATCAATTTTAGCTAATGGACGCTCGTCTGATGCGAATGATAAATGCATGCCTATAAAGGAAATCCTAGAACTAATCCCTGGTACTAAATAAGATTAGAATGATAGAATTAAAATCATTTTTTAAAAATTTGGAGAGTAACAAAGTGAACTTCTATACTGGAGTTCCTGATTCTCTTTTGGCTTCTCTTTCAGCCTACATGTTTGATAATTATCCTGCAAATAAGCACATCATCGCTTCAAACGAAGGAGCTTCTGTAGGCCTGGCAAGCGGTTATCATTTGGCAACAGGATTAGTTCCTGTTGTGTACATGCAAAATTCAGGAATTGGTAATGCTGTAAATCCTCTACTGTCATTGGCAGATGAGGATGTTTACAAAATCCCAATGATTCTTTTTGTAGGATGGCGCGGCGAACCTGGCGTGAAAGATGAACCACAACACGTGAAGCAAGGAAAAGTATCTAAAGATCTTTTCGATGCCATGCAGATACCTAGTGAGGTGTTGAGTGCAGATACCATAGAAGCAAATGAGCAAGTGAAAAAAGCGCTTGTAGCTTGTAAAGAAAATTCAAGTCCTTATGTGTTTTTAGTTAAAAAGGGAACTTTTGAAACTTATAAACTAGTAGCTAAGGATGCTGAAAATACTTATCCTGAAAGGGAAGAAGCCATTGAAAAAGTGGTTGAGATGATAGAACAAGATTCTGTTGTTGTTTCTACTACAGGTAAGATTTCCAGAGAACTTTTTGAGATTAGAGAGAAGCACAATACCGGACACGAGAAAGATTTTCTTACTGTTGGTTCAATGGGACATGCTTCGCAAATTGCAATGGGTGTTGCCATGCATTCTTCAAAGAATGTGTATTGTTTTGATGGCGATGGAGCGATCATTATGCATACAGGTTCTTTTGGAATAATTGCTGCTGCTGATTGTAAGAATCTAAAACACATTGTATTCAATAATGGATCTCACGATTCAGTAGGAGGACAGCCAACTGTTGGATTTGATATTGACTTTGGTCAAATCGCTAAAGGTTTTGGCTACAAGGAATCTTTCTTTGCCGATTCAATTGAATCTTTAGAGTCTGTTCTACCAAGCTTATTGGCTAGCGATGGACCTTCAATTTTGGAGATTCGAGTGAAAAAAGGAGCTAGAAATGATTTGGGACGACCAACGACTACACCTGTTGAGAATAAGGAAAATTTGATGGATTTTTTAAAATAATGATTGAGAACATTTACATAGGTAAGGACAGTATCTCTAATTTATCAGAGATATTAAAATTACACTCGGGCAAAAAGGTATTTCTGGTAACAGGTAAATCCTCTTATGAGAAATCCGGAGCTCAGGAAATTATGGAGTCGCTGTTACAAGGGACTCCATATTTTAGGTTTTCAGATTTTGAAGAAAATCCTAAGTTGGAAGATGTTGAGAAGGGTATTGCGCTTTTTAATAAGGAAAGGTGTGAATTAACCATTGCTATAGGTGGCGGAAGTGCTATTGATATTGCCAAGTTAATTAACAGTTTATCTAAGGGGCAGGGGAATCTGGAAGAAACCATTAGAGCAAACCGATTAGATGAAAAACCATTTCCATTTGTCGCTATTCCAACTACTGCAGGAACAGGAAGTGAGGCGACTCATTTTGCTGTGATGTATATTAATGGAGAAAAATACTCTTTTGCGCATAAGTACATTCTTCCTGGATATGTGATCGTAGATTCTCAGTTTACTTATTCCACTCCTGCTTATCTTACAGCTTGTACGGGTGCCGATGCCTTTTGTCAGGCCGTAGAATCGATGTGGGCAACAGGAGGAAATAAGGAATCTAAAGAATATGCAGAGAAAGCAATTCGATTGGTTTGGAATAATTTAGAGGAAGCAGTTGTAAATAATGATCACACTTCAAAAGATGCTGTTATTGAGGGAGCTTATTGGGCTGGAAAAGCAATTAACATATCCAAGACAACGGCAAGCCATGCGTTATCGTACAAAATGACATCTTTGTTTAATGTGCCTCACGGACATGCCGTTGCACTTACCTTGGTTCATGTGATGAAGGCAAATTATGAATATGCCAAAGAAGATATTCAGAGGATTTTAAGATTGATTAGTGCAGATGATTTATCTGATGGAGTGGCAAAAATTGAAATGCTTTGGTCTCAAATAGGTTTATGCATGAAATTGAGTCAGTTGGGAATTGAAGAAAATCAGATTTCAAAATTATCGAATTGTAATTTGGAAAGATTGAAGAATAATCCTGCATTGCTTACCAAAGAATACATTAAGAATCTTTTTAGGAGTATTAAATAATTTCGGGTTAGAATTAAAGTGTTTTCATTGTAATTATAATAATTAATGGGAAAAATATTAAAATATTTTATTTATACGCTGTTTATTCCATTTTGGTGGTTACAGTTACTTTTGCCAAGAAATAAGAATTTATGGGTTTTTGGAGCGTGGTTTGGTGAGAAATACTCTGATAATGCAAAAGTGCTTTTTGAGTATGTGAAAACTAACAGACCAGAGATTAAGGTTCTTTGGCTAACAAGGGATAAAAAGACACAAGAAAAAATAGAGAATTGTATTTCTATTAATAGCCTTGCTGGAATCTATTATTCTTTAAGAGCGGGTAAAGTAATTTATAGTTCTGGAAAGTCTGATATAAATCGGTTTTTTATAAAGGGAGCAAAGGTTATTCAGACATGGCATGGAGCTCCAATGAAAAAAATAGGATTAGACGATAAGCTTGTCTATAACTCAAAAAGAAATTTCATATTTAAGATTTTCTATCCTTTTATTTATGGATATAATCAGGATGCTGTTGTTTCTACAGCCGAAATATTTAATGATAAGCTATGTTCTGCATTTGATGTTAAACCAAGCCAAATACTCCTAACCGGATATCCCAGAAATGATGTTTTTTTCAACGGAAATAAGCACCAGTTAATTAAGCTATGGGATAAGCAATTTGGAAATCCCCGAAAGATAATTTATTTACCAACATTTAGAGGTCATAAAAAAGAATTTAGTCCATTTGAAGAATTTAATTTTATAGAAGAAGATTGGGAAAGATATCTTGAGTGTACAAATAGTATATTAATTTCAAAAGGACATTTTGTAGGGAAAAGTGTATGCAATACTAAAATGAATAGCGAGCGTGTAATTCACCTGTCAGACAGCATGATAGATGATTTAAATCCTTTATTAAAAGATCTAGATTTACTTATTACCGATTATTCAGGAGCTTATTTTGATTTTCTATTGACAGGAAAGCCTATTATTCTGGCACCATTTGATTTTGAAGAATATTTATCTGAATCAAGGGAATTATATTTTGATTATTACCGTGAGATAGTTGGTGCAAAGTGTGATGATTGGAGTGAGATTTTATCCACCTTGAAAAATGGTAACCTACATATGAGTGATAATCAAAGCGTACGACAATTTAATAGTTTTATCGATGGTGATAGTTCTAAACGATTAGTAGAGGAAATTTTAAAACTTTAAATGTTTATGCTTAAAAAAAAGGGCAAAGTTTTTAATGATGTTATCATTATGAACTTAGGATCAATAATAACAAGAATATTCCAGTTTGTATTTATTATTGCAATAAGCCGATATTTTGGAGCTGAACTTTTCGGTTATTACGGTACTGCTAATACAACGTCTATTCTTTTTATGACTTTTTTTGGCTTTGGTTCAGGCTTTTATTTGACTAGAGAAGTCGCATTTAATAAAAATCTATCAGGAGAATTGTTTAATGGAATATTAAAAATCCGGATTCTCTTATTGATTGTTGGAGGATTGATTTTTTTACCTGTTGTTAGATTTTTACCATATACTTATGAACTGAAATTATTGTTAGTAATGTTCTTTTTTATTGGCGCATTTAAAGGGGTAATACAACAATTTAGTCAATTGTATCAGGCTTATAGATATTTTAAGATACAGGTGTTATTTGAATTTGGAATTTATTTTGGATTATTTTGTATTGGGTTGATGTGTTACATATTACAATTGGGTATAGTAATACTAGGTCTTGTCCTTCTCGTTTATTATTTGCTGTGGTTTTTAATAGAGATGTTGTTTGTCCAACGTAAAATGCTTAAGATAGATTTGTTGATCTGGAACAAAGAACAATTATTAAGCATATTTAAAAGTGCACTACCTTTTTTAATGGCAAGTCTAATTGGTGTTATATATCATCGTATCGATATATTTATGTTGGGTTTTTTTCGAGATCAATCTGAGGTAGGACTTTATGTTGCTCCTTATAACATGTATGAAGCATTTTTATTTATCCCAGCAGCTTTTGGAAATGTGATCTTCCCCCGCATAGTTCCATTGTTGAAGCTTAATCATTTTTCCTACGTTAAAAAGCATCTTGGCGGATTTATGTATATTTTAATGTTGGTTATGTTGCCAATAATGATTTTGCTAATGGTTTTTGCTACACCTTTAATAGAGTTAACATTTGGATCCGCATTTTTAAACGGATCAATTGTATTGGTTATTATTTCTGGTGGTCTTGTATTTCATTCGTTTAATAATATTTTAGGACGAATCCTTTATGCTGTTAATCAGGAAAAATATCAGCTAAAGATATCTGTTGTTGCCATGCTTGCAAATGTTCTATTGAATTTAATTTTAATACCTAAGTATTCCATAATTGGAGCATCAATAAGTACAATAATTAGTTTTGCTATAAGCTTTTTGTTTCATTATTTAAAAGTACGAAAGGAAATTGGACTAAGGATGATATTAAATTCCTCTCAACGATTAAAAATAGTGTTGATTTCTGTAGGATTGGCTTCATTGGCATATTTGATTCTAATCAATTTTAATTGTAGCGTTATTTTCAAAATTGTATTAAGTTTTAGCGGATACCTTATCTTCTTAGTTCTTATTGAATATAAGAATGTAATGCTATTACTTAATAAGAGAAGATTTCTTAATGTCAATTAATTCAGGTTATGAGTAATCATACAATGTGACAGCTTGTGAATTCTAAAATTAATCTTCAAATAAATATTTACTTTACTTTTTAATTTCATAAATGACTAAAATTGCATATATCGTCTTAAATTATTGCTCTTTTGAGGATACTCTTCAATTAGTTAGATCTATTAGAACCTTTGATTCTAGTAGCCCAATTATTGTGGTTGATAATTGTTCTCCAGATAATTCGAGAGATATTTTTAAAAAAAATAAAGAGAAGTTAGATTACGACTTTATCGTTTCAGAAACAAATTCAGGTTATGCACAAGGGAATAATTTAGGTCTGGAATATTTGAATAATAAATTTAAAATAGATTTCGTATTTGTTTGTAATCCAGATATAACAGTTAAAGAAGAACAGATATCTCAACTATTATTTCTTTTGGAAAATGATGATAATGCTTGTTTAGCTGGTCTTCAGATGTTTGACGAACACGAAAAAACTCATGTTTCAGCATGGAAATTACCATCTGTATGGGATGATATTGTTATAAGTTCAACTTTATTACGACGGATATTTGGTAATCCACTGACATATAAAGAAATAAAAACAGTACAATATGTTGACGTGATACAAGGTGCTTTTTTTATTGCTCGATTTAAAGATTTCAAGAAGATTGGTTTTTTTGATCCGTCAACTTTTCTTTATGGAGAGGAGCGGATTATAGCATCTAAATTTAAATCATTGGGAAGAAAAATAATTTTTGATCCTAATCATTCTTTTATTCATACTGTTGGTGCGTCAATAAGTCTAATGTATCCAACAAAAAGGAAAAATTTTAAATTGCTTTTGTCAAGTAGGAAGATTTACCATAGAAAATATAATAAGGGGTATGGTAATTGGTTGTTGTATAGTGTTGTGGCTTATGTGTTATTAGTTGAAAAGTGGTTGATTGATTTATTTATTAAGCTTAGAAAAGTATGAAACATTTATCTTTTATCTTATTGTATCTTGTTTCAGTACCATTGCGTTTATTGATTAAAATTGATAATAATTTACTGCTTTTTAGTGCTCGAGGTGGAATTGGCTATGAGGGTAATGCTAAATATCTTTTTTTGTATGCTAATCGAAATACAGATTTTGATTGCGTATGGGTTAGTAAATCCAGAAAAATTGTATCTGACCTTACAAATGAAGGGTATATTGTGTATTACTATTTTTCATGGAAAGCCATTAAGTTAGCACTCAGCGCTAAAGCTGTGTTCATAACGCATTCATTGTCCGATGTTATGCCGGTCTTTTATAATAAAAAAACCTTAGTAATTGATTTATGGCATGGAGTCCCAATTAAGAGAATTTCGTTTTTAGATAAAAATTTGAGATTCAGGTCTCGATTAATGGATACCTTAAAATCAAGACGTGTTGATTTTATGATATCTAACTCTGTAGAATTTGCAAAAATTTACAGTAAAAGTTTTAAAATTTCAGAAGAAAAGATTAAGAGTTTCGGACAACCAAAAATTGAATTTCTACAAAACTCAAAACTGTTTATTTCTAATCTCGAGAACTATTTTCCAGAAGGGAAAGAAATAATATTGTATGCACCAACTTTTAGAGATTATGAGTTTTCAAACCCTCTTTTTAGCGATGAGTATCTTACGTGGCTAAATAAGGAAATGGAAAAATTGAATAGTTTATTTTACATTAAAGTTCATCCCTCTGAAAAATCACCAGATATAAAGTGTTTTGATAATGTTAAAATAGTAGATTCACAATCTGATATATATAATTTATATCCCTTTATTTCTCATGTAATAAGTGACTATTCTTCTACATTCTTAGATTTCTTTTCTGGACTTCCGGATAGAAAAGTGTCCTTGTTTGTTCCTGATTTTAAGGAGTATAAGTTGAATCGAAATTTTAATTTTGATTTTACAGAGAAGTTTGGTGGTTTAATTTGCTCTGATCCGAAACTGTTTTTTAAATCACCTCATAAGGCAGATGATAATTTAATTAATTTCATCAATCCTAAAAGTAATTCATGCGAAAAAATTTTAAGAATAGTAGGACATTTTAATATAGTTTAAGTTAATTAAAGTTTATGTTCAGAATATCACAAATTAAGATTTATTCATATTTATTCTTTTTGTTAGGTTTTTTTTCAATCCTAGAGGCGTTCAAGTATTCAATAGGTGGAATAAAAGTATATCCTATGGATATATTTTTCTATTTAACTATCGCTTGTCTTTCATTATCTCTAATATCAGGAGGGGGAAATGGAAAAATACGTTTAAGTGTAAAAGGAAAAAGTTCTTTTATTATTATCTGTTTAACGTTTCTATTGGCATTAAATTTCTTTGTCCCTTTGATTGATAACGCAGAGAGTGCTTATCTGTTGAGGAGTATAAGATATTCTGTGAAATTTGTACTGTTATTTCTATTTTTTTTACTCATAAATGCACAATCATTAATTGTACAACGCAAATATGTTGAATTTTTATTAAAAGGATTCTTAACAGCTATTGTTATACATGCTGTTTATTCGTGGTTTATTATGTATGGTTGGTATGTAATGGGTTTTGATTATCATACTGTTTTTCTAAATTCTTTTGGTGTTACGGAAGAGAGCGTGGGACATGTTTTGTTAAATTTTATTTTCCGACCTATTATAAGACCTTCTGGTTTGCATTGGGATCCTGCTTATTTTGGACTTTGGGGTGTTGCTTTTCTTCTTTGTGTATATTTGGGTAAATTTTCTTTTAAAAAGAAAATGATATATTTTTTTATCATTGGTATCCCGTGGATATTGGCGTTATCTCGAACAGCGATATTTTCTGGTGGAATGTCTTTGATAACTATTGTGTTATTAATATATCCAAGTAGAATAGTTCTAAGAAAAATAATTTTAGGATTCACTATAATAGTAATGTTAGGCTTAGCTTTTTTATGGGTGAAAAGTTATGATGCAAAAGAGATAGATTTAAATAAAATTGTTGAAAGTCGTACTGACGTAAAGTCAAATGGCACTAAGCGACATATTTATTATCCTTTTTATGTTATGGAGACTCTGTGCCACGATCCGTTTCACTTTACCTTTGGTTATGGAAATCGAAATAGTGGTAGAGCATTTAGATATGCTGATGTTGACTTGCCCGGTTGGGATGTAAAAACTAAACCACCATTTGATATTGAAAGTGATTGGTTTAAGACCATGGCAAATCAAGGAATTTTAGGATTAATACTATATGTTCTATTGTATTATTACCTTATTAAAGGCCTCAAGATTAAAGTAAGTAATTTTACTGAATTAGATAATTACACCTTGTTTTTACTACTTATACTGTTAAATCTATTTTGGGGTGGATTTTTCTATATTTTTAATGATTCAAAATGGGTTTGGTTTGTAATATTTGCAACTTTTATAAAATTAAATGATACCGAGAAAAATGGTTTATATTAATGGTAAGTTTTTAAGACAGGAAATGACTGGTGTTCAGAGATTTGCTCTCGAGATTTCAAAATCATTAATCCGGAATTTTGATAACTATAAGATTATAGTACCTGAAGGAACAAAAGTTAACCCAATGGATTATCCTCAGGACAAAATTGTATATCATGGCAAGGGGAATTTAAATCTTTGGGAACAGTTTCATTTATTAGGTTTTCTTAAAGGCATGAACAACCCATTGCTGTTAACTTTCACAGGTTTAGGTCCCTTGTTTTATAAAAATAAGATTACCACGGTTCATGATTTGTCATTTTTGGAGCATCCTGAATGGTTCAGTAGAAAATATGCACTTGCATATAAATTATTAACACCAATAAGTTTAAGGAATAGCTTGAAAACAATTACAGTAAGTGAATATTCAAAGAGTATTATAATTAAAAATCTAAAAAAACAAGAAGCTGAGATAGAAGTTATTCCAAATGCTGTAAATACTTGCACTTGTGAGCAAAATATAAATAAACAAAAAATAATCTTAGCAGTTGGCTCATTAGATCCAAGGAAAAATTTGGAACGTTTAATTTCCGCATTTAGCAGATGGGATAATGACGAATATCAGCTAGTTATTGTAGGTGGTCAACAAAAATCATTTTCTAAAATGAATTTCGCAACCAATAATAGGGTGAAATTTATGGGCTATGTATCAGAGCAAGATTTGCATAATTATTACAGTAAGTCAGAAATATTTATTTACCCATCATTATATGAGGGCTTTGGTATACCTCCATTAGAAGCGATGGCTCATGGTACGCCTGTTATAGTCTCAAGGTGTACCAGTCTGCCTGACGTTTGTAGGGATGCAGCCTTCTATATAGATCCTTATTCTGAAGAAAGTATATTGGAAGGTTTGGAATCCTTAGTAAATTCTCAGTCGCTGAGGGATGATTTGATAAAGAAAGGGTACAAAAATATTAAACGTTTTTCGTGGCGTTTGTCTGCGCAAAAACTTAACGAAATTGTTTCAAAAATTTAATGATGAAAGTATTACATATTGGTAAGTTTTATCCTCCTTACTTTGGTGGGATTGAGAAGGTTAATTTCGATTTGGTTGAGGGACTTAACAGTTCTAACTTTAGTGTGGATGTACTTTGCTCTAATCATGATACTAACGGGAATCATTTTACTGAGGAAATGTATTCTATATATAGGGTGAAGACAATCGGTGTCGTAGCTTCCACTCCTATTAGTGTTGGTTTTTCGTCATTATTAAAGAAAATTCAAAATGAATATGATTTGATCCATATACATTTACCAAACCCATTAGCTAATTTAGCTGTGTTTTTGACAAGACCTAAGTGTAAAATAATAATTCATTGGCACAGTGATATAGTCAAGCAAAAGATATTATTAAAGTTATATTCACCACTTCAGAATTGGCTTTTAAATCGCGCCGATAAAATTGTGGCAACCTCACCAAATTATATCGATGGGTCTAAATATTTACAAAAATTTAAAAATAAAACGAACTACATACCATTGGGTATAGATATTCTTGAGTTGGAGGTTGATTATGCTGCCGTTACTCGGATTAGGAATGAATATAGAAATAAAAAAATCGTTTTTGGTTTAGGAAGATTAATCTATTATAAGGGGTTCGAGTATTTAATTGATGCAGCCAAAGACTTTGATGAAAATATTGTTGTATTAATAGGAGGTGTAGGAAAACTAGAAAGAGAATTGAAGCAAAGAATAAATGATAATAATCTACAAGATAAGGTTGTAATGCTTGGTAAAATTCCATTTAATGAATTAGGAGCTTATTATAAAGCCTGTGATTTATTCTGTATGCCATCTATTGAAAAATCTGAAGCTTTTGGGGTTGTACAAATTGAAGCAATGGCTTTTGGTAAGCCTATTGTTTCAACTAATATTCATGGATCAGGAGTCCCTTGGGTTAATAAAGATAATGTTTCTGGAAAAGTTGTAAGTCCAAAAGATTCAAAGAAGCTTGGTAATGCAATTAAATCAATTTTGTCTGATGATAAAATTTATGAAGAATACTCAAAAAACTGTTTTGTTAGATATCAAGAGCTTTTCACAAAAGAGAAAATGTTAGTAAACTTTACAAGTTTATATAAGGAAATATTGAAATAATATTTATAGTCTTAAAATCTTAATAAAAATATGAAAGGAATAATCTTAGCAGGAGGCAGCGGAACTCGTTTGTATCCAATTACCAAAGGCGTTTCGAAGCAGTTGTTACCTGTTTACGATAAACCTATGATATATTATCCATTGTCAGTCTTGATGTTGGCAGGGATACAAGAGATCTTAATTATCTCAACACCTGAAGACCTACCTAATTTTGAGAAATTATTAGGATCAGGTGAAGATTTAGGTTTAAAATTATCTTATAAAGAGCAGCCTAGTCCTGACGGTTTAGCACAAGCTTTTATCATTGGGGATGAATTTATTGGTGATGATGATGTTTGTCTGGTATTAGGAGATAATATTTTCTACGGTCATGGCTTAACAGAAATGCTGGCTAATGCACGTAAAAATGTTGAAGAAGAAGGTAAAGCAACTGTATTTGGTTATTATGTGAAAGATCCGGAACGTTACGGCGTTGCAGGTTTTGATGCTGATGGTACAGTTACTTCTATTGAAGAAAAACCAGAAAATCCAAAATCTAACTATGCAGTAGTTGGTTTGTATTTCTATTCCAATGATGTGATTCAGGTGGCAAAAAATGTAAAACCTTCACATCGTGGTGAACTTGAAATTACTACAGTTAACCAGGAATATCTACAACAGGAGCGCTTGAAAGTGGAATTGATGGGTAGAGGTTATGCCTGGTTGGATACCGGAACTCACGAATCTTTATTGGATGCTAGTCGTTTTATCGAAACTATTGAAACAAGACAAGGACTTAAGGTGGCTTGCTTGGAAGAGATAGCTTATAACATGGGCTATATAAATGCTGAACAGGTTCAGAAATTAGCAGAGCCTTTGAAGAAAAATGCTTACGGTCAATACTTACTACAGTTAATCCAAGAATAATGGAGTTTATCAAGACAGAAATTCCAGAGGTAGTCATCATCGAACCAAAAGTGTTTGGAGATGATAGGGGCTATTTCTTTGAGTCTTTCAATCATAGAGAATTTGAAGAAAATATAGGTCAAGTTGATTTTATTCAAGACAATGAATCGAAATCTTCTAGAGGCGTTTTACGTGGCTTACATTTTCAGAAGCCACCTTTTAACCAAGCGAAATTAGTTCGTTGTATCGAAGGTGAAGTTTTGGATGTAGCTGTAGATTTAAGAAAAGATTCCCCTACTTATAAAAAGTATGTTGCAGTGAAACTTAACGGGGAAAATAAGAGACAAATGTTTGTGCCGCGTGGTTTTGCTCATGGTTTTGTAGTCTTAAGTGAGAAAGCTACATTTGCTTATAAGGTGGACAATTGGTACGCGCCAGAACACGATTCGGGTATCGCCTGGAATGATGAAGAGATTGCTGTTGATTGGCAAATTGCTGCTGAAGAAGTACAATTGTCTGGGAAAGATCAAGAATTATTTCCATTGAGTGAAATTGATAATCCGTTTAGCTTAAAAAGGGAATTATGCGAATATTAGTATGTGGTTCAAACGGACAATTGGGTTCAGAAATAAATGGACTAGCTAGTTTATACTCAAATTTGGAATTTGTCTTTTCTGATTTGCCGGAATTGGATATTTGTAATAAAGAGAAACTGTCTCAGTTTATAAGCGAAAATCAAATTGATGGAATCATCAATTGTGCTGCTTATACTGCTGTGGATAAAGCGGAAGATGATTCTAAAACTGCAGAATTAGTGAACGCTACTGCTGTTGGCAATTTGGTGTCCGTAGCTGAAGAGCAGAATTTAAAATTGATTCACATCTCTACCGATTACGTTTTTGATGGAACTGCCCATTTCCCTTATACCGAGGATTTTGAAGTATCACCAATTGGGGTGTACGGAAAAACAAAACGCGAAGGAGAGGAGTATGTAATTAATTCTTCTTCGGAATCAATCGTAATTCGTACTTCTTGGTTGTATTCTTCTTTTGGGAACAATTTTGTTAAAACGATGTTGCGTTTGGGTTCTGAAAGAGAAAGCTTGGGTGTGATTTTCGATCAGGTTGGGACGCCAACCTTTGCAAGAGATTTGGCTCAAACTTGTTTGGAGATTCTTTCTAAATCGGAGCGTTTGGATGTCAAAGGAAAGGTTTATCACTTTTCTAATGAAGGAGTCGCTTCCTGGTACGATTTTGCCAAGGCCATTATGGATATGGGAGAGGTAAACTGCGAGGTTAATCCAATTGAATCTAAAGATTATCCTACTCCAGCAGCACGTCCTCACTATTCTGTATTGAACAAGTCAAAGATAAAAATGGACTTTGGAGTTAAGATTCCTTATTGGCGTGATTCGCTTAAAGAATGTATTCAAACATTAAAGGCTGAAAAAACTATACTGGTAACCGAAAACTAACAACAGTTTAAACATTAGCGTAATTGATTAAAAATTGCTCCGCTAGCTTTCAGATCTGAAAACTTGACTAAGTCAATTCGCATCATAAATTTTAAGTATGAAAAATATATTAGTAACTGGAGGTGCAGGATTTATTGGTTCTCATCTCGTTCGTTTATTGGTCAACAAATACCCTGAATACCGTATTATTAATATGGACGTTTTGACCTATGCAGGGAATCTTGCTAATTTGACTGATATTGAAGAAAAATCTAATTATGAATTTGTAAAATGTGATATCTGCGATTTCGAAAAAGTACAAAAGATTTTTGTTGATTATCAAATTGAAGGTGTGATTCATTTGGCTGCAGAATCTCATGTTGACCGCTCAATTAAAGATCCTTTCTCATTTGCACAGACCAATGTGATGGGAACCTTAAGTCTTTTGCAAGCTGCTAAGTTTGCCTGGGATGGCAAATTTGAGGATAAGCTATTCTATCATGTTTCTACTGATGAAGTATACGGTTCTCTGGGAGAGGAAGGCTTCTTTTTAGAAACCACAGCTTATGACCCTCATTCTCCTTATTCGGCTTCTAAAGCTTCTTCGGATCATTTCGTACGTGCTTTTCAAGATACTTTTGGTTTGCCAACTGTCATCTCCAATTGTTCGAATAACTACGGATCTTATCAGTTTCCTGAAAAATTGATTCCATTGTTCATCAACAATATTTGCAACAACAAGCCATTACCTGTTTACGGTAAGGGTGAGAATGTTCGTGATTGGTTGTATGTCGAGGATCATGCTCGTGCGATTGATGTTATTTTCCATAAGGGTAAACATGGGGATACCTACAATATTGGAGGATTCAACGAGTGGAAAAATATCGACTTGATTAAGGTGATGATCAAAACCGTTGATAAATTATTGGGTAGAGAAGAAGGCACTTCTGAAAAACTTATTACTTATGTGACCGATCGTGCTGGTCACGATGCACGTTATGCCATTGATTCTACGAAACTGAAGGAAGAGTTAGGATGGGAACCATCACTTCAGTTTGAGGAAGGTATTGAAAAAACCGTGAAATGGTATCTTGAAAATAAAGAATGGATGGAGAACATCACTAGTGGCGAATATGAAAAGTACTACGAAGAGATGTACAAATAAGAAAAAATAAAAACAATGAAGAAGTCAAATAAGTGAAAGTCTAACTTTTTTGACTTTTCTCATTCGCCCCTTGATCTATCGCATTGCACAAAACTACAAAATGAATAATAATAACTACATAGTCATCATGGCAGGTGGAGTCGGTTCTCGATTCTGGCCTATGAGTACCGAAGAAAAGCCCAAGCAATTTTTAGATGTCTTGGGAATTGGTAAAACGCTTTTACAGCAAACTGTAGCCCGTTTTAAAACGGTAGCTCCTCCTGAGAACATTCTGATAGTCACTTCTGCCAAATATAAAACACTAGTAGCAGAACAATGTCCTGAATTGTTGGGAAGCAATATCTTGTTAGAGCCTTGCATGCGTAATACAGCACCTTGTATCGCCTATGCGGCTTACAAAATACAAGGTTTAAACCCCAATGCCAATATTGTAGTGGCTCCATCGGATCATTTGATTACGAATGAAGCTGAATTTATTCGCATTATCGAGAATGGTTTGGATTTTACAGCGAATAATGAGACCCTTTTAACTTTGGGTATTCAACCTCACCGTCCTGAGACAGGTTATGGTTATATTCAAGCGGAGCTTGATAGTCAGCAGCCAACAGTCATTAGTAAAGTGGCAGCTTTTAAGGAAAAACCAGATTTGGATACAGCCAAGAAATATTTGGAATCTGGAGATTTTTTCTGGAATTCAGGTATTTTCTTGTGGTCGCTTAAGAGCATTATAAGTGCGTTTGAAAACGACTTGCCTGAAGTGGCAGCTTTGTTTACTAAGGGAGAATCTTTTTATAATACCGATAAGGAGCAAGCCTTTATCGATGAGATGTTTCCAACTTGTATGAATATCTCTATTGACTACGGCGTAATGGAGAAGGCGGATAATATCTACGTGCAACCAGCTGATTTCGGTTGGTCTGATTTGGGTACCTGGGGATCACTTTGGGAAAAACGAGAGCGCTGTGATCAAGGTAATACAGTAGTGGGAGATAAGGTTCATGTTTTTGAATCCAGCAACTGCATCGTCAATATGCCTAAGGATAAAAAAGTGGTCATTCAGGGCTTAGATGATTATATCGTTGTGGAAGATAATGAGACCCTTTTGATCTGCAAAAAAGAAGAGGAACAGCGCATTAAAGAATTCCGTGCTGCCGTTCTCAATTAATTCTTTAAAAGCAGAATAAAAAAAATATTTAACCACAGATTACGCAGATTTACACAAATTAAATCTGATAAATCTGTGGTTTCTTTGTTTCTCTCCTGTCCTGCTGGTCCGAGGATCGGAACTAATTAGTGATCATTAGTGTAAATTAGTGGTTTCCTTTTTTACCTTTAATCCGCCTGAGGCGTTCCGATAGCTATTGGAATCGTTTCACACTTCGACGAGCTCAGGGAACACTCAGCCTTAACAACTTTTTATCCTTTAACCTTTCTTTCCTTTAACCTTATTAAACTATATTTGTTGATACATAACAAATTATTAGATAACTTGTATCGATCAGTGAAGATTTGAACGAACAGTTATCATCTAATACTCTAAACATGAAGGGAATCATACTAGCAGGTGGATCTGGGACACGTTTATACCCCATTACTAAAGGGGTCTCGAAGCAACTTCTACCCATTTACGATAAACCGATGATCTATTACCCACTCTCGGTTTTGATGCTTGCAGGCATTCAGGAGATATTAATCATATCAACGCCTGAAGATTTGCCTAATTTTATCAAACTATTGGGTACTGGTGAAGATTTGGGCTTGAAACTTTCCTATAAGGAGCAACCCAGCCCAGATGGTTTGGCACAGGCTTTTATTTTAGGTGATGAATTTATTGGTAATGATGATGTTTGTTTAGTATTAGGAGATAATATTTTCTATGGTCATGGTTTGACAGAGATGCTAGCTAATGCGCGTAGAAATGTTGAAGAAGAAGATAAAGCAACTGTTTTTGGTTACTATGTGAGTGACCCAGAACGTTATGGTGTTGCTGGATTTGATGCTGATGGAACAGTTACATCAATTGAGGAAAAACCAGAAAATCCTGCTTCTAATTATGCTGTAGTCGGTTTGTATTTCTATTCAAATGATGTGATTCAGGTAGCTAAAAATGTAAAACCTTCTCATAGAGGAGAGTTGGGAATTACGACTGTTAATCAGGAATACTTAAATCAGGGGCGCTTAAAAGTTGAATTGATGGGCCGCGGTTATGCTTGGTTGGATACGGGTACTCACGAATCTTTATTGGATGCCAGTCGTTTTATCGAGACTATTGAAACTAGACAAGGACTAAAAGTAGCTTGTTTGGAAGAAATAGCTTACAATATGGGCTACATATCTGCGGAGGAAGTTCAGAAATTAGCAGAGCCATTAAAGAAGAATGGCTACGGACAGTATCTATTAAAGCTAAATAAAGAATAATGGAGTTTATCAAGACAGAAATACCCGAAGTAGTCATCATCGAACCTAATATTTTTGGAGATGACAGAGGCTACTTTTTTGAATCTTTCAATCAGAAAGAGTTCGAAGAAAACATTGGAAAAGTTGATTTTGTGCAGGATAACGAATCGAAGTCATCAAGAGGAGTACTAAGAGGTTTACATTTCCAGGAACCACCTTTTAATCAGGCGAAACTAGTTCGTTGCATCGAAGGTGAAGTTTTGGATATAGCTGTTGATCTTCGTAAAGATTCACCCAATTATAAAAAATACGTTGCAGTCAAACTAAACGGAGAAAACAAAAGACAAATGTTTGTGCCTCGTGGATTTGCACACGGTTTTGTGGTTTTAAGTGAAAAAGCAATTTTTGCTTATAAGGTTGACAATGGGTACGCACCTAATCATGATTCTGGTATTGCATGGAATGATGAAGAAATTGCTGTTGATTGGCAAATTTCCTTTGAGGAAGTGCAACTTTCAGGTAAGGATCAATTATTGAAACCATTGGCTGAAACTGAAAATCCTTTTTAATATGAACCACACATTTCACAGATTAACATAAATTATAAGCGAATGAAATTATTGATCGTAAGAGCAAATGGTCAACTGGGATCTGAGATTAAAGCATTGAGCGTATCCTTTCCTAACTTGGAGTGTGTTTTTTCAGATTTACCTTAACTTGATATATGTAATATTGAACTATTATCGAAGTTTATAGTAGATCATCAAGTTGAAGCAATTATCAATTGTGCAGCCTATACTGCGGTTGACAAGGCTGAGGAAGATACTCACCTTGCTAAATTAGTGAATGCTACGGCCGTTAGTAATTTGGTTATTATGGCTGAAGAGAAAAACTTAAAGCTGATTCATATTTCCACCGATTATGTCTTTGATGGTACTTCTCATATTCCATACACTGAAGATATGGCTGTATCTCCTTTGGGCGTTTATGGTAGAACGAAACGAGAAGGTGAAGAGTTTGTTATCAATTCAACTTCCGATTCTATTCTTATTCGTACCTCTTGGTTATATTCGACCTTTGGGAATAATTTTGTGAAAACCATGCTGCGTTTAGGTAATGAAAGAGAAGGTTTGGGTGTGATTTTCGATCAGGTTGGAACCCCAACTTACGCTAGAGACTTGGCTCAGACTTGTCTGGAGATTCTTTCTAAGTCTGAGCGATTGGATAGTAAAGGAAAGGTATATCATTTTTCCAATGAAGGAGTTACTTCCTGGTATGATTTTGCTAAAGCTATTATGAAAATGGGAAAGGTAGATTGTCAGGTTAATCCTATTGAAAGCAAAGATTACCCTACTCCAGCTGCACGTCCTCACTATTCTGTATTGAACAAGTCTAAAATTAAAGCAGACTTCGGCGTACAAATCCCTTATTGGCGCGATTCACTTAAAGAATGTATTCAAACATTAAAGGCAGATAAATCTATAATTGATAACAGAAAACTGACAACAGCTCACACTAATTAGTGTAACCGAGCTTGCGAGCTCAACGAAGTTAATTAGTCATCATTCGCGTCATCTATTAAAAATATTTAAACATGAAAAATATATTAGTAACCGGAGGTGCAGGATTTATTGGTTCTCACCTCGTTCGTTTATTGGTCAATAAATACCCTGAGTACCGTATTATCAATATGGATGTGTTGACCTATGCAGGAAATCTTGCTAATTTGACAGATATTGAAGGCAAAGAAAATTATGAATTCGTTAAGTGTGATATCTGCGATTTCGAAAAGGTTCAGAAGATCTTTGTTAACTATCAAATTGAAGGTGTGATTCATTTGGCTGCTGAGTCTCATGTTGACCGTTCAATCAAGGACCCTTTTTCCTTTGCACAAACTAATGTGATGGGAACATTGAGTCTTTTACAAGCTGCGAAGTTCGCCTGGGAAGGTCAATTTGAAGATAAACTGTTTTACCATGTTTCTACTGATGAAGTTTATGGTTCTTTAGGAGAAGAAGGTTTCTTTTTGGAAACAACGGCTTATGATCCACACTCACCCTATTCTGCCTCTAAAGCTTCTTCAGATCACTTCGTACGTGCTTTTCAGGATACTTTTGGTTTGCCAACAGTAATTTCTAACTGTTCGAACAACTACGGATCCTATCAGTTTCCAGAGAAGTTGATTCCATTGTTCATCAACAATATTTGCAACAACAAGCCATTACCTGTTTATGGGAAGGGTGAGAATGTTCGTGATTGGTTGTATGTCGAGGATCATGCCCGTGCGATTGATGTGATTTTTCATGAAGGAAAACATGGGGATACCTACAATATTGGAGGATTCAACGAGTGGAAAAATATCGATCTGATTAAGGTGATGATTAAAACGGTTGATGAATTATTGGGCAGAGAAGAAGGAACTTCTGAAAAACTAATCACCTATGTGACCGATCGTGCTGGTCACGATTTGCGTTATGCAATAGATTCGACTAAGCTTAAAAATGAATTAGGCTGGGAACCATCATTACAATTCGAGGAAGGCATTGAAAAAACCGTGAAATGGTACCTTGAAAATACAGAGTGGTTAGATAATGTGACTTCTGGAGAATATCAGAAGTATTATGAGGCAATGTATAAGTAGTTTCATAAATATATTAATTTACTTTCTGATATTGTAAATCTTTATTCCACACAGAAGAATTCAGAAATCATAGTTTAAGGGGTTCAGATCTGCATGACCTGAATCCCTTTTTGTTAATTATTATTTAAGATATAGTAATATTTAGAATAAATATTTTATGAATAAAAACAACTACATCGTCATTATGGCAGGAGGAGTCGGTTCTCGATTCTGGCCAATGAGTACCGAAGAAAAGCCAAAGCAATTTTTAGATGTTTTGGGTATTGGTAAAACGCTTTTGCAGCAAACTGTAGCACGTTTTAAAACTGTAGCCCCTTCAGAGAACATTCTGATTGTCACTTCGGCCAAATACAAAACGTTGGTAGCAGAGCAATGTCCTGAATTGTTGGAAAGCAATATTTTATTGGAGCCTTGTATGCGTAATACAGCACCTTGTATCGCTTATGCTGCTTATAAAATTAAGGGTTTAAATCCTGAAGCGAATATCGTAGTGGCTCCTTCAGATCATTTGATCACGAATGAGGCAGAATTTATTCGCATTATTGAGAATGGTTTAGATTTCACTGTTAATAATGACACTTTATTAACTTTGGGGATTCAACCTCACCGTCCGGAAACTGGATATGGCTATATTCAGGCTTCGCCTTCAATGACGAATAATGAATTAGGAATTACGAATAAAGAAAGTGTTTGTAAAGTAGCAGCCTTTAAAGAGAAACCAAACCTGGAAACGGCTAAGGCATATTTGGCATCGGGTGACTTCTTTTGGAACTCTGGCATCTTCTTATGGTCGCTTAAGAGCATACTGAAGGCTTTTGAAAATGATTTGCATGAAGTGGCTGCTTTGTTTGCCAAGGGAGAGACTTTCTATAATACAGATAAAGAACAAGCATTCATTGATGAGATGTTTCCAACTTGTATGAATATCTCTATTGATTACGGTGTAATGGAAAAGGCGGATAATATCTACGTGCAACCAGCAGATTTTGGTTGGTCTGATTTAGGTACCTGGGGATCACTTTGGGAAAAACGGGAACGTTGTGAGCAAGGTAATACCGTAGTAGGTGATAAGGTTCATGTCTTTGAATCGAGCAATTGTATTGTGAATATGCCTATAGATAAAAAAGTTGTGATTCAGGGTTTAGACGACTATATCGTCGTGGAAGATAATGAGACCCTTTTGATCTGCAAAAAAGAAGAAGAACAGCGTATTAAAGAATTTAGAGCAGCTGCACTTTCATAAATAATATTGAACCACAGATTATCACAGATTTTTAGATGTTTTCTAATTTGTGTAAATCAGTGTAATTTGTGGTTTCCTTTTTTAAGAATATCGGGCTTACGAGTTTGACAAAATCCATTAGTCCATCAGGACAAGAAGAGAGAGGTTTCTCACTTCAGTCTTGAAAAAATAATACTCTGTACTCTCCTTCGAAATCACTTTAGTTGCATTTGTTTCTTGAATCGAAGTGATTTTTAATAGTAATAATCTTGAAATTGCGCCTCATTTAGCCGGTATTGGAATCGATGAAGCCTATCTTACAGTAGGCAAAAACCTATATCAAGAGGTTGTTGATGCGAGTACACTTCAAAAGAAAGAAGATCAGGAGTAAGCTTTAGCATACGATGTTTATTTTGAAAACAAAGAAAATTGCGAGAAAGCTCATAAATGTAATTTAAATATTGTTAGGTTTGTCGTGCGTAGCGATAAAAATTGCAAAACAGATTGTTACTAAGCTATAGCTTGATCCATTGTCGTGTTACCGATTGGATTATTAGTACCATCGAGTTTTATGATCGTTTGGCAGTGGAAGCAGACTTCGTGGATAAATTTAAGGTGACAAAAATTACGCATGAAAAAATAGCTGCTGATCAACAAGCAATTCATAATTTGAATGAGCTAAGAAACGAAGCCATTGCAGAAAAAGGGGGGGCTCAGGAAACTACTCGTCAACGTAATAAAAAAATAGAAGCATTAGAAGATTTTTGTTACGAATTAAAGACGCTGGCTAAAATTGCCCTCGAAGATCAATCTCAATATTTCAATACCTTGAGATTCTTGGTATACTTGTTCGTTCCTAAAGGGAATAGAGTAGAAATAAAAGTGGGTGTCCAAAAAGATGTAAATCAGACATTGAACGTCATCCTGTAACATTGTCCGACGAAGCCCATTTATTTCAGGATTTCATAATCAATGTGTAAAGATTCTGTGTCGAGTTTACGAATTCACTGAATGTAAACAGATTCAGAATGATAAATGCATTTATTTCTGGACATCCTTTTTAATTTTTTAATAAAGAAAAGCCTAAAAGTTTCCACACAACTCTCAAGCTTTCTTATTGCCAATATAATTTTCTCAGCTCTTTTAAGCCTCCAATACTAGATCTGAAATTTTTGATGCATTTTCACTATCCCCTTGGTTGAGGATGCGTTCAGAAAGTTGAACAATTTGAGAAATTGCTGGATTATTTTCGATTTCCTGTGCAATTTATTGAGGTAGGTTTCCTAGTTCCATTTTATCTTTTCTTTATAATTTTTGTTTCTCTTTCGGCAATGATTGTGTCAAAGCTATTTATGGAAAGCTAATTTAGTTATTGATTGTTTAATAAATGCAAATGTAAAATAAAGAGGGGAGAGTTTGGCTTGTCAAATCTGTCAAGTTGCTTATAAAGTCTAAAAATCTAAAATGTCGATTCCAAAAGTGTTCGGGAGACTCAAATGTCGTTATAAACTATTGACCCATATCTATTTCGTTAAAATCAGTGTTCATTAGTATCAATTTATGACCTATGGTGAGGGCTTCGCAGTGCGCAAGTTCATTAAGATATTAGTGGTTTCATTATACTAAAACGAAATTTCATTTTTTTTTTTTGGGATTTTGGGATAACTTGTGTTATCAGTTGTAATAATTCGTACACATTAGGCCTTCAATAGATGAAAATATTAGTAAGGGGTTCCAAGGGCCAATTAGGCTCAGAAATAAAGGTATTAAGTTCCGAGTATCCAGCCTTGGATTTTGTATGTCCCAGTTCTTCAGAACTGGATATATGCAATCTTAATTCACAAAATGATTTTGTGAAAGAGAAGGGCTTTGAAGCCATTATCAATTGTGTCGGCTATACGGCTGTCGATAATGCAGAGAAAGATTCCGGAGTCGCCGAATTTGGTTAATGCAAAGTCTGTCTCAAATTTGTTATTTTTCGCCAAAAAAATGAACCTAAAGCTGCGTCACTTTTCAACAGATTACGTTATTGATGGGATGGGTAAGCGACCTTATACCGAAAAAATGCATGTAGCTCCTTTAGGGGTATATGGTTAAACTAAACGAGCGGTAGAATTGGAGATTGTTCATTCGACAACTAATTAAATTGTCATAAAAACTTCGTGGATGTATTCTTCATTTGGGAACAATTTTGTGAAACACATGCTCCGACTGGGAAAGGAAAAATCTAGCTGTGGTCTATGATCAGGTTGGTAGGTCAACTTATGCCAGAGATATGGCTAGTGTATCTCTGGATATACTTTCAAAATCCAAGAGATTGGATGTCAAGGGAAGTTTAACCTATTGTTTTTTAGTCAAAAAAAATAATAAAGGGCTTGATGTACTGCTAAAATATTTATCTGTAGCATAAGATAAAAAAACATGAAATTAACCATTGCTGGTAAATTTTGGAAGGACAGTGCGGAAAATACAATAATTTGATTTCTGAATATATGTGTACCACATTATAGATTCATTATTGATGAAGAAATTGTGGATTTCTTTAGTGAAAGTGATCTTGTTTTTTTTACAATACAAAAGGATATCTCAAAGCGCCGTGCTTATGTTGACTATGAGTTATGGTGTTCCAGTCCTCATTTCTAATTTGGAGGCTTTCGACAAGGTAATCGAATATAAGGAAAATGGATTTTTATTTAAAACTGAATACCATGTGGATTTAGCTAGGGAAATTCAATAAATAATTGAAAATCAATCTAATTTAGAACAAGTAGGTCAGAATGTACTGGGAATTCTAAAGAAAAATATGATTGGGAAGTAGTTGGTTTACAAACTTGTGAATATTATTTATTAATCTTAAAACAGACTAAATAGATGAAAAAAGCATTAATTACAGGAATTACGGGGCAGGATGGCGCTTATTTAACAAAGTTGCTTCTAGCTAAAGGGTATCAAGTTTTTGGATTATATAGAAGAACATCTTCGGTGAATTTTTGGAGGATGGAAGAGCTAAATGTTTTAGACCATCCAAATTTGAAATTAGTTGAGTTTGATTTAACTGATCAATCGATTTGTATTCGTCTTGTTTCTGAAATCATGCCCGACGAAATATATAATCTGGCAGCACAGAGTTTTGTTGGGGTTTCTTTTGATCAGCCAATAACAACTGCTAATATCACAGGTCTAGGTGCTGTACACTTGCTTGAAGCTATTCGAATAGTAAACACAAAAATTAAGTTTTATCAAGCCTCAACGTCTGAAATGTTTGGTAAAGTTCAAGAAATTCCTCAATCAGAAAAAACAATTTTTTACCCTCGAAGTCCATATGGAGTTGCTAAATTGTATGCTCATTGGATGACTATAAATTATAGAGAATCTTATGATATTTTTACTGCTTGCGGTATTCTTTTTAATCATGAATCTCCGTTGAGAGGTAAGGAGTTTGTTACAAGGAAGATAACTGATGCAGTAGCTAAGATTAAGCTAGGAATCCAGGATACACTTGAATTAGGGAATTTGAATGCTAAACGAGATTGGGGTTTTGCAGAGGAATATGTTGAAGCTATGTATTTGATGTTGCAAGCTGAAACCCCTGATACTTTCGTTGTTTCTACAAATCGTACAGTTACTGTTCGTGATTTTGTTACGATGGCTTTTAAAGCTATTGATATTGTTATCGCCTGGAAAGGTGAAAATGAAAATGAAATTGGAATACATGCTATAACAGGAGAAACAATAGTAAAAGTAAATCCAGTATTTTATAGACCAACAGAAGTAGAGTTATTAATAGGAGATGCTAGTAAGGCTAAAGAGATTTTAGGTTGGGAGGCAACTACTACTCTTGAACAATTATGTGAAATGATGGTTAATGAAGATATACGACGAAATGAAACAGGAATCAAAGCAGGACTTAAAGCAGGAATCAGTTTCTAAAGTTCTCATTACCGGAATTGATGGGTTTACGGGTGTTTATTTGGAGAAATTATTCTTAAATGAGGGGCTTCAAGTTTATGGGACAGTTAATCAAATATCACAGAATAAAAATCATTTTTTCTGTGATATTCGAGATAAAGTATCGCTGGGTAAAATTGTGAAAGAGATTTCTCCAAATTACGTTGTTCATTTGGCAGCAATTTCATTCGTAGGCGAGGAAGATAAATTGTTGATGTACGATGTTAATATTATCGGAACACAAAATTTACTAGATTCACTCGTTGAGAATAATTTAAAGCCTAAAAAAGTAATATTAGCAAGTAGCGCTGCTGTTTATGGAAACCAGGGTGCTTCGGTTCTTGATGAATCAATGGTTCCAAAACCGATTAACCATTATGGTTATACTAAACTTGTGATGGAGCATTTGGCTTCTACTTACTTTTCAAAGCTTAATATCGTTATTGTAAGACCTTTTAATTACACTGGAGTGTTTCAGTCTTCTACTTTTTTAATACCAAAAATTGTTAAACATTTCGCTGAGCGAAAGGAATATATTGAGTTGGGTAATATTGATGTTGCTCGTGAATTTAATCATGTGGAAGATATTGCTCAAATATATTTCAAGTTATTGTCAATTAAGGAAGATAGTCTAACTGTTAACATTTGTTCAAGTCATTCAATTTATGTTCAGGATATCATAAGCTATCTAAATCAAATAGCAGGTTATGAGATCAAGGTGACTCAAAATCCTCTTTTTGTTCGGAAAAATGAGATTAAAGAACTGAAAGGGTCTTCTGATCAATTGTTTACTTTATTAAAATGTGATTTTAAGAGAGATGTTTTTTATACTTTAAAAGAAATGTATAATTCATATACCTAATTATAATTTTAAGATAATTAATATGAAAATAGGTATTGTGGGAACTCGTGGTGTCTCACAAAAGATGTTGGTTTTGAGATATTTGCTCAAGATGTATCACCCTTAATTGTTAAGTTGGGCATTGATGTTACAGTTTATTGTGATAGATCTGAGGGTGAAAATCCACCCGAGAGTTTCAATTGAGTACCACCAAAATATTTAAATTTAACAAAAACTTCAAACCCTCTAGGATTTTACTATAAGGGGGTAAAGCTTGCATTAAGCGAAGTTGATGTTGTTTTAGTTACTGGAAAAGCAGGATCTCTTTTTTACTTTTTGAATTTTTTTAAAAGGAAAGTAATCATTACTAACACTGATGGTGTTGAGCCTAGAAGAGTTAAGTGGTCTTTTTTTTAAGGTTAATTATAAAGATAACAGAGAATCTCGCTGTTCGTTTTTCATCTACTTTGATTACGGATTCGAAAATACCGAATGGTTAGAGAATATGACCTCTAGAGACTATCAAAAGTATTATGAGGCGATGTATAAGTAGATAAGGTCATAAAGTCGAAAGGTCCAAAAGTATAAAAGTTACACAACCGATAAATGGAAGCTCTTTGATTCATTTCCTTTAAATTAGTGTTCATTAGCGTAAATTAGTGGTTAAATATTTTTTTGATCTGTATTCATTAGTTTAATTTATTATCTGCGGTGAGGGCTTCGCCGTACGTAAGCTCATTAACATGTTAGTTGTCGATGTTTTGTTAAGCTCGTACAAATATCCTTGCGATCTGTTTATTTTGGGCAATAGTTATGGGGTATATCCGTTCTATATTTTAATCTGTATAATTTGTATCCTTTACTTTATCCTTTTTTTGTACTTTAACCTTTTCTCGATAGCTATCGGGACTTTTAACCTTTATCCTTGATTTATGAAAATACTCATCACTGGCTCTACTGGCCAATTGGGATCCGAAATAATAGCACTCAATTCTGTCTATCCGGGATTGGAATTGGTTTGCCCCAATTCTAAAGAACTTGATATCTGTAATCAGGCCTTATTAAACGATTTTGTCAAAGATCAAGGCTTTATGGGCATCATTAATTGTGCAGGCTATACGGCTGTCGATAAGGCAGAACAAAATGCAGGGATAGCTGGTCTGGTTAATGCCAAGGCGGTTGGGCATTTGGTTGCAGTTAGCCAACGGTATCAACTCAAACTGATTCATATTTCTACGGACTATGTCTTTGATGGAACATCCAATCGTCCTTACACTGAAAGAATGCCGGTTTGTCCGCTAGGTGCCTATGGGAAAACAAAGCGTGCTGGCGAAATGGAGATCATGCATTCTCCTGCAAATGCGATTATTGTCAGAACATCCTGGTTGTATTCTTCTTTTGGGAACAATTTTGTGAAGACCATGCTGCGTTTGGGAGAGGAGAAAGATTCTTTATCTGTTGTTTACGATCAAATTGGAACACCGACCTATGCGAGAGATTTGGCTCAAGTCTGTTTGGATATTATAAGTCAACCAGGCCGTATAGACACAAAAGGGAAGTTGTATCATTACTCCAATGAAGGAGTAACTTCCTGGTACGATTTTGCACAGGCTATTATGGAGATGGCTGATATAGATTGTAAGTTAAATCCCATTGAATCGAAAGATTACCCAACAGCCGCAAAAAGACCAGCCTATTCAGTTCTGAATAAAGCCAAGATTAAAGCTGATTTTGGTATCGAAATTCCGCATTGGCGAAACTCTCTTAAAGCGTGCCTATCAGTAATTAAAAATATTTAAAACCACAGATTGTACAAATTTTATTGTTTAAATTGAAACAAATTAAGAACCACTAATTAACACTGATTTCCACTAATTATTTTATTATGAATAGTGATAATAAGTTTAAGCAGGAGTGCTACGATATTGTTGGTTTATGTATGCATGTACACTCTGAATTGGGTGCCGGATTCTTGGAAGGTGTATATCAGAAGCCCTAGAGATAGAATTGATTAAAGCGGATATTGATCACATAAGGGAATGCCAAATCGAAATAAACTATAAAGCTGTTATTCTGAACAAAAAGTATTATGCTGATTTCTTGTGTTTAAATGAGATAATAGTTGAATTAAAAACTGTTAAATATTTAGATGATAATCATATGGCACAACTCATGAATTACATGAAAGCCACAAACAAAACAGTTGGCTTACTTGTTAATTTTGGTGCTAAGAGTCTCGAATATAAAAGAGTTGTATATTAGCGAAAAAATTTATGTTCATTAGTGACAATTAGTGGTTAATCTATTTTTTAAGTTTTGAAATCTGTGTAAACCGATCTTGTGAGCTCAACTTTTGATTGATCGTAAAATGAGATATGAGATCAATATTTAATTAGTGTACATTAGTGCTAATTAGTGGTTTAATTTAAGATTTTTGGCTGTCTAACTTTTAAGGCTAAAAAAAAAGCTCTACTGTTATTAAAACATTAGAGCTTTTTTTGTATTCTAGTTAAGTCGATTATGCTTCTACAGCAACTTTCTCTACTTCAACAATTTTCTCATCTGAATGCCAAAGACCGTGCTTTGTACAAAAAGCAGCAGCAGTCAACTTCATTTTTTTACCAGGAACGATATAGAAATCTACCTCAGCTTGATTTGGAGTGCTACCAAGTGCACCAGCAGTGAAGTTAGTTTGAGCTAACATGTTCTCACCATCCCAAAGTTGAACCCAAGCAATATAATGATCGAAATCATCTGGATGTGGATATGCATCACCAACTTTTACTTTTACAGTAAATTTTTCACCAGCCTTAGCTGAATCTTCGCAATGTAAAAATGCTGAGTGACGGTCGATATAATCTTTTTTTCCTTCTCCTGCGATTGTTGTAATATCTTGGTATCTGTTAATCTTCATAATTTTGTCTTTTTGTACTTAGAGATACGATCTTATTGATTCTGAGAAAAACTGTCTGATAATTAAAGAATCTAATAGAAACGTATCTCTTAAAATGTTTTTTTGATTGGATTTTATTTCTTGACGATTCTATGAATCGATCTATTCCTTTGTAAAGCTAATGGAATTCTTTACTTACTTAAGTATTCCGATACACTTTCTTGTGTTGCTTCCATTGCTTTTTCACCCTTAATCCAGTTTGCAGGACAAACTTCACCATTCTCTTCGAAATGCTGTAAAGCGTCAACCATACGAATGGCTTCATCAACACTTCTACCTAGTGGTAAATCGTTGATTACTGAGTGACGAACGATTCCTTTTTTGTCGATAAGGAATAAGCCACGGTAAGCTACAGGAGCACCCGTTGAAGTTGCATTTCCTTCTTCATCGTAATCGTAGTCCGAAGCTAAAACACCAAAGTTCTCAGCAATAGTTTTAGAAAGGTCAGCTACCAATGGGTAAGTCACACCTTTAATACCACCTTTGTTTCTCTCAGTGTTTAACCATGCAAAGTGAGAGAATTCTGAGTCTACAGAACAACCTACAACAGCAACATTACGTTTTTCGAATTCCTCAAGTTTATCCTGGAAAGCAATTAGCTCTGTTGGACAAACGAATGTGAAATCAAGTGGGTAGAAGAAGAAAACAACTTCTTTTTCACCAACAAATTGTTCCAATGAGAATCCTTCTGTAATTTGATTCCCTTTTATTACTGCGTTAGCCACAAATGCTGGGGCTTTTCTTCCGATTAATGATTGCATTGTATTTAGATTTTAAGATTTGTTACTCTGTTATTGTTTATGATTACAAATGTATATAGAGAGACTCTAATAGCCAAATTATATCAATCAATAATCTTTATGTCTATATCGATAAATATAATGCTTCATTTCGAAATAAGTGATAATGAGAATATCTGAATAAGCAAGTCCTTAAGTTAGTGAAATCATTGCAAAAAGAAAAGCCTCATTTCCCAATTTATGCCTATTTTTGCAAAATCTTTAAGGGGCTTATATTTTCAGATTGTCTTTAGACATAAAGGTGATGTATACTGAATACTAATTGACTTTAAAGATATTTTCCAAACTTAAAATCGCCCATCTATTGGGCAAAAACAACACACAAAACAGTTATGTCAAAACAAAAGTCAACTGACGCATTAAATTATCATTCAGAAGGACGCCCGGGGAAAATTGAGGTTATCCCTACAAAACCTTACAGAACTCAGCGTGATTTATCTTTGGCTTATAGCCCGGGAGTAGCGGAACCCTGTCTGGAAATTGAGAAGAATCCTGAAGACGCCTATCGTTATACAGGAAAAGGAAACTTGGTTGCCGTTATCTCAAACGGAACAGCCGTTCTAGGTCTAGGAAACATTGGCGCTTTAGCTGGTAAGCCAGTTATGGAGGGTAAAGGTTTATTATTTAAAATATTCTCTGATATCGATGTGTTCGATATTGAGGTAGACGAGACAGACGTCGAAAAATTTATTCAAACAGTTAAAGCGATCGCCCCAACCTTTGGTGGAATCAACCTGGAGGATATCAAAGCACCTGAGTGTTTTGAGATTGAGGAGAGATTGAAAGCAGAATTGGATATTCCAGTGATGCATGATGACCAGCATGGTACAGCTATTATTTCAGCTGCAGGTTTATTGAATGCACTTGAGCTGGGTAATAAGAAAATTGAAGATGTAAAGGTTGTTGTAAATGGTGCTGGAGCAGCTGCCGTTTCTTGTACGAAACTGTATATTTCTTTAGGAGTGAAGCCTGAAAACGTCGTTATGTGTGATAGCCGTGGTGTTATCAACGCGAAGCGTACCGGCTTAAATAAGCAGAAAAAACAGTTCATCACTCAAAGAGATTTATCAACTTTAGCTGAGGCTGTAGTTGGATGTGATGTCTTTTTAGGTCTTTCAGTTGGAGGTGCTATGTCAAAAGAGATGGTTGCTTCTATGGCGCCAAACCCTGTTGTGTTCGCTTTAGCTAATCCTGATCCTGAAATTGGATACGATGATGCTATGTCTGTTCGCGATGATGTTGTCGTTGCTACAGGACGATCAGACTATCCTAATCAGATTAATAATGTATTGGGATTCCCTTATATTTTCCGTGGAGCGCTTGATGTTAGAGCGACTGCTATTAATGAGGAAATGAAAATTGCTTCGGTGCATGCTATTGCTGAATTAGCTAAAGAGCCCGTTCCGGAGTCAGTACATGCTGCTTACGACGAGGCTAATATCACTTTTGGTAATCATTACATCATTCCTAAGGCAATGGATCCTCGTTTGGTATCTCGTGTTGCTGTAGCCGTAGCAAAGGCAGCTGTCGATTCAGGTGTTGCTCGTAAAACAGACATGGATTGGGACGCTTACACTGAGGAGTTGAAGATGCGATTGGGTACAGAGAATGAATTGCTTCGTACCATCTTTAATAAAGCCAAGAAGGCACCTAAGCGTGTTGTATTCCCTGAGGCAAACAACTTTAATATTCTTAAGGCTGCTCAAATTGCACTACACGATGGAATCGCAAAGCCAATTTTGTTAGGTAATGTCGAGAATATAAAGCGTTTGGTTGAAGAAAATGATCTTGATTTAGAAGGTGCTGAGATTATCGATATTCGTTCAGATGAGGAGCGCGAGAGAAGAACGCGTTATGCTGATATTCTTTGTGCGAAACTTGGACGTAAAGGTCTTGTTCATAAAGAGGCTGTTGAGAAGATGTTTGATCGTAACTACTTTGGTGCTACCATGGTTGAAGCTGGTGATGCTGATGCCTTTATCTCTGGTTATGCGACTCGTTATTTCGAGACACTTGATATTGCTGAAAAAATAATTGGTAAGGAAGAAGGTATGAAAACCCTAGTGGGGATGAATATCGTGATGACTAAGAAAGGGCCATTATTCTTTGCAGACACTACTGTGAACTCTGAGCCAACTGAAGAATCATTGATCTATACTACATTGAGTACTGCTCGTGCTGTTAAGAAATTTGGTCAAGATCCAGCCATGGCGATGTTGTCATACTCAAATTTTGGCGCTGTGAAAAAGGGTAGTCCTCAGAAAGTTCACAATGCCATCGAATTCTTACACGAGAATCATCCTGAATTGGCTGTTGATGGTGAGATGCTATTGAATTTTGCGATGGATAAAAACTTACGCGATGCTAATTTCCCATTCAACAAGCTTAAGGGAAAAGATGTGAATACGCTTATTTTCCCTAACTTAAGTTCTGGAAATATTGCCTATAAGCTGATGCAAGATCTAGGTGATTCTGAAAATATCGGACCAATCATCCTAGGAACAGCTAAACCTTTTCACGTTGTACCAATGGGTTGTACAGTTCGTGAGTTGATCAATATGACTGCTATTGCAGTTGTTGATGCTCAAGAAGAGAAGTAATATGATGATTAATGAATGATTAACAATTAGTGATAATGGACATACTATATTCTGACCTTTGGTATGAATTTGTCTCTATCAGTTTTATAAACAGATCTTGTAGTTGATTTTTTATTACCTAGAGGTTTTCTAATCACTAATTTTTCATTGTTAATTGCTTATAATAGAAACATACAAAGAGCCTCCTAATTCAATTGGGAGGCTCATTTTTAAATAATTTATCCTAAACTGGAGTCTATGTCTGTAATTTACGCCCTTGATTTGATAGGAACTTTTGTTTTCGCAATCTCAGGAACTCTTTCAGCTGCCAATAAAAAACTTGATTTGTTTGGCGCTTTCTTTACAGGTTTTATAACCGCCATTGGCGGAGGGACACTACGTGATTTGATATTGGGGAACTTCCCAGTGGCATGGATTTCTGATTTAAATTATTTGCTAGTTATAACACTTGGAGTTATTGCAACCTTTTTGTTTAAAGGAATGATTATGCAATTGAAACGAACCCTGTTTCTTTTTGATACCATTGGGATTGGTGTTTTTACAATCATTGGCATAGAGAAAGCTATTTCTTTGTCTATTCATCCCGCATTAGCCGTAATTATGGGCTTGATATCAGCCGTAATGGGTGGGGTTATACGTGATACTTTGTGTAACGATATTCCTCTAATATTCAGAAAGGAAATATATGCTGTAGCCTGTATTGTGGGTGGTTTATTATTCTTATTCTTAAAGTATCTGCATGTGGATCCGACGGTTAATCTTTTTGTAACAGTCATTTGCATTATTGTTTTCAGGTTGGTATGTATTCGGTACAAGTTAAGCTTGCCCGTTTTGAAATATTAAGAATAAAAAAAACGAATCCTTGAGGATTCGTTTTTTTTTGTGCTTAACTCATCGAGATGAGGTTGTCCAAATCTAGATATTTACCAGCATCCTTTCCAAAGGCTTCAACATCTTTATCTGTAATTCGATACGTGCATTTTTCCCCATAAGTTCCAGAGAATAGAATTTGCATTTCCTTATCCTCTTCATCTTGCATGATGATTCCATAAAGATTATCATGAACCTTCTGTTTTCTAAGATTTTCATTGCATGATGGGCAGAACATATTTATTAATTCTCCTTTTTCAATATTAAACGATGGGTGTTTTAATACGGTATAGTCACCAAGTTCTATACTCAAAAGAAGAATTCCTTTTTCTTTACTACTGTTTTTTGCAGCAATAATGATTTTATCGCCAACATTTAAAAAGCTTCGACAGTGTGGACAAATGTAATTTGCTTTCATAAGGCTCATTTTTAAGTTTTATATCAATAGGTTGCTGCTATTTTTTATAATTATGAATTCTATAAAAAAGATAAGGCGAAAAAAGCAGAAAGTCAATAATTAATAGCCTTCAATGTCTTAACAGACTTTATAATTGCTGCAATTATTATTTATAAGCAGGTATATTTTTAGAATAAGCCTTGTTTAAATTTTCAAAACTTTAATTATTCATCTATATTTGAAACTATCATTAACGATCCTAATGCAAATAAATGCTTAAACTAATCCCCTCAATCATTCGTTGGCTTGCTCGATTCCTAGGGGTGTTTCTATTCCTGTTTTTTGCTTGGTTTGCTATAGAATTTGGTATTGATGATCCTTCTCATATGAATCCTCAATTGCTGAAGCTTTTTTATACGCATATGCTTATGATGTTTGCTTTGCTTATTGTTTGGCGATTCGAATTACTCGGGAGTATTCTTTTAATTATAGCATATTCTTATTTTTCATTAATAAACCACACATTCTGGACTAATCCCATATATCCGATATTCTTTTTTATCGGTTTGCTTCATCTTTTTTCGTGGGTTTTCCGCTATGGTGTCAAGCTTATAAGGGGAGGATTTCTTGCTCGATATTTATTTCGATAGTTTCTATTACAATTTTCTTAAGAGAATTGAGTTGAGAATTAATTCAGGATGAATGATATAATCAATCTTTACATTTTTTGATAAAATGTAAAATTAATATGTAGGCTTATCTTTTTTTTCTAATTTTGATAGCTGAAATACGACAACTAATATTAATATCGACGCATGTTAAATATAGCATTATTCGGCCCTCCGGGTGCTGGTAAGGGAACTCAATCAAAAATGCTGGTTGAGAAATACAATTTAGCTTACATCTCTACAGGTGATATTTTGCGAGCAGAAATTGCTGAAGGTAGCGAACTAGGTCTTCAAGCTAAGGATATCATTAAAAAAGGGGGACTTGTCTCTGATGAAATTATCGTTCAGATTATAGAGGAAAAAATTACTTCGAATAAAGAAGTGAATGGTTTCCTTTTCGATGGATTTCCACGTACAACTGTTCAAGCCTATATCCTTGAAGGATTATTGCTTAAATTGAATACCAAGCTTGACTGTATGTTGAGTTTGGAGGTTCCTAACGAGAACTTAAAAAGACGTCTTTTAAAGCGTGCGGAAACAGAAAATCGTTCTGACGATGCGGAAGATGTTATTAATGTTCGACTAGAGGAGTACGAAAATAAAACAACTCCAGTAGCAGAATTCTATAAGGAAAAAGAAATTTATCACCCAATTGATGGAATTGGTGATATTGAAGAGATTTTTCAACGATTAACTTCTGTTGTTGATCAGACGCTTGAGCGTTCATGGATTAATATGGTTCTCTTAGGCCCTCCAGGTTCAGGAAAGGGGACTCAAGGACGTATGTTGGCTAAGAAATTCAACTTGGTTTATATTTCTACGGGTCACTTGATGCGTCAGGAGATCAAGAAGGGAACTGAAATGGGTATTAGTGCCAAGGAATATATTGAAAAAGGAGACATTGTACCAGATGAGATTGCTATTAAGCTGATTGAGCGTCAGATTAAAACGCATCCGGATGCCAATGGATTTATTTTTAAAGGCTTCCCGCGTACCATTGTTCAGGCCTACATTCTTGACGGTTTGTTAAGAAAAATGCAATCGACAATTACAACTGCTTTGGAACTTGAGGTATCAACCTTAGAATCTATTAAGCGTTTGGCTGCTCGTGGTAAGACATTTAGCCGTAGAGCTTATGATGCGGATACCGATATTATTATTCACCGACTAGAGCAGTACGAAATGCGTAGTTCTAAAGTAAGTGAATATTACACCAAGGAAAATAAAATTAGAGTTGTAAATGGTGTTGGAAACGAAGAAGAAATTTTTGAAAACCTTTCTCGATCAGTAAGTGAAGCATTAAAGACCATTCGATAAGTCTCGACTGTCATCAAAATATAAAATCCTGATTCTTATGAGTCAGGATTTTTCTTTTTAAATTCGATAAGTTCTATGGGAGCACCATTGTGCTTAATCATGGCGACTCTTACGTCATCCATTGGTGAATTGGGTTCTGCTAATAGTTCGAAGCTATGTTTTTCCAGCTCATGATCTAAATTGTCAACTTCAAAAGCCAGATGTGGTACTGTTTTAATAAGTTCATGCATGGGACTATCAGCGTTAAATCGCATCCATTCTATGCCAAAAGGGCTCTCAGTAAACCCGGAAATATAAAATTTGAATTGAGGTAAATAACGTTCATTGGGCATTTTTATTACAGTGGGGATACCCAAATGATGATACTTCCATCCCCAATCTTCCGTTACTTTGGGTAATTCATGTTCTTTTCTTGTCATACTGAAATTGCTTGTTTGCAGTTCACGATCAGTCAATTTTTCTAATTCTAATCTGATCGATAAGTACAGCTGTATTCTTAATATTCAGATTCTCATTGAATCTTTCACGTTTCAAACTCAAATTGTTGCTGCCTTTTTTTAAGTTGATTTTAATTGTATTAGAAAATCCCCAGTTTTCCCAATCATCCTCACCTCGCTGTGGAAATACGACAGTTCCTAAATAGTCATGTGAAACCCATAAACTACGTGTTGCACATTGATTATTACTGGTAATAGATCCATTTCCATTGGCGTACTTGAAATCGAGATAATAGGATCCAGCCTCTTTCACTCTTAACTTGAAAATGAAGTTAGGCTGTTTCTTAGGATTAAGCTCTATATAGGATTTCTTCTGATTGGTGAACCACTCTGCCTCTATAATCTGAAATTCTTCCTTAGGGTAAATATAAATTGGCTCACTTAAAAAAGATTTGTATCTATTCTTATCTAAACTTTCTACTTGATATTCACAATTGATTATTGGTTTTGTGATTTGAAAAACTGTATCATGTGTTTCATGAATCATTTTGCCATTACAGTAAATTCGATATTTCCTTTCATCTTCATTTTGATGCCAAACCAAACTCGAATCGATTAACTTCACTTGAGGGGTCTTAGGTGAGAAGGCATTTTGCCTTAGTTTAATTTTCGATCGGTACGACATGCTATTGGTCATCTCAATAACGATTTTATGGTGTCCTTTCAGTAGGCCAGATACTTCATTTTCATTTAAGGGAAAGCTATCAATCTTGAATGAATTGATTTGATTTCCAAAACCTAAAATCTTAATATCCAATGTGGAATTTCGATATTTGAGATTTGTAATATTCATTTCGCCTTTAAATTCTCTAGGAATAAAAGGGCTGATTTGAAGATGATCTTCCTTAAAATTTAAGCCAAACAGAACTCTGTAAATGCTGGATAAGGAACCCGCGACACTCCAAAGTTGTCTGTCAGAATTAATTGCCGTTCCCTTAAAATCGCCAGTCTCAGCCACCATGTTTTCCTTATTGCTTAGAAATAAGGCTGATGATCTGATTAAAGAGGCTAAGCCATGTTTTACGGATTCATCATTTTTAGTTTTTGTAGATGCCCAATTCCAATAGGCTTGAACAAAAGGCCAAATACTATTGTTGTGGTAGGGCGAAATGTTTGGAATTTGAGGGTAGAAGCAAGGTATTCCATATGGCAATTGAACTGTATTGTTAATGATTTGCTTCTTTTTTTTATCATCTGCAATATCGAAAAGGATACAAAGGCTTTGGCCTAGATTTTCAGTTTTAGACGAAAGTAATGGGGAGTATGAATTGTATTTAAATTGAGCATAGACTTTTTTGTCTTTTAGCCAGAGTTTATCATTAATACTTTTCTTTAAGGCTTCTGATATATGCTGGTATTTTTGAGTATCATGATTAAGTATTTTACCCATTTTAGATAAAACAACTAAGTTTTGATAATGCACAGCTTGAGTACTTAATGAAAATGCACTGTAAATATCTTTGGCATCCATCCAGTTGGGATAGCTTTGTTCTCGCCAATCCAGAAATGAAGATTCTCCTTTAAAAAGATGTTCATTATAATCCCAAACTACATTTAGATCGGTTTCTGTTGATTTCTTTATGATAAAATATGCTTTTTTAAGCCAACCTTTATCGCCTGTACTGAGATAAATCTCCCAAGCAGCTGTAGACCAAATCATCCTATCTGAACTGATGGGCCAGGATCCACCTGTACCTGTATCTTGAATGATCGTCCCATTTTTAACCTTATGCATTAGGCTCTTTTTCGATATCTCAGGATTTGTGATGGCTAATGCTAAAATGACACTATAACTAATGTCTCGCGTCCAAACACCTTTCCACTTTTCTCCGGTATCAAATAAACTATCCTGATTAATATTTAGTTCTAATTCCTCTAATGACATATTATAGAGAGCATTTAGAATTTGAAAGTGAGAATCGAATTTTGGGTACTTAGAAATATCTTTTGTGAGACGCCAATGAAGCGTATCATTTTTAGTTTTTGTACTATCAGAAGGATAATTAGATATTAGATGAGTTGAACTTAAAGCTTTTGCATAAAAATCGCCTTGTTTCACAGCATCAGGAAATATCTTATATTCTGGAGAATGATGTAAATTGGTTTGATTAAAATCACAGCTAGTAATCAAAACAGAACAAATAAGTAAACTAAAGTATAGTATGAATGAGTAGATATGCTTCATAGTTTGGATTTAGTATCTGTTTAAAGATAGTTGAAAATGGTGAGCAAAAAAACTGTTTAAAAGCTTGAAGACATAGCGGTCTTCTGATTTTTAAGAAGAAAAATTAGGCCTTATTGAAATCAATTTAAAAAGCATTAAATTAGAGTACTCTAATTTGAAATATGTCGATGAAAGAAAATATATGGTGTTTAGAGGATGTGAATTTGTATCATATTTTATGTCCTCATAAGTTGAAAGAATTTGAAAAGGATCATTTCCAGAACTACAAAAATGGTGACTTTATCTACTTCCCGGGAGATAAATCAAAAAATATATTCATGATTAGTAAGGGGAAGGTGAAGATTGTTTCCTACAATGAAAATGGTGATGAGCTTGTGAAAGCAATTTTAGGGAAAGGAGAAATCTTTGGTGAGAAGGCTATTCTAGGTGCTGACGAGAGAGCTGATTACGCTATGGCTTGTACTGAACCGACTCTTTTGTGTCCTATGGATATACCTAGCATGTATGAGTTGATGCGAAATAATGAGAAGTTCGGTTTATCTATTTACAAACTTATTGGTTGGAGAATAAAGAAAATGGAGCGTCGTTTTGAATCGCTTCTTTTCAATGATGTTAGAACGCGATTGTGTAATTTTTTAAAAGATTTAGCTGAGGAAAATGGTGTGAAGAATGGTGATTCATTAATTATCAGTCACTTTTACACCCAGAAGGATTTTGCTGATTTAATAGGGACAAAACGAGAAACAGTTACCCGCTTATTTAATGAATTGAAACAAGAAGGAGTAATTGACTATTCAAGAAAAGAGATTCAAATACTCTGTCCAGATAAACTATAAGTTATTTTTTATGTGAGTAGGGGTTTGTCCTGAAAGTTAAGCTGCAATTGAAAGATTGCAGCTTTTTTTATATAAGAAACATACAAATGTGATGCAGCTTACATTTTAAGGTAAGGCGATATTATACTTTTGAAATACCAACCTTATTGATCGATGATAAGGCAAAAAAAATAATTGAAACTCGTAAAATATTAAAACTATGAAAAATTTAATTTATGCCTCGATTGCTAGCATGTTTTTATTTACAGCATGTTTAGATGACGATGATGACAGAATGGAAATTCCCGTTGAAAAGGGAACATTTACAGTTAAGATTGAAAATATTCAAACGGGAAAAGCCTATTTCAATTCTGGCACAACAGATGGCATTGGTCCAGGAGGAAGCTACACTTTTAGTTTTAATGCTGGAAAAGGAGCAAAACTTTCTTTAGCAACTATGTTAGCACAAACCAATGATTTATTTTATGGATTCGGAGATGAGGGACTTTCTCTTTACACCGCAGGGGGAGATGCTGTTGTTGGGGATGTTAGTTCAGAATTAATGCTTTGGGATGCCGGTACAGAGGTGAATCAGATGCCTGGGACAGGATCTGATCAGGCGCCACGGCAAACTGCATCAAATACAGGTGCAACCGAGAATGGAACCGTTAAATTGATAGCTGATGTGAACGATGGATACATCTATCCAGCACTTTCAGAAGTGATAAAAGCAGAATTAGCTCATGATGGAGGTACAGAGTTTACAGTAACAATAACAAATGTATCGGATATGTACGCTTTTCAATCACCTTTAGCACCTGGTGTTTGGGTTGTACACAACAGTGGTATGCCAATATTTACCGAGAATGAAGCTTCAGCCAATGGTTTGGAAGGTCTTGCTGAAGATGGAATGAATTCTGATTTGTCAACTTATTTGGATGATATGAGTGGTTATGTATCTCCTTTTGCTCCAGGTGTATTTGCCATTAGCAATCAGGGGTATCCTCTATTTGAAGATGGTATGCTAGATATGGCTGCAGGATTAGAAGCATTAGCCGAAGATGGTAGCCCAGGTACTTTAGATGCAAGTCTTGATGGTAAAGCTTATGTCTTGTCTCATGGCGTATTTTCTATACCCAATGGAATGAGTGCGGGAGCACCTATATTTCCAGGTGAGTATTACGAATTCAGTTTTGAAGCTCAGGAAGGTGACTATTTAAACCTAGCAACAATGTTAGTACAATCTAATGATTTGTTTGTTGCCTTTGATGATATGGGATTAGCTCTGTTTAATAATGGTATTGCAAAAACAGGTGATGTTACAAGTATGCTTATGGTTTGGGATGCTGGTACTGAAGTCAATGAATATCCTGGTGCTGGTAATAATCAAGCACCTCGTCAGGCTGCTGCTAACACCGGTACATCCGAATCTAAAACAGTTATGGTAGTCGATGATGAGTTTGTTTTGCCATCGGTAGAACAATTAGTAAGAGTAACGATTAGTTTCAATTAGAATGGTGTCAATTTGTTTACTCTGAATCACAGGGGGCTTTCATAGGGCTCCCTTTTTTTATATCTAAAATGCTTGTATATTTATTGTTTATAGTGCGATTGCTTGTGATTATCGAAAGAATAGTGATTTTTAACAAATATTAACATTTAATTGCTTGTTGACATTCACCCATAATATACTTTTGAGGGTCTTAAGGAATAGAACGCATTAATTGTGTTCACATTCATAAATGATAGATTGAATAGACTGCTATAAATGAAGAAGCTATTTCGAAATACAATCTCAATTCTCCTGTTGGTTTTTTACCTGACAGGATTTTGTGGTTTGAATTTGTTGAAGCATTCTTGTTATGCATGTCATCAAGATGATTTTCATCTGATTTATGATTTAAATAATTGCGGTGATGAAGTGCACGATTGTGTAGCAGATTCTCATCCGCATGTTATTCACTTTCATGGGAATTCTTCTCATGCTCACATCATTGGGGAAGCTTGTTGTTCTTTGGAATTAATTTATCTTAAGAATAATCCCAAGACCTTAGTAAAACAAGTTGTGAAATCACCTTTGGTTTCTAACCTTGATTTATTTTTATGTGCTAATTTACAATTGCATAATTTTATCGATGTCAGCATAGAACAAAGAGCTGATTATTTGCAAAAGATAATTGATCCCCCCGAAATAACACAAGAATTATTGTGTTGCTACCGTTGTTGATACCCACCTATTAGTTATACGAATAGCTTAAATTTTGCGCTCTAAATGAGAGCTGGCGAAGCTATAATTAATCTAATCTCACACAAGTAATTGCATGTTTGGATTTATACCACCTTGGGTATGGTCTATCATGAAGCGTAAAAAATATTGTATATGAAAAGGATATTATTTTTATTCCTTTCTCTACTTCCATTGTTTTCAGTTGCTGAAACTTTTGAAGGAAGAATTGTTGAAAAATTATCAAATAAAAAAGAAGCTCCATTACCAGGTGCATCTGTATTTTGGAAAAATACAACGACAGGTACAGCTACAGATGTTGATGGTCATTTTACTATTAATAAATCTAATAAATCAGATATTCTGGTTGTTCAATTTGTTGGTTATGAAACTCGAGAAATTGAAGTAAATAAATTGGATGGTAAAAAGTTGGTGATTGAATTATTACCTAATATTGAATTAAATGAAGTTGTTGTTTCAAAACGTAGAGCAGGAACAGTTCTCGATAGAGAAAATCCAATCCAATCACAGAGTATAACTGGTGCTGAGCTTTGTAAGGCTGCTTGTTGTAATCTGGCTGAGAGTTTTGAAACTAATGCTTCTGTTGATGTTTCTTATGCCGATGCTGCAACTGGTGCAAAGTCAATCAAATTATTAGGGCTAACTGGTAAGTATATTGAAATGATGACTGAAAAGAATCCAAATTTTAAAGGATTGGCTTCAGTTTATGGTATGGCATATGTTCCTGGCCCATGGATGGAATCTATTCAGGTTTCAAAAGGAGTTGGTTCTGTTGTAAATGGTTTCGAATCTATTACTGGTCAAATTAATATAGAGTATCAGAAACCTCAAAATGCTCCAAAGCTATATCTAAATGGTTTTGCCAATAGTATGGGAATGTCAGAGGGGAATTTGATGTCAGGAGTAAAGCTTTCTGACAACTTATCGACATCGATTTTGGCTCACGGGCAGGATAATAGAAGAGAAATTGATCACAATAATGACAATTTTCTTGATGACCCAATGGTTCGTCAGTATAATATTATTAATAGATGGCATTGGAAGCCAAACAAAAATTGGATTACTCAGTTTGGTGTTAAGTTTATCGATGAATTAAGAATTGGTGGGCAGAAAGCTTATGATGAGAGTAAAACAAATGATATCAATAATGCTTATCGTATCAATATTGATACACGTCGTTATGAGGCTTTTGCTAAAATTGGTTACGTTTTCCCAAAGAATGATGAAAGAAGTATCGCATTGATTACTAATTTCTCATCTCACGAGCAAAAATCATTTTATGGTTTAAGAAACTATGATGCAAAACAAAAGTATCTATATGCTAACTTACTTTTTCAATCTTATATTGGGAATCTGAATCATAAATATACGGCTGGATTATCTTTTATATACGATGATTTCAATGATAAGTTGATTGGGAATACGGTTTTAGGAACGGATAGATCTGAAAAGATTGCTGGAGCTTATGCAGAGTATACTTGGTTGCCATCAGATGAAATTACGTTGCAAGCAGGTTTGAGATACGATCACAATTCAGTTTATGGTGGTTTTATAACGCCTCGTTTGCACTTTAGATATAAGTTTGCTGAGAAATCAACACTTCGTTTAGCGGCAGGTAGTGGAAGACGTACATCTAATCCTATTGCAGAGAACAGTTTCTTGTTAGCTTCCAATAGAAGCTTCAATATTGCTTCTGATTTGGAACAAGAAAAGGCTTGGAATTATGGTTTAAGTGTAACTCAATACTTCGATTTATTTGGACAGAACTTTACTGCATCAGCCGATTTCTATCGCACCGAATTTCAGAATCAAGTAATCGTCGATGTTGATCAGAACGTTAATCAAGTTAATTTCTACAATCTGGATGGGCAGTCATATGCCAACAATTATCAAGTTGAATTGAAATTCGAACCCGTAGATCGTTTGGATGTGACAACTGCAATACGTTTTTCTGATGTAAAAGCGGATATCAATAACGAATTACAGACTGTACCTTATGTGAACAGATATAAAGGCTTGGTTAATCTATCATATTCAACCAATATGAATATCTGGCAGTTCGATTTCACAACACAGATCAATGGAGATATGCGTATTCCATCTGCTCCTGAAGAATTTAATCGACGTGAAAAATCACCTGCTTATGCCATGTTAAATGCACAAGTTACTAAGCGTTTCAAAATTTGGGAAGTTTATTTTGGTGCTGAGAACTTAGGTAATTACACACAGAAACACCCTATAATTGATGCAGGTGATCCTTTTGGAGGAAACTTTGACGCATCTATGATTTGGGGGCCTATTCAGGAACGTAAATTCTATTTAGGTGTACGTTTTACTTTAGATAGAGATGAATAAGGATGATTCAAATTTTTGAACACAAATATATTATTGACTAACTGCTAAAGACTGAATGTCTGAAGCTCAAAACAAATAAACATGAAAAATATAATCCAGAATTTAAAGAAGGCCACTATGGCCATTGCAATCATTTTGTTTACAACAGCTGCTTTTGCTCAAAAACAAGAGATGAAAAAAATCGAAACAGTTGTTTTTAATGTAGAGATGGATTGCCAAGGATGTGTTAAGAAAATTGAAAAAAGTATGCCTTTCGAAAAAGGGGTTAAGAATCTACAGATTGATTTCGAAAATCAAAAAGTGACCTTAACTTATAAAACTAAGTCTACGACTAAAGAAACTCTTAAAAAAGCAATTGAAAAACTGCATTTCAAAGTGACTGAGGTTAAACTATAATTTAGCAACAACATTATTTGAAAGCGGTTTCTCTTTAAAGAAAAACCGCTTTTTTTATTAGATTGATATACCTCACAAAAAAGGCGCCATAAATGACGCCTTTAGATGAATTTTAATAAAGTAATAAGCCTTATTAGTTTACAAAGCTTTCTCTTGGTCCACCTGTGCTGAAGATAGATCTAATTCTATCATTCTGACCATTAGTAAACATATACATACATTGATCATTTACGTAATCCATGTAATTCATAGTCATATCGTTAGAGCGACAGTTTACAGTTGGGTAAGAAGGACAACCATAGTTAGGCGAATCAGAACTTGGAGTATCTGTAACAAAGTCATCTTGCTTGCATCTACCATCACCCCAAATGTGGCGTAAGTTTAACCAGTGACCTACTTCGTGAGTTGCAGTTCTACCATGGCCATACTCAGCACCTCTAGTATTTTCTCCAAAGAAATCACTACCAATAACAACACCATCAGTTGCTAATTCGCCACCTGGGAATTGAGCGTAACCTAAGATTCCGCCACCAATTTCACAAATCCAGAAATTTAGTTTATTTGCAGGATCTGTTGCATCCATACCACCTTGGCTTGAAAGTTTCATTGCGTCATTGGTTCCCCATGATGTTTTTGTAGATGTTTTCCTATTTACACCAGCCAATACAAATGTAATATCAACATTAGCCACGTCGTTATTAAATTCATTTGGTACACCACCAGTTAATGGATTTAGGTCATTAAAGTCCTCATTCAAAATATCGATTTGAGAAGTAATATGAGCCTGAGTAATAGGGTGGCTGGCATCCTCTAGAATATTTACAATAACAGGAATTGTAATGCTTCCTTGGTATGGTGTTGGCGCTGGATCTCCTCCACCTGGCTTTCCACCTGGTTTACCTTTTAAATTGTTTGCTTTACCAGTAATGAGTTTTCTCGTATGTTTTTCGATATTATACATACGACTCTCTAAGCTAGGATTTTCTTTCAGTTTTCGGTTTAATACTTTCATACTACCACACTGAGGACCATGTATGTGTCCCGATTTTACTGTGGCTTCTTCAGCAGTGTAAACATAGAAATCACTCATGTCTACAGCAATTTCTTGTTGGTCGGGTTTAATTTCATTAGCCTTGTTTTGGCAAGATCCTAAAACTAGGGCTAAACATGCTATTGAAAGAAAAATTCTTTTCATAATAAATTTGTTTTGGGGTTAAAATTTAGATTAGATTTATTAAAATTCGATTGAAGATAAGTATAGTTTTTTATATAAAACAAATTAAGATGTTCATTTCTTATTTGTAAAACATGATATTTCTCATGTAATAATTCTGTATTGCACTGTTTATAATGAATGCGGGGATTCATTATTTTTCATTATTTTTTTCAAATGTTAAAAAAGATTAAAATGGATTTGCCGAAATTATGTTTTTTGTGTGTGCAATCAGTTGATGTTAATTATGAGTTGGTTTGGTTTTTAGTTTATTAGTTATGTAAATAGTTGTTTATTGTTTATGAATCGATTTTTATTATTGATTAATCATGCATCTTTATTATGTGAAATTAAGATGAGTATTTAAGTGTAATTTGTTTAATTGACAATATGTTTAACAATATGTATTGATGTATTTTGTTATTGAATACATGTTTGGTTTGAATTATATCTTTCTAAATAAATATTTCCATTTGTAGAGTTTCTTGTTTTTGTTTTGAAATATATGTTTGGAAAGTTTATTTTGAGTGTACTATTAAACTAGCTAATATTAGCTATTTATCTATTTAACATTTGCCTAGCTTTAAGTGTTGTTTGTAAAGTGGGTTTAAAAACATCTAAATTCGTTCATACTTTTTTTTGAGTATACCAATTCAATGTTTTTTTAAGATTGATTTGTTACAAAATATTAACAATAGAATCCAATAGTAAATTTGATGGAGTTTTTTGAATTGTATACATTTATAGAACTCTCGCTTATTATGTGGTTTTTTATTTGAAACTAATAGATATTGAATCATGAAAAATGAAGACATATTAGGACTAAGAACAGTTGTTTATAAGGTTGCTGATTTAGATAATGCTAAAGATTGGTATTCAAATGCATTTGGAATTCAAGCTTATTTTGATGAACCATTCTATGTGGGATTTAATATAGGTGGCTATGAGTTAGGTCTTTTACCAGATGACAGACCCAAGATTGAAAAGGGTGAAGGTGTTGTAGCATACTGGGGTGTAGAGGATATTGATTCTGTATTTAAAGAGATGATTGATCTTGGTGCAGAAGTGCATGAGAAACCGACAAATGTTGGGGGAGAACTTATGGTCGCTAGTCTTATAGATCCTTGGGGTAATATTATTGGTCTAATCTATAACCCAGCTTTTAAGTTGAGTGAATGAGAATAATTCGCTTATTTTTATTTAGTTTGATTCCAAATACGAATAATTAAGAATATCTTGTGATCGATTAAAACACAAGATTTTTAATTTTCTTTAGAATTAGACATAAATGACTTCATATATATTAAAGAACAAGCCTAAGGCTTTTTCTATACCAAATATCAAAGGACTATCTTCTCCCATTACCATACTTTATGGTGGGAAATCAGGTAATTCAGCTTTTATAGCTGAACAAATGAAATGCCAATTCCAAACATATGAATTGGAGCCAGCTGTGTATAACATGGCTGAATACGATGTGAATAATTTAGAGAATGAAAAGTTTCTTTTTATTATTGTTAGTACTCGTGGAGAAGGAGATCCACCTGCCCAAGCCCAGCAGTTTTGTAAATACATTTTGGGATCAAAAGCTCCAAAATTACCCAACCTAAACTTTTCAGTTTGCGCCCTTGGCGATTCAAGCTATCAGCATTTTTGTCAAACTGGAAAAGATATCGATATGAAGCTAAAAGCATTGGGAGCAAATCGATATTCAGAACTAGTGACATGTGATTTGGCTTTTAATTTAAAAGCTGAAGTATGGGCATCTAATTTGATTAATAAATTTCAGAATAGATTTAATGGTCATGCCCTTGCATTAAAATTTGGAAATAATTCTGTTGGACCAATCTTTAAGGTTAGGGTCAAGGATAAATACCGAATCACGGGTGAGCAATCTGCTAGTGAAATTCATCATCTTGTTTTGCAAACGGACCATCCCGATTTTACCTATCAACCTGGTGATTCCATTTCTATAAAACCCAAGAATCCTTATTCATTAGTGGTGAGAATCATGATAAAACTCGATTTCTCTCCCGAAACTGTGGTTGTTTACAAGGATAAGAAAAAGAGTATTGAAGAGTTATTGGTAGTGAAATTGGAACTGACAAAGTTAAGTGAAGAGATATTGAGAGCCTACCAAATAGAAACAAGTGATGAAAATTTAAAAAAACTTTTAGAAAATAGAGTTGACTTGCACAACTACCTTAAGCTAGCTGATGTATACGATATGATTTGTGATTTCCCATATGCTATTGATGCTAATAATTTCTGTCAGATTCTTTGTCAGATTCAACGTCGGGAATACTCCATTTCGTCCAGTGTGAAATTTTCTCCTAATCAGGTACATCTAACAGTGAAGCAATATGATTATTCCGTTTATGGCAGAGATAGAATAGGAGCGTGCTCTTCATATATAAATAAAGGTTTGCAAGTTGATTCCAGCCTAAAAATTCAAATTGTTCCCAATGACGAGTTCCGCCTTCCAGACGATGAATTACCCATTATCATGATTGGTTCTGGTACCGGAATAGCGCCTTATATCTCTTTTATAAAAGAGAGGAAGGCAAAAGGTGCAAGAGGTGCTAATTGGTTGATCTTTGGTGAGAAACAAAAGAAGTGTGATTTTCTCTATCAGAACGAAATTGAGTCTTTTAAGGATGAGGGCTTATTAACACGTTTGGATCTGGTATTTTCTCGTGATCAGACTGAAAAAATCTATGTGCAAGATCGACTCAAAGAAATGGGGAAAGAGGTTTTTGAATGGCTTGAAAAGGGGGCGCATCTCTATATTTGTGGTTCTATTGCTATGGGGAGAGATGTCAAGCGGAACCTGATTGAATTGCTGCAAAATGAAGGTGAGATGGATGAATCACAAGCTTTCTCCCATCTTGATAAACTAGTACAAAACTCACGTTACCAGGAAGATGTTTATTAGCTGGAATTGTATTTTTTTAAATCAATTTATTATAATTATAAACTGCCTAATTATAACGATTTCTTATTTGTAATTAAAGTTTATGTTTCATATCGTATGGTTCTGCTGCAGTTTGAAGTACTTGATGGATACTAATTAATTTGCATTCTTTAACTTTTCTTATACATTTGTCCCTACACTTTTTTTTTGCCACAAAGTATAATTGAATGATCGAGCCTGTAGGGAAGATAGATATTCGCAAAAATGATTTCAGGAGTATTTTTAATAAATACTTTCCTTCCTTATGTGTATTTGCCAATAAATTTGTGAGTGATGAGGATTTGTCAAAAGATATGGTGCAAGAAGTCTTTCTTAAAGTTTGGAATTCAGCAACAGAATTTGAGTCAGAAAAATCCCTAAAAGTTTATCTTTATTTAGCAACTAAGAATACGTGTTTCGATTACATAAAGAAAGAAAAAAGGAAGAAACAAAGCGGCAATTTAAATGCCGATCAATTGGGTGATGATGTTTTCTTTAATGATGATAGTGTTATTCTTGATATTATTAGAGAGGAAACTTACCGTCAGCTTGAAGATGCCATTGAATTATTGCCAGAAAAGGCAAAGGAAGTGGTACGTCTCAATTTAAAGTCTTTAACGAATCAGGAAATTGCTGATGAATTAGATATTTCAATAAATACGGTGAAAACACATAAATTGAGTGCCTTTAAGAAACTTCGTGAACTTTTAGGTCATCAGTTTGTCGTATTTCTTCTGGTCGATTTTTATCAATTCTTCGAATAAGGGACATTCCAGTCATTTTTCTGTAGTCCTAAAGCCCTTAAGTCTAGTTGTTGCAACATGAATGCTTTAACCATTTTATTACAATCTGTGAAGATTCCTTTCACTGATTAATTTTCTATTAAGATTTACTCAATCCCTTTGTAAGTTCAATTCAGACTTTAGTAGAGTTTGAATTATTAGGTTAGTTGTATTCAAGTTAGGGGTTGATTTGTGATTTTTTTTAATAAAAGCAATCTTGATGTTTGATTCTGATATGCAGGGTGTTGTGTGTGATTAAGGTCGGGTTTTATAAAAAAAAAAGAAAAAATGATTAAGGTGACCCACCCGAACTTTAAATTTTGTCGTCTGTAGTATACAAGTAAAGAATAGAATTACTTGAAATTGATATTTAGTATGAAGAAAAAAATATCTGAAAAGATAGAAATAAGTGATTTGCTTTCCCGGTTTCTGGGAATAGGGCTTGATGCCAATGAGAAGATTCAACTTGATATTTGGTTGAAGGAAGACGTGGCACATCAAAGTCTGTTGGATGATTTAATAAATACAGAGGAGAGAGAAAAGCGTTTTGAACTTATTGAACGTATTAATCTTGACTATGAGTGGAAGCGTTTCCAAAAGAATAGTACTCCAAAAACAATTTCGATGCCTAATAGGTTGCTTGAAGTAGTTCGATATGCTGCTGTTATTGCTCTTCCTATGTTAATAGCTGGTTATTTACTTTTTCAAAATTACAATACCAATCAGGTAGCAGTAAATTTACCTATGATTGAACCAGGTACTCAAACTGCACATTTGGTGTTAAGTAATGGAAAAAAAGTTTCGCTGGATGATATGGCATTGCATATGAAAGAAGCGAATAATGAGGTGATAATTGAAAATAAAGAAAGAACGCTAAATTATACTTCAGTAAATAATAAAACAGAAAATCAATCATTAATCTTCAATGAATTGTTGATTGGTAAAGGAGAGGAGTATCAATTGGTTTTATCTGATGGTACACGTGTTTGGTTGAATTCAGAAACCCGTTTGAAATTTCCTGTTAAGTTTTCTAAGAATAGGAGAGAGGTTATTCTCGAAGGTGAAGCCTTTTTTGAAGTGACCAAGAATGCCCACGCACCTTTTATCGTTAAAACCGGTCCGATGGATATTGAAGTTTTGGGAACATCATTTAATGTTTCAGCTTATAAAGATGAGGCCAGTATTCAAACCACACTTGTTGAAGGAAAAGTGAAGGTGTCATCTAATATTGGACAGTCATTGGAACAGATTCTGAAACCCAATGAGCAAGCTGTTTTTTCGAAATCTAATAACCAGTTTGAAATTATTGAAGTGAATGCCGTTTTATATGCTAGTTGGCGCGAGGGCATTTTCGTTTTCAATGAAGAAAATTTAGAAGATATTTTACGGAAGTTATCTAGATGGTATGATATCAACGTGTTTTTTCAATCCGAAGAAGTACGAGCCTATCAATTTTCCGGAAAATTACCTCGATTTAAAAATTGCAATGAATTATTGGAAATGATTGAGAAGACAACGGATGTCCATTTTACAATGAAAGAAAACAGAACAGTAATCGTAAATAAAAAATAAAAAAAATACCGAGATATATTACCAGTATATCTCGGCTATTTAGAGATAAGCATCCATAATGGATGATATGTGAACCCTAAACCTTACAAATCTATGAAAAAAATGCTTCTTTTGCGAATTCCCATTTTTGGTGGAATTCGGAAGAAATGGCTCTTTGCTATGAAAAACTTTATTATTCTATTTTTTGTGTTCAGTTTAAACCTGAACGCCAATATTATGTCGCAGGCTCGTATTAGTCTGGATTTAACCGATGTTAGTATTAAAACCCTAATCAATGAGATCGAATCTCAGACGGAATTAGGCTTTTTATATAACCTCAATGAAATTAAGGGTGTTAACCATATTTCAGTTGAGGCTAATGAGGAAACCGTAAAAGATATTCTTGATCGTGTATTGGAGAACACGAGTTTGACTTATGAATTGGATAGGAATGTTATTGTAATTAAGCCTAATCCTTTACCTGTAAATAGTCAACAAGAAGGCAAACGGAAACTTATTGGTACAATTACCGACGATACAAAGGTAACTTTACCTGGGGTTTCAATCGTGGAGAAAGGAACTAGTAATGGTGTTTCTACTGATTTTGATGGAAATTTCTCGTTGGAAATACCAGAGAATGGTAATGTAACGCTTCTTGTTTCTTTTATAGGGATGGAATCACAAGAAATTGCAGTGACTAATCAAGAGCGATTAGATATTGTGATGTCAAGTTCTTCAGAGCAATTAAACGAAATTGTAGTAACAACCGGTTATCAAAAAATTGATCGTAAACTTTTTACAGGATCAGCACAGAAACTAACTGGCGAAGAAGTTAAAGTTGAAGGATCTCCTGATATCACTTCATCATTGCAAGGAAAAGCAACTGGTGTACAGGTAAGTAATGTGTCATCTACTTTTGGCTCAGCTCCTGTAATTACTATTCGTGGTAATTCATCTATCAATGGTAATAATAAGCCACTTTGGGTGGTCGATGGTGTTGAGCTTGAGGATTTAGTAGAAGTAAGTGCCGACGATTTAACTTCGGGTAACCTTTCAACCTTATTAAGTTCGGGTGTTGCAGGTTTAAATCCAGAAGATATTGAAAGTTTTCAGATTTTGAAGGATGTATCTGCTACAGCTCTCTATGGTGCAAAAGCAATGAATGGTGTAATTGTTATCACTACAAAACAAGGTAAAAAAGGGCGCATGACCGTTAATTATTCGGGAAGTGTTGCTATTAAAAATAAACCTAAGTACAGTGATTTTGATATTATGGATTCAGGTTCGGAAATGTCTATTTATAGAAAATTGGCCGACGAAGGATGGATTGATATGACAACTGTTGCTAGAGCTGAAAATTATGGTGTATTAGGTAAAATGTACGATGGTATTCTTGACGGATCAGTTGCTTGGGGCCCTAATGGTGGGCTAAACGAAGATTTCTTAGAGACTTATGGTAAAGCCAATACCGATTGGTTCGATTTGCTTTTCAAGAATAGTGTAACTCAGCAACACGCTTTTAGCTTGTCGGGAGGTACCGAGAAAAGTTCATATTTCGCGTCTATATCTTACTATAATGATGCTGGTTATACTATAGCTGATAAGGTGGATAAATACACTGCGACATTAAGAACTAGATTTAAGCCTACCGATAAATTAAGTATCGGTATTAAATTAACTGCCAATGTTCGTGACCAGCAAGTTCCTGGTACAAAAAATCGCTCTTTCGATATAATGACTGGTCAATATACACGAGATTTCGATATCAATCCTTTTTCGTATGCTTTAAATACCAGTAGAAGTATGAGAGCTTACGATGAGAAAGGTGATCTAGAATATTTCCGTCGTGGTTATGCTCCTTTTAATATTGTGCATGAGCTGAATAATAACTTTGTTAATATAGAGGTTAAAGATCTTTCGTTTCAAACGGATTTAGAGTATGCTTTAACTAAACAGATTAATGTTCGTTCAACATTCCAAATGCGTCGTGCTACTACTATGCGTCAGCATAAAATTCACGAAACCTCTAATCAAGCTGAAGCGTATCGTGCAGTGGGAACACAAGCAATTATCGATGGTAATAAATTATTATTTAAAGACCCTTCGAATCCTAATGCTAATGCATACTCTATTTTACCTGAAGGTGGTTTTCTAAATGTTAGCAATGACAGATTATCGCATTATTATCTTAGGAATACTATCGATTGGAGTCCTAGATTAGGCGAAGATCATATAGCTAATTTCTTTTTGGGTAATGAAGTAAATATTACTGATCGTGAAAGTTTCGATGATAATATTTGGGGTATTTCGTACGATAAAGGTGGTGTGGTTTCTACTCATGATAATTTACAGAAGTATTTAAATGCACTTGGCCAAGCAAGCTTTCCTACAGGGATGAGAAAAGATCGAAGAGCTTCGGTTTTTGCAACGGGTGCTTATACTTATCAAGGAAGATATATCGTTAATGGATCGTTCCGTTACGATGGATCTAATCAATTAGGAGAAAGTAATTCTGCTCGTTTTTTACCGTCATGGACAGCTTCGGGAGCATGGAATTTACATGCAGAAAAGTTTATGGAGAATGTTGAGTCTGTAGATCATTTAAAACTTAAGGCTTCTTATGGTTTTAATGGTATTATGGGACCAAATACATCAGCTGCATTGGCTATGTTCTCTGCGAAAACACTTCGTCCTACTGATAATGAAACTTATTATTACATAGCAGCTTTGGATAATGAGGATTTAACTTGGGAGAAAATGTACGAGTTAAACTTGGGTATTGATTTTGCCTTGTTTAATAATAAAATAACTGGTGAAGTTGGATATTACAATAGAAAATCAATCGACTTGATCGATGTTGTGAGTACATCGGGCGTAGGTGGTCATCAGCTTAAATATGGTAATGTTGGCGATATGTCATCGCATGGTTGGGAGTTCATGTTGAATACAAGCAATATTAATTCGGGTGATTTTAAATGGAACACAAGTTTTAACCTGAATTATCATACTAGTGAGATTACTAAGTTAATGAATACATCAACTGTATCCGAAGCTGTTTCGAATATTGGTGTACCATTAAAAGGTTATTCGCACCGTTCATTGTTTTCAGTCCGTTTTGCTGGTTTAGATAGCAAAGGTCTACCAACATTTTATGGCAAAAACGATGAGATTGTTTACGATATTAATCTGCAAAACAGAGACGATATTACTAAGATTCTTAAGCACGAAGGTTCTGTCTCCCCTAAGTACTATGGTGGTTTAACTAACAACTTTAAGTATAAGAATTTTGGTTTGAATTTTGGTCTAGTGTTTAAATATGGTAGTGTGATTCGTTTAGATGATGCATTTAAGCCATATTATACCGACTACGATTCGTTCTCGAAAGAAATTGGTAACCGATGGATGGTACCTGGTGATGAGGAGAGAACTAATATTCCTGCAATTCTTGATGAAAGAGCTTACGATGTTTTAGGTGGTGATAATGCTTATGATTTATATAACAAGAGTACTGAACGTGTAGCTAAAGGTGATTTTGTTAGATTAAAAGATGTGAGATTAAGCTATAAGTTTAATAAAGATTTACTTAAGAAGATTAATTTAAGTAATGGATCTATTTCTTTTCAAGCAACAAATCTGTGGTTGTTGTACTCCGATGATAAATTAAATGGTATCGACCCTGAATTCTATTCTTCGGGTGGTGTTTCTATGCCAGTATCGAGAACTTACACATTTACCTTAAACCTTGGATTTTAATACTGTAAGCTATGATAAATAATATAAAAATATTAATTCTTGTTTTGTGCGTATTCTCTTTATCGAGTTGCGATGATTTCTTCGATACTGTGCCCGATAGTAGAATCGAATTGGATGATTTAAATGATATTGCTGAGGTGTTAACCAATGCATATCCAGCTGGAAGCTATTTGTTTCTTGAAGGAATGACTGATAATGTTGGAGCAGTACCAAGTAATATGCAGTTAACGCAAATGGAAGAGGCATTTAATTGGGAAACTATAAGTATAGAAGGTCAAGATACACCTACATACTATTGGTCTAACGCATATAATGCCATTGCACATGCCAATCAGGCTTTAAAATCTTTAGAGACTATTGAAGGTGACGAAAATCATAAAAATGCAATAAAAGGCGAGGCTTTATTGTGTCGTGCTTATGCTCATTTTATGTTGGTAAATATTTTTGCTAAGCATTATGATGAAACAACTGCAGGTAGCGATTTGGGAGTTCCTTATATCAAGGACCCTGAAATGATTCTTTTAGTTGATTATAAGCGAGAAACAGTTGATATGACCTATCAGTATATCGAAGAAGATATGTTAGAAGGTATGGCTTTAGTTTCTAACGAGTACTATAAAAATTCGGGCAAGTATCATTTTACCAGGGAAGCTGCTATAGCTTTTGCATCGCGCCTTTATTTGTATAAAGCAGATTATTCGCAATGTTTACATTATAGCCGACAGTTGTTAGGTGATACTTATAATGCAAGCTATATTAAAAATTATCAGGAAGTTTTAGCTGGGCAAGGACCCAAAGGTAGAGCACAGGTATTTTCTTCACCTGATGATCAGAGTAATTTAATGATTATTCGTAAGAAATTAGGATACCAGTTGTATTTCATGTTTGGTTACAGAATGACTCAAGGTATTTCGGGATCTTTATATATTGGCGATGCACGTTCGAATAATATGTGGGCTGCAGGATCCGATCAATCTGCTGTTTATCAGTCTAAATTCGAACCTTTGGTTAAAAGAGCTTCTTTAACATCAAGCTCGGGATTACCTTATACTGTTCAGCCTGTGTTTCGTGGCGAAGAGGTTTTCTTTAATCAATTAGAATCTAGATTTGCACTTGCATCGAGAGAGACGAGTAGAGCAGAGCAAATTGCTATGGATTACGATATAAAGGTGGCTCTTAATCTGTTTTTATTAAACCGTTACAATCGTCCTGCTGATAATGCTGCTATTACAAGCGATGATACAAATTTCACTGATGTTGTTATCAATTATTATCGACAGACATACACCACTGCATTTCCTGACTTTACAAGAGATACTAGGTACAAAGAAACGCTAAGCAATGGTAATCCAAATCCTAGTTACGATGCGGTAGTGGCTGCTGAGATAGATGAGAAAATATATGAGCAGAATAGAATTTTACTTTATGTGGTATTTGCTGACGAACGCAGAAGAGAATTTGCTGAGGAAGGTTTAAGATGGTTCGACATTAAGAGATTAAAACTTGAAGTTGCACACACTAATTTAGCTGGCGATAAAAAGATTTTGACAGCTGACGATGCTCGTAAAGTAATCCAAATTCCACAAGCAGCTATTGCTAACGGAATTGAGGAGAATGAAATTGATGTGCCAACAGAAGTAGAAGCAAAGTTAATTAGAATTAAATCTCAACTGTAATGAAACTATATAGAAAAATAATATTTCTTCTCGTAGCTAGCCTTGGATTGTTTGCAGCTTGTGACAACGACGATGAGTTGAATTATGAGAAGGTGGTAGTAGAAGATTCTACTGACGAAATTGATGTGTATTTAAAGGAACATTTTCTTGATAAATACAATTGCGCTATTCGTTGGAGATGGGACGATAAATTTATTTCGGTTGATTATTATGTATCACCTCCCTTAAGAGATGTGGTGATTTCAGCAGCTAAAATGATCGAACATTTTTGGGTAGAACCATTTGTTGAATCTTCGGCTGGAGGAAAAGCATTTATCGAAAATAATTTTCCACCTGAGATTGTACTTATTGGATCGGAAATATTGAATGAGAATGGTACTGAGACATTAGGTTTTGCCGAAGCTGGTGTTCGTATCACTTTGACAGAAATGAATCAGTATGACTTGACCAATAAAACTTGGTTAACAACTCAGTTGCACACGATGCATCATGAGTTTACTCATATTGTTCATCAAACTTATAAGTTGCCCGAAGGATTCGAAACTTATTCAGGATCGAAATATACAGGTAACTCATGGACTACTATTACCGAAGATAATGCAATCAGTAGAGGAGTAACAACGCCATACGGAACAACTAATGAGTTTGAAGATTTTGCTGAATTAGTTTCTAATTTTATTATTCTTGATAAGGAGATTTTTGATGAGAAATATGCAGTGAAATCAGAAGCTGAAATTAGCGATGAAGTAAATAAATTGTACGATTATATTATGACTGAGGTGCATCAGACAGTAATTGATACAAGAGCTGCTGCAGAAACTGAAGCTCGTGATGCAGGGAAAACTGAAGCAGAAATTAAAACTGCAGGAGATATAGCTGTGCGTAATTTAGCTGTTCGATCAATTTCCGGTGCTCGTAAAACATTGGAAGATCTTAACGTAGGTAAAGAGTTAATAAAAGAGAAACTTAATATTACCAAAGACTATTATACTAATAAGTTTGATGTGAATTTGGAAAAATTAAGAGACTTAGTACAGGAAAGAATTACTAATGCACAAAAGAAGGAGGACTAAAAATGAAGAATATAATTTCTATTACAATATTATCCTTTGTTGTTTTCTTTTCAGCTTGTTCGGATAAAGATTTTGAGAATACGTTTGAGAAATCGGCTGAGGAAAGAGTGGCTGAAGTAAATAAAAACAATGTTGATATTTTGGCTGGTTCGGAGTTTGGCTGGATTGGTTATTATAGCTCTGATGAGAAAATCGGTGCTTGGCCGGTATTAATGAATTTTACCGACGATGGTTGGGTGAGAATTAAATCGGATAGTATTGAGTTACTACCATTAGAGAGTTTTACTACTGAGTTAAGTTACAATGTAAACACATCTCAAACTACAAACTTGGTTTTCGAATCGTCGTGTATTTTTAATATTTGGCATTCATTAAAGAAAGAAGTACCTAATGGTTCTGGTGGAACTTATCAAGTGCCTTTGGGTGGTGGTGAGTTTCAGTTTGTTATTAAATCGGCAACTCCAGATCGTGTCGTTTTAGAAAGTTTAACTGATAAAGCTGATTTTAAAACACCTCTTGTGCTTACAAAAGCAAGTGAGGCTGATTGGACTTTCGATAAAGATGCTACTAAAGAAATGAAGCGTGTATTGGCTGATGGTGCAACATCAACTAAATATTTTCGACAAGTTAAAATTGATGCTTTAAATTACTCTGGGCAATTCCGAGTTAACGAAACTTATCGTATAGTAACTTTCGACTATGTTGAAAATGATGAGATTAAGCAGTCGCAGCACAGGATGGCAATTACTAAAACGGGTTTTGTTTTGATCGATTCCTTAAAAATTGATGACAATACAAAAATTGCAAACTTTGTTTATAATGCATCTACTGATACATACAGTTCAAGCGATGGTGCTGTGGATACAAAAATAGAATATTCTAATATTCCTGGTATTATCTATTTCCCTTTTGTTAACGAGTGGGGAACCAAAGAGGGGAAGCCTGTTGATTGTACTTTAGATTATTCAGTAATGAATAATTATGCAGGTGTTGTGACTCCAGAGTTTTACGACTTGTGTAAAGGAGTACGTGTTGCTGATGGCTTAAAGAGTATTGATTTTTACATGAATAATGAAAAAAATCCTAGTGGATGGCCTACTACAATTTCTTTAAGATATTGGAAGAATGTAAATCCTCCTTTTGGCTATTCTAATATTATTGTTGATATACCTGTTGATGTTGAGCGAGTAGAAAATGAGAAAGTCATTTTTAAATTGCGTGATGATTACCGTAAAGCTTACAGAGATGAAATTGAGCATATCGATATGATATCATCTGATAGTGCCGAGGAATTAATCAAACTTTTAACTAACGAAGAAGGTTTTTATTTGATTTCTCAGACATTTTATACTCGTTACGATAACATACCTTATTCGGTAGTGATAATGATAAGCGTAGCTAATCCTAATTATCGATTTGTTACTGAATACCTAGAGTTTACAAAACCCTCTTAATCAGAAAATTACCTTAGGGTAATTAGAAGTAAAATAAATTAAATGGTGTAGCAGTAAGTACATTGTATTGTAGCTGCTATGCCTAATTACTAACCCGAAAAATAACCACTGAGATGAAAAAATTGTTTAAACTATCCCTGTTTTTAACCAGTATCTTTTTGCTGAGTTTATTCTCATGCGAAGAAGACGATGCTAAGAATTTAGAACCTTCTATTCCAACTGTTTTATTACCTATCGATAAGGCGGTAAATATTGATAAACAAATTACACTTAGCTGGAAAACGAGTATCGATCCTGAAAAGACAATGGTGAAATATACTCTTTATCTTGGAATTACAGAGAAACTGACAAAGGATGATATTAAAGTTAAAGATCAGTCAGAGACTGAATTTGATGTTGATTTAGCTGGACATGCAACTTATTACTGGAAAGTTGTAGCGACCGATGCTGTAGGCTTAGTTGCTGAAACTCCTGTAGCATCTTTTACAACTTCGAATAGTGCACCAACTAAATCGGTAGGATCTGCTCCTGCTCATGAAGCTATTGATGTTGCAAAAATTATGACTTTTAAATGGTCTGCTTCAATCGATGGTGATGCTGATGTTATTAAATACGATTTTTATTTAGGAACTTCTGCTACTTTAAGCGACTCGGATAAAAAAGCAAGTGATTTAGAAACAACAGAGTTTGAGGTTGTCGATATGAAAGCCAAAACTCAATACTTTTGGAAAGTATCTGCTATTGATGCTGAAGGTGATACTGTTGATTCTGATGTGTTTAGTTTTACTACTACCAATAGCAAACAGTCGAAACCAACTGCAGTATCTCCTGTTGATGCTGCCGATAATATTACAAGAGATATTACAATTGAGTGGACTGCTTCTGTTGATGAAGATGATGACAAAATTGTGTACGATCTGTTTTTAGCAAATAAAAAAGATTATGACACAAATTCTATGGCTTTTGTCGCAGCAGATTTAAAATCAGCAGATTTAGAAGTTACGACGTTTGATGTAACGGAATTAAATGCTCCTGATACTTATTATTGGAAAGTAGTTGCAAAGGATACTGAAGGTGTGGGCGTTGAAAGTGATGTATTCTCTTTTACTACTTTGAATTCTGCTCCAACAAAATCAATTCTTACATTTCCTGCTGATAAAGCTATCGAAGTTGAGAAGGGAATTACTTTTACTTGGGCAGAATCTACTGATGCTGAAGATCAGGCTATAGTGTATCATTTGTTTTACGGAACAGATATAAATAAATTTGAGCCAGAACACCCTACAGTGAATAATTTAGACAAGAATGAGTTTGCTGCAACAAGTTTGAAAGGACACACTGAATATTTTTGGCAGATTGAAAGTGAAGATTCAGCAGGTGCTAAAACAAAAAGTGAAGTATTTAGTTTTACAACTTTAAATGAAGCACCATCGAAAGTGGTTGACACCAAAATTGTAAATATTATCGAAGATGAAAATATAGTTGGTAAAAAAATAACTTGGACTTCGGCTATCGATAAAGATGGTGATGCTATTAAATATGATTTTTATTTAGCAAAATCGAATGAATTTACTGCCGCTCATATTGTTGGTGAAGATTTAGAAAAGACAGAATATGATGCATTAAATTTGGATGGAAGTTCTGATTACTTCTGGAAAATTGTAGCTAAGGATACTCAAGGCGCAATATCGGAGAGTGATGTTGCAAGTTTTACAACAAATAATAATGTGCCATCGAAGGCTAGTTTAACTGCTCCTTTAGATGCTGCTACAGGTATTTCTGGTTCGGTAACTCTAACTTGGGATGCTGCAACTGATGCCGAAGGGGATGCTATTACATATTCCGTATTTTTAACTAGAAGCGATGTATTTGGATCATTCCCATTAAAAACTGGTCTTACCGCTACTGAGTTAGTATATAGTAATTTAAAAGGTAACGCTACATATAAGTGGAAAGTTGTTGCTAAGGATGCTCAAGGTGGTGAAAATACGAGTGAAGTATTTAGTTTTATTACTGATAACTCTTTACCAACTGCAGCTGTATTAAATTCTTCGGTTTCTGAAGTAATTAATAACGATGCTTTAGATGTTACAATCTCATGGGCTGCTTCAACCGATGCTGATGATGAAGCTTTAGTTTACGATGTTTATTTAAGCGAAGATGCTACTTTCGATGCTTCGGATCTTAAAAAAGAAGATTTTGATGCAACAGAATTTACATTTGTTGGCTTGAATTTTACTAAAGCGTATAAAGTAAAAGTAATTACTAAAGATGAGCACGGGGCGAAAATAGAGAGTAATATAATTGATTTTACAAGCATGGAAAATCAAACTGCTGAAGTTGGTACTTGGACAGACACCAGAGATGGTAAAGTTTACAAAACTGTAACTGTTGATGGACAAACTTGGTTAGCAGAGAATTTTGGATTTATACCTGCTAATATGGTTGATGGTGATAAGCAGTGTTCAGTATATGGAGTTAATAATTCTACAGGAAGAGATGCTGCAATTGCTCATGAGAATTATTCGAAATATGGCGTGATGTATACAGCACATATGCTTGCTGATATTGCACCTGCTGGATGGCATGTAGCTACTGATGAAAACTGGCAAGCTTTAGAAAAATATAGTGGAGTACCTGAAGCTGATTTAGATTATTCGGGTTCTACATATAGAGGAACAACTGTACATAAATTTCAAGCAACCGACGGTGGCTGGAGTAATACTACAGCTCCTACAAATGAATTAGAATTCGGTGCACTTACTGGAGGTTATCTTTCCTTTTCACCATTTTCTCAGACAGATAAAGGTATGGGATCATATACTTATTTTTGGACAAATACGGGACAGAAGGATTTTAGAGGAAATATGGCTTATTTTTATAGAGCTATGTCTGGTACTAAAACAGGAATTAGTAGACGAAATAATAAAGCTTCTAATTGTAGAATGTATGTTCGTTTAGTAAAAGATTAGTTAAGTGTGTTTGACTTTTGTTCTCTATTGATTAAATAATGTAGTTTTTATTGAGTTAATAAAATGTTGTCCTTTGATTATATCAAATCACACGTAAGAGAACATTAAATAGTCAGTTTAGTTGTAATATTAAAATTCCCAGCCTTTATAGGCTGGGAATTTTGTTTTTATAATAAATTGAGTTTAGTATTCATTGTTTAAGTCGCAGTTAATTAGTCCATTGGCTTTGTTGATCGATGTTTTATATGTTTATTTAACTAATTTGTATAAATTATTAATGACATATTGATATTCTAAGTTTGTTTTTACTATTTTCGAAAAATAATTCAGAGGCTATTTTTTAGGTCTTTCAATTAGACACAAAATACTTTAACTTACAGATTTACTTATAATACGACAATGGCTAAAATGAAGGCTCTAGTAAAATCCAAAGCAGAAAAAGGCTTGTGGATGGAAGAAGTTGATGTTCCTAAAATAGGGGTTAACGATGTTCTAGTAAAAATTAGAAAAACTGCTATTTGCGGTACCGATCTACACATTTACAAATGGGATGAATGGGCTCAGAATACCATTAAACCAGGAATGATTATTGGGCATGAGTATGTCGGTGAGGTGGCTGAAATGGGAGCTGGTGTAACTGGCTTTAAAATTGGCGATCGTGTAACAGGTGAAGGCCATATTGCATGTGGACACTGTAGAAACTGTCGCAGAGGTCGTAAGCATGTGTGTGAAAACACAGTTGGTATTGGTGTTAATATCGATGGTATTTTTGCTGAGTACGCTGCTATCCCTTCAAAGAATCTGATGAAAATGAGCGATCAGATTGAGGACGAATTATTGGCAATCATGGATCCTTTTGGAAATGCAACTCATACAGCACTTTCTTTTTCAGTGATAGGTGAAGATGTACTTGTAACTGGTGCTGGTCTTATTGGTTCTATGGCTGTTGCAATTGCAAAATTTGCGGGTGCACGTTACGTTGTGGCTACTGAAACAAATCCTTACAGAATTGAATTGGCTAAGAAAATGGGGGCAACTCGAGTTGTGAACCCAATGGAAGAGAGTCTTGATGATGTAATTAAGGAGCTTGGAATGATTGGTTTTGATATAGGTTTGGAATGTTCAGGTGCGCCTGCTGCTTTCAACGATATGATTGCTCATATGTATAATTCAGGTAAGATCTCTTTATTGGGAATTCTACCATCGGAAACTAAGGTAAACTGGAGCGATATCATTTTCAAAGGTCTTCAGTTGAAAGGTATTTACGGTCGTGAAATGTACGAAACATGGTATCAAATGGAGCAAATGTTGATGAGTGGATTGGATCTTTCTCCAATGATTTCACATCGATTTGATGCTGTTGATTTCCAGAAAGGTTTTGATATTATGGAAGAAGGTAACTGTGGAAAAGTAATTTTGAATTGGGAATAAGCTCAATCTAAATATATGATTTTAAAAGCTCAGCTATTTGCTGAGCTTTTTTTATACCAGAGTATTTTTATAAATCATTTTAGTCCTTTTTTAGCGATCTAATTTTTGAAAATAAGGTTCATATTCCATTTATAAACTACCTTTGTTAGATGTACGCTTTGGTCGATTGTAATAACTTTTATGCCTCATGTGAGCGGGTTTTCAAGCCTTCTTTAATAGGGAAACCTATTGTTGTTTTGTCAAACAACGATGGATGTGTTATTGCACGTAGTCAAGAAGCCAAAGATGCTGGGATTCCAATGGGTGCACCTGCTTTTAAGTTCAAAAAGTTATTTGAGGAGAAAAATATTCATGTATTTTCTTCTAACTATGCTCTATACGGCGATATGAGTAATCGAGTTATGAATATTATATCGAGCTTTGCAGCTGATGTTGAGATTTATAGCATCGATGAGGCTTTTCTTGATTTTCATTCTTACGATTATCTTGATTTGGAAGTCTGTGCCCGAGAGATAAAAGCTAAGGTCGAAAAATGGACAGGAATACCTGTTTGTGTTGGTGTAGCGCCAACAAAATCTCTTGCAAAACTTGCCAATCGAATAGCTAAAAAGTATAATGATCGTACGGATGGCGTCTATTTGATTGATAGTGATGAGAAAAGAGAAAAGGCACTGAAATGGGTTCCTGTAGATGATATTTGGGGCATAGGTCGGCAGTATGCAAAAAAGCTTCGAAGCTATGATGTAAAAACAGGATTAGACTTTGTTCAACGTCCCGATCATTGGGTGAGAAAGGAATTATCTGTTGTTGGCTTGCGTTTGAAACATGATTTGATTGGTATACCCTCCATACAAATGGAAGAGTGTAAAGCTAAAAAATCGATTTCAACAACACGAACTTTTGAGTCGACTACTGATGACTATGAAGAGATAAGGGAACGTGTTGCAACATTTACTGTGAGTTGTGCTGAAAAATTAAGAAAACAAGCTTCATCTTGCTCAGCTTTAATGGTATTTATTCAAACTAGTAGTCATCAAAAGCATTTACCTCAGTATCAGAATTCCGTAGTCATTAAATTACCTTATCCAACCAATTCGAGTATCGATTTGGTGAAGTTTGCAATTCAAGCTTTAAAAAAGATTTATCGGAAATCTTATGCCTACAAGAAGGCTGGCGTTGTTGTTTTAGATCTTGTGGATGAATCGCAAAAGCAACTATCCCTTTTCTCAGGCGAAAATCCTAAACATGCACCATTACTTAAGGTTATGGATGCTTTAAATTCAAGGTATAAGGATAATACGATAAAACTGGCTTGCCAAGATCCTAAAAGAACTTGGAAAATGAAACAAGAGAAATTATCGCCTTCGTACACGACGAACTTGGCTGATATCTTAAAAATAAAATTGAATGACTAAAGAAAGTAAACTCCTATTTTTTATTCCCTCCAGTAAAGAGAAACTATTAGTTCCTTTCGTTAGTGCTAAAATTAAGGCTGGCTTTCCAAGCCCTGCAGCTGATTTTATTCAAACCAAAATAAGCCTTGATAGAGAACTTATAAGGAATAAAGATGCGACATTTTATGCTCGGGTAGAGGGCTCAAGTATGATTGGAGCCAATATTCACGATGGTGATTTGCTTGTGATTGATAGAAGCTTAGAGCCCCAAAACAATAAGGTTGCTGTTTGTTTTGTCGATGGTGAGTTTACGGTGAAGCGTTTAAAAATTGAAAAAGATCATGTTTTATTAATGCCTGAAAACGAGGAGTTTGATCCAATAAAGGTCACTCAAGAAAATGATTTTACGATTTGGGGTATTGTAACTTATATAATAAAAGCGGTTTAATGTCACAGGAAATCTATTTAATTAGTGCTTGTCTACTAGGTGTTAATTGTAGATACAATGGAACAAGTAGCCGAATCTTAGAATTTGATACTTTACTTGATTCTGGTCGTTTAATACCTGTTTGTCCAGAAGTTTTGGGTGGATTATCAACACCCCGCCAGGCTTGTGAAATTATCACTCAGAATGATGGGAGTAGAAAGGTGATGACTCAGAGAGGTCTTGATTATACTTCTGAATTCCTAACAGTTGCAAGACGAATTTTGGATATTAGCCAAACTTGTGGCGTCAAAAAAGTTATTCTGAAGGCTAATAGTCCCTCTTGCGGTTGTGGAAATATCTACGATGGTACATTCTCTGGTAAACTGATTGAAGGTAATGGTTTAAGCTCTCAACTTCTTCTTGCAAATGGTATAGAGGTTTATAACGAGAATAATTGGGATGAGGGCAGATTTGTTTAAGCTCTTTTTCGATCATAAGTCTAAAATACATTCATGGAGTTATTAAATTCCATGGTCTTTTCATCTACCTTCGCAGCCCATAAGATTATTGCATCTTTATTTGTGCAGTAGTCTTTTCTATCCAATTTTTCAGATAATGACTAGTAAAGCAATCCATTCATATTTCACATCATATCAAGATCATTATAAAGGCTTAATTAAACTTGGAGTCCCAGTTATCTTAGCTCAATTAGGGCAAGTTACAGTTGGGGTTATAGATAATATGATGATTGGTCATGTTGGAACTCATGAGTTAGCTGCAGCTTCTTTCGCAAATACGATTTTCTGGTTAGTAATTGTTTTTGGAATGGGCTTTTCATATGCCATAACGCCATTGGTAGGTAAGGCAAGAGGTCATTTTGATATGAATAGTGTGGGAGCTTGGTTTAAAGCTTCAATGTGGGCAGTATTAAGCATGGGTATCTTTCTGAGTATTGTGATATTTATACTGAGCCTGTTCATGGATAATATGGGACAGTCGGCTGATGTTATTATTCCTGGCAGAGAGTATTTGTGGATAATTAGCTTCTCAATAATACCCATGATGGTTTTCATGGGTTATAAGCAGTTTTGTGAGGGATTAGCAAATACAAAAGTTGCTATGAATATCGTCTTGATTGCTAATCTTGTCAATATCATATTTAATTATATTTTAATTAATGGAAAGCTTGGCCTACCTGCAATGGGTTTAAATGGTGCAGGATATGGAACTTTGATATCAAGAATTTTTATGGCAGTCAGTTTCTTTTTAGTTTTTAAAAAGGGGAAAAGCTTTAAAGCTTATGGGCAAATCATAGAAAAAGCTCAGTTTGCAATCAAGGATTTCTTTAAAATATGGAAAATAGGTGTACCGATTGGAGCTCAATTGGTAATGGAAGCTTCAGCCTTTATGCTGAGCACAATTATGATGGGATGGATTAGTGTCGCAGGATTAGCTGCTCATCAAATTGTTCTAAGTATCTCTACCATTAGTTTTATGGTTTATTTAGGTATCGCTTCAAGTACAACAATCCGAGTTTCTTCTCTTTTCGGTGAAAACAAAATTGAGGAAATGCGAAAAGCTGGTTGGGCATCGGTTCATCTTGTTATATTGATGGTTATAATTATTGGACTGATTTTTCTTTTTCTTAGAAACCAATTACCAACTTTATTTTCAGATGATCCGCTTGTAATAGCTTTGGCTGCACAGTTTATTGTTGTAATGCTTATTTATCAATTGTTTGATGGCTTGCAGATTGTATTCGGGAGTATTTTACGAGGCATGTCTGATGTTAATGTTCCAACCCTATATACTTTTATTGCTTACTTTATCGTATCCTTACCTATGGGATATTTATGTGCCTTTACTTTCGGATTAAATGAAGTTGGTATCTGGTGGGGATTACCAGCAGGTTTAGGAACAGCTTCAATTCTATTTATGTTTCGATTCATAAAACTATCGAAACTAAAACAACTTGAACAAAACTTTAGAACCAATACCCAAGATTAATAAAACCTCTTACTTTAGTTTCGACATCTGATAATCCAAAAGTTACTTCCATAGGACCAACTAATGAATTATAAGAGTATGTTAATCCAATTCCCTTAATCCATCGTCCCTTTGTTAGAGCACTATTAATATCTTCAACGACCTTACCTATATTAGGTTTAAGAATCAAGTAATTATTTTTGAATAACTCAAATTGAATATCCGTCCTGAAAATAAACGAATTGGAGGAGGCTAACTCCATGCGTCTCAGACCAACAAAAGGAACCTGAATATCAAAATAATTGGTTTGATCGAGCCCTCCTGTATAAGTATTAAATACATTGGGAATTGCCTTACCCCATACAACACGACCAAAGAATTTAGGATATAGAGTTAAACGATTATTTATAGATATTGCCTTTTGCATTTTCATATACGCAATAGAAGCAGGACGTCCGTTACCATCTAGAGCTACACCATCATTTGTGATAAGCTTGTATTCTCCATATAAACTAAAGCCATACTTAGGGTAATAACCCTTATCGTGAGAATCCATATTGATAAAAGCATAGTATGTGAAGTAATAATCTTCATCAGTTACATCAAGCTCAGGTGTCTTAATATTTGATGAAGCTCTATATAACTCCATTTTTCCGCCAAAACCTATTGAATATGATTCTCGAAAAGTGGAGTGTATATTTGCATCTAATTTTAAGTATTTTAAATCGAAACTACCAACTTTCTCACCATCTTCAAAAGAAAATACCTCAGAGTCGTTTATATCAAGTTTAAATTGGTAGCCAGGTTTTAAACCATTATCAAAATTATAAGTGGCCGTAAATCGTGGATTCTCGGATAGCTTTAAATCTAGAGATAGACTAGTGCCGTCTTGAATTTTATTTTGGAAAGTTGTATTCAGAAGAACAGATGCTTTATTATCATCATCGTAATGCATACCCACATTAAATCGATTCGAACGACGTTCAGTTACGTTAATAACGAGTGTTTTTTCGATATCGCCTTTCAGTTGAAAAACGACTTTATCGAAATATCTACTTCCATAAGCTCTATTAATACCTTTTTGAATTTTCTTAATGCTTGTCCAGGTTCTTGTTTCAATGTCCAGTTTTCCAAGTATTGTAGCTTTTCTAACATGTTTAAGGCCGTTGATCTTAATATCGTTAATAAAAAACTCAGATGAATCAGTTGTGATAGGGTAATTCTGACTCTGAGTTTTTATTAGTTGATATTTGCTTATAATTTGTTTCAATTCTGATATTTGTTCAGGCTGAACCTGTTCTCCACGAAGTATTAGAGAGTCAGCTTGGTCAAAATCTGCAACCGTATACCCAGTGATATCTGGTTTAATGTATATGTCGCATAATTTTCTATTTTTAACAAATTCTCTTTTTGCCATGAGGCTGACAGTCTGATTGATAATGTCTTCTATTGATTTTAATTGATCTTTGCTTTTAGGACCTGTCTGCACATCAACACCTATGACAATATCAGCTCCCATTTTTACGACTTCTTCTACAGGAAAATTGTTAACCATACCTCCATCTGCTAATAAAAGGCCGTCTATTTCGATTGGAGTGAATACTGTAGGAATAGCCATGCTGGCTCTAAGAGCTTCAGAGATATTTCCTTTATCAAGTACTACAGCTTCGCCAGTTTCAAGGTCGGTGGCGATACATACAAATGGAATAGGGAATTTTCTGAAATCAGTTTTATCATGATATTCAATCGTATAACGTTCAAAAAGATTGATGATGTTTTGTCCTTTCACGATACCTGCTGGAATTTGAATACCCTTTGGTTTTATAGGGAAGGAGATGACGTATCGGTCAAGGTTTACTTTATCTTTAACATGAATGAATTTTCTTGATATTTCATCTTTCAATAATGATTCCCAATCCTGACTTAAAACTATTTTTTCAATTTCTGTTGCAGAATACCCCATCGCATAAAATGCACCAATAATACTTCCCATGCTTGTACCAGAGATGTAATCAATGGGCATGTTCATTTCTTCAAGTACTTTTAATACACCAATATGTGCAAATCCTTTAGCACCTCCACCACTTAATACTAGTCCAATTTTTGGGCGTGAACTTTGAATTAAGCTATCCTTTGGATTTTGAGCTGAAAGATTAAAACCAAGGAGTAAAATTAAAAGTGAGAGGATTATTCTAGGCATGAAGACAAATTATTGAGAATGAGTTGTTCTTTAATTGTGTTAGTGATTATCCATTTAGACCAATTTCCTGAGCTAATTCTGTGATGTTTTCCTCATTGTTTTTCCCATCTTTTATTGTGACACGTAATGCACGTAAACCATATACCCCTTGTAAATCATCTAAAACTAGATTCTCGATTTTATCCTCGAAATAGTCTTTAGCTATAAGGTATTCTAAATAACGTTGGTATTCAAACATGTCATTACCCTGTGAAAAGATAATGGATAGTTTTCCTGGTTGAGTTAAGCGTTCATTGGTCCCTTTAATAACAGATTTATCAATTCGTTTTTTTACTATTTCATAACGAATATTGTATGCACCATCTACATCAAATTTCTTTTCATCCTGACGGAATTGAATTGAAAGTGTCTGAGAGTGAACCAATATAAGGGCTGTTGTATCTAATGGAATTGGTAATGACGATTTTAACTCTGCTGTTTTACGACTCATCTCACATGAAATGATGAGTTGCCATAATCGTAAATTTTTTAAATACATGGGATTATAATCCTGATTCTGAGTGATAGCTTCACCTAGATATATGTTGTGTTCAACACCATCAGTTCTGTATTTTTCAAAATAATGGGGGTACATCAGTTGCGCTTTTTCCTGTTCTTTATCTAAATATTTAATGATGCAACTATTAATCATTGCAAGTGAGTCTTCAAAATCTTTTCGGCGCTTGTAAACCATTTTCAAGACAGGGTCGAGACTATTTTTATATTGCGTAATTGCAGTCTTAAATTGCTCATCTTTGAAATTGAAATGAGAAAATAAGGGCTCAACATGCTCTTGAATAAAGTTTAGAATATTTGATTCATCACCAGATGATAACCCTTTTTTAATGCCTCTACTGTATTCTTCAATTTTATAGATAACCTGATCGTATATAGGCATCTTTTTAATGCGATATGCTTCTTGAAACACTTTCTTAGCTAAACCTAATTGTTCCAATAGATCACATTGTATACTAATATTTCTTTCATGGGAAGAGTTTCGAATGTCGATTGCACCATAGAGAGGATGTACATGTTCGAAAACGATCTCTTCCATTTTAGTGCTTTCGTCTTCTTCACGCTTTTGTAAAAGATTGTGAGCAGCTTCCTCAAAACGCCATTCTACACATGGATGAATAGCCGTACATTCTTCCTTTATGGTTGCTTGTACTTTGGTTTGAAGTTCCTCGCTTGTTCTTAATAAAGCAATTGAAAAAACGGGTACAAGGTCTTTTATTGTTCTCAGTTTGGTGAAATTGATATCATATGCGTTGGGTGATCCCAGTTCAAGAATTCCTACTAACTGATCTTCTAGAATTAGCGGTGTTAGTATGATATTATTAATTCCTTTCCCCAGAATTGCTTTTTCAACACGACCTATTCTTTCATGTTTAGATAAATCATTGATAATAATTGGCATTTTAGTTCTTAAGGTTTGCTCGTAGATTGATTCTTCGTAATCGCAGCACTCGAAACCCGAATCTCCCAATAAACCATGCCAAAAGTTGGTGCGATTCTGAACATTTCCTTGCTTAATATTTAAAGCCATTATTCCCAGTCTTAGCTGAGAATTGCCGAATAGTGAGCGAATATTCTGTTCTAAGTTTGTGAAATTAGTAGGGTTGATGATGCTGGACTTTTCAAGTAAATCTGTTTTTAGAGATGAAATGACTTCAAGGTGAGTGACATCGGTAAATTTGTATTTCATGAAACCTGAAAATTCAAACTGATTCAGAGGTAACATTTCAAGCCATAAATCCATGTCTAACGGATTATTTATGAGTTTTTTAATGTCATCGTCAGAAAGTTCAACCAATTCGTCCTTGTATTTTACATCGATATAAGTTGAATCAAAATCGAACTTGAAATAATTGACTAAACCATTTAGCTTATTATCTAATCGATATCGTATGAAATGATCCATACTGATATCTGAATTATAAAATTTCTTAAGGATGATAGAATAGGCATACATTAGCTTCGTAAATAGAAGCATGCATTTATCGTCGCTAAGGTCATCAATCATCGTAAGATCCAATGTTTGATCATCCTCGATGTTTTTGAGTAGATTGGATTCAAAGATAGGTTCATCTTTAAAAGGTTCACCTACACCACTCATCGTACTCTTTAGTTCAAGAGGAGAATAAACATATGACATCAAGATCTGAATTTGCTGATGAAATTCAGAAAGTTCTACTGGATTAATATTTTTTTTAAAGAAAATAGGATAAGCTTCTATTTGAGATAAAATGAAGTTTGCTTGAATAGCATAAGTGCTTTCATTATCGATATCTGATTTTAGAGCATTTATAAGCGGTAAAAAGCTTAAATTACTTTTAAATGGGACTTCTGATATGTTTAGTTTGAAATTTGGCTTCATAGTGCTTCTTATCTATTGACTTAACTCCTATAAGTTAATCAAATCTATTTTGTGAGGATATCCAATATAAAGTGAAAAAGATATCAATATTGCTTTGTCTTATTTGAAAGGTAAAAATACGAATAGCAATCTAAATATAGAACAAACTTTTATTATAATCGGTAAAGCCTTTGTATTAGTAAGGGAACGAGTGTTTGTATGGGTATTAAAGGCTGAAGGTAGCATAAAAGAAAGCTCCAAGTTTTACAACTCAGAGCTCTATTATAAGGGTATCAAGCAGGAAATTGTTTATTTCTGTTGCTTCTTTTGTTTCTTCTTAATTTTTTTAGCTTTAGCTTTTTTATTCTCCAACTGAAAGTCATCTGCTTCTTGCATTAGTTCCTTTAAACTTTTTGAATAATCCTCAGAGAAATCTATCGTTGTGGTATAATCATCTTTAGAGATTTCCATTTCAGTAATTTTTTTACCTAAATATTCTTCTATCTCATTTAGCATCAACTTTTCTTCTTCGCTGCAGAAGGAAATCGCCACACCTTTTTGAACTCCACGACCTGTACGTCCTACACGGTGTACATAGTTTTCATCCACATCAGGAAGGTCGTAATTTACAACGTAATCTACATTTGGAATATCGATTCCACGTGCACTAACATCTGTTGCAATCAAGACTTTAACTTTACCCGTTTTGAAATCATTAAGAGCTGTTAAACGATCTTTTTGTTCTTTATCACCGTGTATGGTTTGGGTTTCAACTTCAACCCTTTGCATGGCTTTTAAGACTCTTTCTGCACGGACTTTTGTTCTCACAAAAACAAGAATTTTACTTTCCGAGTTGTCTTTGATAAATCGTTCAAGGAAGAAACGTTTGTCATCCATCTTGATAAAGCCCACGGAATGATCTACATTTTTAGCAACCGGATCTTTTGGTGAGATTTGGATACGAATAGCCTTTGTCACCAAAGAATAAGCTAATTTCTTAATTCTAGGACTGATGGTTGCCGAAAAGAAAAGGGTTTGTCTATTCTTAGGTAAATACTTTATAAGATCTTCGATATCCTTGATAAATCCAAGGTCAAGCATATGATCAGCCTCGTCAAGAATCAATGTTTCAACATCACGAAGATAAATATGGCCTTGATGTACAAGATCGAACATTCGGCCTGGAGTTGTTATAAGAATATCGATTCCTTCTTGCAATTTGGCAATCTGTGGTCCTTGTTCTACACCACCAAACACACAAAAACTAGACACCTTCGTCTTTTTGCCAATTTCTTGAAAAACTTCTGTAATTTGAATGGCAAGTTCACGAGTAGGAACCATTACAACAGCTTTGATCCCTTCTGAGGTTTTATTTTTCTTCTTTCGATGAAGTTTGTCGATTATAGGAATTGCAAAAGCAGCTGTTTTACCTGTACCTGTTTGTGCAATAGCCAAAACATCTTCACCTTTCATAATAGGAGGAATTGCCTTGAACTGAATATCTGTAGGGCGTTTAAATCCTAAGCCTTCTAGGTTGTCTTTTACCTCTGGACTAAAACTATATTGATTGAATCTCATTGATGTGTTTCTGAATTTTTCTTATAAATAGCGTGACTTGCTATCTGAATTTTGATGGGACAAAGATACAAGAATCTTTTGATGTATAATGGCTTCTCTTTTTTGATTAAGCATGTGGATCATTTTTTGTGAATCAAATCGTAGGCTTCTTTAATCCAGATCTTAATCTGATGGTCGAATTCTGAGAGTTCACCTATTGCAATTCGGTGCAAAACACGGTTTTTAGATACTCTTTTACAAAGATAAATAGGAAAGAAATTGTCTTCCCTGTCTAATTGGAATTCAAGCACTAAATGGTCTTGTTTGGTGACGATGGATAGAAATGTAGAATTGGTATTAATTTGAACACAGGTCTTAAGGAAGATAATATCAATTGCTTCAAAGTCCTTTAAATGCGAGAGTAGGGCCTCGAAAACAATTTGAACTTTCTCATTCATTTTCCTTGTATGATATGCCTTATCCATGATATAGCAAGAATGATATTGATTCTTGCTTTTAAATTTTCGCTTGCAAGTCGGACAGGACCACATTGGCATAGAGCTCGATTATTAATCTTCTTTTTTTGCTACTTGTAGCATATTGGCATTAATTCTTTTTAAAGCTTGTTGTATGCTCTCTTCGGGCTCAATATAATTTTGACTTCCCCAAAAATCTGAATCATAAGGTAATCTAGATTTAGACATCACGGTGTTTGGTCGTAAGCGCTCTTTGTATTTGAACCGTTCAATATTAGTGGTGTCAACTTGAGTGATTGCCATTTCAAAGCAAGTTTCAAAAGTTTTGGCAAAGAGTTTACGTTTATGTCGCACTTTAAATTTGAGGTTACCTTTAGTGTGATTCAGGTAATATTTACCATTGATATTTTTATAGGATACAATGTATTCAATTTTGAGTGGACGTACTTTTGTTTTTGACGACTTATGCGCCACAAACTGATGTTTTGTTTCGCTTACACGAGTTAAAGGGTACGAAAATTCAGCTCTAATTAGGGCTAAACTTCGTGTATCTATATATAAATCACCTTGCATTAAGGGATAGTTCAGATTGGTTTTGGGTTGGAAATGAATAATATAAACAGGGTGGTTGTTGTAAGAACTAATATCATCCAAATGGAAGTCATAAGAATCCAAGTTCTCAGGATCCAGAAAGTCAATCCTGTTTTTTACGATATCAAGTTGCAAACAGCCTTCAACACCACCTTTTAAACGTAGTGATACAGTATCTAATCGATTAGAATCGTAAATTTTTCTTGACTGAAATACCTTAGCCATATCAACTCGATTGGTAGATTGATAGGATGATTTGTAGATATCAAGAATGGATTCCAGGTAAATCATATAATTCCTATTCTTACTAACTGATTCTCTATAGAATGCTGTTAATAGACTTGGGTTCTTAGGATAATTTTGATTAAAGTTATTGATAGCTGACTTGATTAAAGCCAAGGGATCCGTATTTCTAATAACGACCTCTTGTAAAGAAATATGACTCTCTATGAGCTCAATTGTGATTTCGTCGCTTGCAATTTGATTGATGGGGATTTCTGTATTATTAAATCCGATGAAAGAGAATGTAAGTGTATCGTTAAAATGCTGAGTCTGTATATTTAATAAAAATTCACCGTCAATATTGCTAATTGTACCAATAGATTTACCCCGTATACCAATACTTGCATAGGCTAATGCATGTCTGTTTTTCTTGTTTAGAATGCGACCTTTAATTTTTTTGAAACGCAATTGAGGTCTTAGAATTTTCTGAGCTAGGTTCTCCTTTTGTTTTGCTGGGAATATGATGATTTGTTTGTTAATCAATTGAAAATCTAAAGTCGAATCAGGAATAATTTGTCTTAATACATCGTATAAGATCTCTTTATTAGCAACAAGATTAACCTGTGGCTTATTTAGTAATATAGTCGCATCATAAGTAAAATAAGTATTTGTGTTTTTAGCTATTGAATCCAATGCCTTTTCTAAGCTTATTTCTTTTAAACTGATTGTTATTTTTTGATTGAGACCATTTTTCTGTGCTAAGCCTAGCATGCTCATCGTAATTAGACAAAAGAAAAGAAAGATACCTTTTGTCTGTATTTTGTTGAGTGTATGAATAAGAGGCCTAGGCATATTTAGTTGTAATTAGAGTGTAAGTAGAGGCATGATTTTTATTAGCAAATCATGTCATTATACTTTATGCTTAAGAAATAAAGGCAATTTTAATTTGCTCTCTTAATCAGAATCTGATTGCCTTTTTTCTCGTAAACCAAGTTGAATGGAATACACATGTAGTTTAAAATATCTTCCAAGGGATCATGATCGAATGTTGTGGTCAGAGGTAAATCATTAAGTTCCTCTTCCTGAAAATGAATTTGTACTTGATAGGTTCTGTTTAACACCTTAGCTACTTCTTGTAATTTTGTATCTCTAAAAATCATTTGTCGAGTTTTCCACGATAAGTAATTATCATCTCGAGTTATTGTTTTTTCAAGTATAGATTCTTGCAGACTAGCAAAGTCACCAGGGGTTAAAATAAGCTTATTGCTAGGTTTGTTGATAGATGAAAACTGAACTTTCCCTGTTTTCACAAGGACTTCAACCTTGTTTGTGGCAGCATTAATATTAAATGATGTTCCCAAAACTTTTACTTCTGCATCTTTAGCGTTAATAATAAAAGCTTTGTTTGGATTTTTTGCGATATCAAAAAATGCTTCCCCAATTAATTCCACACGACGTTCATTTTCACTAAACGTTCTAGGATAGATCAGCTTAGAATTTGAATTTAGTGTTATTACCGATCCATCATCGAGAGTTATGCTTTTGTTTGCTTCGTTTATCTCACAAACATAGGTTTTGTTAGGATACAGATGCGTGTAAGTTGTTTGAGCCAAAAGCCCAATTCCGAATAATATTATAATTGAAGCAGCAAGCCTAAAAAAGGTTTTAAAAGGAGAGGGCCTTGAAATAGAAAGATGTGAGTTGGTATCTTTCTTACTTACAATTCTCTTTTTTACATTCGACCAAGCATCCTCAGAGTCAAATGCCTCCTTAGCGAGATATAAATCAGCATGGGTTAAATCTTTTCCAGAAGCTTTTATCGCTTCAGCATAGTTAGGATTTACTTCCATCTCCGCTTCGAAAACCTCTAGTTCCGATTCTGTCATTTCTCCACTTAAATATTTCGAAATGATCTCCCAATCCAGTGTATGTGAAAATTCTTTTGTCATTCTGTTTGTTTTTGGCAGTTACGTTAAAAATTAACTGCAGCAATAGTCTTTATTAATAGTTCTCTTTGATATAATGCTTGGCTTAAAACAAGCACATATAATCTTTTAAACTGTGTCGAAATGCTTTGAGAGCTTTCCCCATATTAGCTTCAACTGTTTTTATGGAAATTGAAAGCTTTTGAGCTATTTCCTGATACTTTAAACCTTCAAATCTACTCATTTTGAAAATGGTACCACAGCGTTGTGGGAGTGAGGAGAGGGTTTGCTGTACAATTTTGTTTATTTCTTTTTCTTCAAGTTTATTAGATGAAGAATCATTGTCATTAAAGTGGTGTTTAATATATTCTTTGTACTTGTTATGACTGCCCATTTTTCTTAATATTTGCAGGGCATTGTGATAGGTTGATCGGTATAGATATGCTTTTATTGATGTGTGAATATTTAGTTCTTTCCTATTTTCCCAAATCTGGCAAAAGAGATTCTGAACAATTTCTTCTGATAGATCTTTCGTTTTGACAAAGCGAAGAGCGTAAAGACATAATTGTGGATAAAATTCCTTGAAAATTCTTTCAAATTCCTTTAGGTTGCCTTCTCGTATTTGCTTTGTAATATTTTGAGTATCCTCTAACATTCGTGATTACTGCTTTGTTTATTTTTAATATCTAATTAAAAATAGGACTTTTTTTTAAGTCTACTTATAAGCTTTGAAGTTTAGTTCTGAAAATATCCTGGAGAGGGAACTCCAGGATGAAATTACTGACTTCGTAGGTTAATCTTATTTACCTTTTCTTTTTAATTTCTTAATTGCAGCTTCGATCGATTGATCTGGCTCAATTGTGTTAGAAGCTCCCCAAAAGTTCTTATCACTAAAGCTTCCAATTTCATCTGCCATAACCTGATGTGATTTAAATCGTTCTTTTCCTTTGAATCTTACAGCTTCATCATCAGTTCTATCTGTAATAGCCATCTCTGTCATTACTGAAAATTTAGAATTGAAAAGTTTGCGTTTCCAGTTACATTTGAATTTAATTTCTCCACGGGCATATGTGAAATACCACTTGCCTTCTTTTTCTTGATAGTTGACAATATAGTCGGCTGATAAAGGTGTTACTTTTACGCCAGATGGTTTTTTGCGAATAAACATTCTTCTAACTTCTGACTCGTTTTCCATATTTAAGCTAAACTTAGCGCTACTCAAGGCTAGGTTGTTTGCGTCAATATAAAACAGACCATAGTATAAAGGTAAGTCGATACCTTCTTTTTGTCTAAACTCAATCACATAGTGAATCTTGTCATTAAGTTTGGTGATGTTTTTGAAAGTATAATCGTAGTTTTCAATAAAATCACCTGAAAGTAAGTTATATGGGTTTTTAATGATGTCAAGTAAAAGTGTTGTGTTTGGTCCACCCTGTAATTTAAATAATAAGGTATCCATTTTTTTAACATCCTGACTTTTACGTCCTTTGAATATTTGAACCTGATCGTCGCGCATTTGTCTGTAACCAGATTTGTTGATGTTGACTACAGCTTCTGATAAAGCGACATAAGTCCTGTTTTTCTTAATCGTTTCGCGATAAAAACCTTTCATCATGCTAGGATCAAGTGTGTAGTTTTCTGCAACTTTCTTTAGAATGCTACGAACTAAAAATAATGGGTCGTGAGGATAAATATTAATTTGATCCAGTGGAATGATAGCTGATTCTAATTCAAGAATATTCTTTTTAGGTTTTAATGAAGCAATCGTGAATTCTTGGTTCTTAAATCCAATATGAGAAACAGTAAGTGTTTTTACATCTAGATTTTTAGCAATTTTTAAAAGGAATTCTCCATCACTGTTTGATACAGTTGCTACATTAGAACCATCAACTGATATATTAGCGAAAATAAGCATCTCACCACTTGCTTTGTTTTTAATTTTTCCTTTGTACACATTATACTTAAGCGTGTCGATGACTTGCTGAGTTTTAACCTTCTTCTTCTTTCTGAAGTTGATGTTTTCAGCTCCCATAAGCTGGCTACAAGAAAGGACCAGTATAAATGAAAGCAATATCGAAACTTGTTTTCTGAAATTTGTTTTCATGATAGTATATTTTAAATGTTTAAAATTGTTAGACTATTATTTTGAGAAGGATTGGCCTGATCTTTCTGTCTTTCTACTACTATGATGCTTAATCAGGATTTTACCCTATCAGAAAACATTAAAATATACGAATTATTTACTCAATCATTGCTTAAGTGGTGGGATATTAGTCATTTGCATGTGTGTTTTTTTGATTAAAATAAATGGAGCTTGATGTAAATAGAAAGGCTCCATTACCTTTAAAAGTAATGAAGCCTTCGAATATTTAAAATGTATGAGATGTCGAATAGATTCGTATAATTATTCTGAAGCTTGCTCAATAATATGGAAAGCTTCGTGTAACCAAGCTTTTCGGTCTTCACTCACGGTAGAGATTGCATTTTTTAGTTTAGCCATTTCATGTTCCTTTGATTTTGCATCAAGCGTCTCTTCCATATTTTCAATTACGGTTAATGCCTCAAATGCAATTTCGAAATCGCCATTAATCAGTAGATCCACAAAGAGACTAATATGCTTAGCAAACTTTAAGCTCGATTGCCAACACATTTCAATCAGTTTTTTCTGAATAGACTGATATTTAGCATTCTGTATAGCAGTAATGATAGGTTCAGCGGCTTTAGCATCTTTAATATCGAAAAGAAAATTGTATAAGGCTTTTTCAACCTCAGTATTGCTAGGGACAGTTAAATAGTCAAGAATAGCAGGTAAATCATTAATATTACCTTTTGCACGTAGCTTTTCTATATTTTCAATAACGACTTTATTGTCCTTTAAATTTAAATCTATCATATTATGGTACTTTTATTTACTTTGTTGAAAACGAATATCCTTAGGGATAGATGTTTATAGTTTTTCTTTTAAATATTCTCCTGTGTAGGAATCTGATTTTTGTATGATATCTTCTGGTAAGCCTTCAAAGCAAAGCTCACCTCCATTAATTCCTCCTTCAGGTCCTAGATCAATAATCCAATCGGCACACTTAATAACCTCCATGTTGTGCTCAATTACGATTAAACTGTGTCCTCTAGCAATTAGAGCATTAAAGGCATCCATTAGTTTGTTAATGTCGTGGAAATGGAGCCCTGTTGTAGGTTCATCAAAGATGAAAAGGCAAGGTTCAGCTTTTTCTTTAGCTAAAAACGAAGCTAGTTTTACTCTCTGACTTTCACCACCACTTAAAGTACTTGAGGCCTGTCCAAGTTTCACATAGCCTAATCCGACATCAACCAAGGGCTTCAATCTTTGAGCAATCTTCTTTTCAATTTTACCTGTTGATGCCATAAAGAATTCTGTGGCTTCGTTCACTGTCATTTGAAGAATATCGTGAATGTTTTTTTCGCGATATCTAACATCGAGTATATCATCTTTGAAACGACGTCCCTTACAACTTTCACATTGTAAATAAACATCAGCCATAAATTGCATTTCAACCTTAATGATCCCTTCGCCTTGGCATTCATCACATCGACCACCATCGATATTGAATGAAAAGTGTGCCGATTTATAACCACTGTATTTTGAAGCTTGTTGCTCGGCATATAGTTTTCTAATCTCATCGTAAGCCTTTAAGTAGGTTACAGGATTAGATCGTGATGATTTTCCGATAGGGTTCTGATCAACAAATTCAACATTGCTAATCATGTGCAAGTCTCCTTTCAGCGCATCAAAATGACCACTTTTGTCAGAATAGCCACCGTAATGTTTCTTGAGAGCAGGGTATAGGATGGTCTTAATCAAAGACGATTTTCCAGAACCACTAACTCCAGTTACTAAGGTCATTGTATTTAGAGGAAACTTGATATCCAGCGATTTCAGGTTGTTTTCTCTTGCACCGAGGATTTCAATATAGTTATTCCATTTTCGCCTTGATGTAGGTGTTGGAATACATAGTGATTTTGAAATATATTGGGAAGTTAGGCTGGCATCAGAATTCTTTAGCTCTTCCACAGTTCCTTGAAACACCAATTCGCCACCTAATCGTCCAGCATAAGGTCCAATATCAATAACCTGATCAGCCGCCATAATGATGTCTTCATCGTGCTCAACAACGACAACTGTGTTGCCAAGGTCGCGTAGCTGGCGAAGCACTTTAATTAGAAGTTCCGTATCTTTCGAATGTAAACCAATACTAGGTTCATCAAGTATGTATAGAGATCCAACTAAACTACTTCCAAGTGATGTCGCTAGATTAATTCGTTGCGATTCACCACCTGATAAACTGCTTGATAATCGGTTTAAGGTCAGGTAGCCCAGTCCAACATCTGAGAGGAATTGCAGGCGATTCTGAATTTCAATTAGAATTCGTTTCGCAACCTTTTCATCACTTCCTTCTAATTTTAAATTATTAAAGAATTCGTTCAGATCAGAAATAGGCAGTAAAACTAAATCTTGTATATTCTTGTCAGTGATTTTAATATAGCCTGCTTCTTTCTTTAAGCGTGTACCACGGCAATCGGGACAAGTTGTTTTTCCACGATATCTCGATAACATGACGCGGTACTGAATCTTGTATTGTTTGGATTCGATGTATGCGAAGAAAGCATGTAAACCTTTGAAATGCTTATTTCCTGTCCAAAGCAATTGTTTTTGTTCTTCGCTAAGTTCAAAGAAAGGTTTATGAATTGGAAAATCGAATTTTTCAGCAGCAAATACGAGCTCATCTTTCCATTTGCTCATTTTTTCACCTTTCCAGCATACTACAGCATCTTCATATATGCTTCTGGTCTTGTTGGGGATCACTAAGTCTTCATCGATACCAATAACTTTGCCGAATCCTTCACATTTAGGGCAGGCACCAACAGGATTGTTGAAACTAAAAGTATGTGTATGTGGATCTTCAAATGTAATGCCATCAGCTTCAAAACGATTTGAAAAGCTATGGTAATTTAGATCTTTGGAATCAGAAATAGATATCAAACATTCACCTTTACCTTCATAAAAGGCTGTTTGAATAGAATCAGCCAAGCGATTACGGGTATCTTCTTCCTTATCAATTCTAATGCGATCTACAATAATATGGATGTTATCTTTTTTTGATAATAAATCATTGTCTTCTAAAACATCAAATATTTTGTGAGCTTTCCCTTCAATCTCTATTCGAGAAAAACCTTGTTGTGATAGAACTTCAAGCTGTTCTTTTCTTGAGCGCTCACCGTTGGGGTGAAGTGCTGCCATAATCATGACTGTGGCATCTGCTTCTTGTTCTAAGGCAAAATTGACCACATTGCCTACACTATGTCTTTTTACTATAGTATTCGAAATAGGAGAGTAGGTTTTTCCTACTCGGGCAAAAAGCAGCTTTAAGTAGTCATATATTTCAGTTGATGTTCCTACCGTTGAACGTGGGTTGCGGGTATTTACCTTTTGTTCTATGGCAATTGCTGGTGGAATACCTTTAATATAATCAACCTCAGGTTTGTTTATTCGCCCAAGGAACTGACGAGCGTATGATGATAAACTCTCCACATAACGTCTTTGCCCTTCAGCGTAAAGCGTATCGAAAGCCAAGGATGATTTTCCCGAACCGGAGAGTCCTGTGACCACTATAAATTTATTGCGAGGGATTTTTAAGTCGATATTCTTAAGATTATGGACCTTTGCTCCCTTTATGGTGATGAATTTATCTTGATGAATCATGTTTATTCCTTGAAGTTATGAGCGACATATAAAATCTTACAAATTTATTTAAGTTCTTTCGATTTGCAAAACTCTTTATTATTTATAATCTTGCAAGTGATATAATAATTGACACACTAAAACCTACTTTGCTTATAGATCAATCTCTACACAATATTACCTAAAATATAGAATGTGAAATTGGAGAATTTTGATTTAAAAAGCGATCAATATTATATTGAGCGATTTATTTCCGGCGACCAGTCTGGAATAGAAATGCTCATAACTCGCCATAAAGATAGGTTGTATACCTACATTTATCTAATTGTTAAAAATAAAGATCTAACCGATGATATCTTTCAAGATGTTTTCATTAAGGTTATTCAATCTTTACGAGCTGGAAAATATCGTGATAACGGTAAGTTTTTAGCTTGGGTGTTTCGTATTGCCCATAATTTGATTATCGATCATTTTAGGCAGGAGAAAATGAAAAAAGTTTATTCGAATGATGATTTTGAACTAGATCTTTTCAATTCAGATAAATTTAGCGACGACAATTGTGAGGATATCATGATTCGCTCTCAGGTGCATTATGAAGTGAAAGAATTGGTGGATCGCCTCCCTGCAGATCAGAAAGAGGTGATTGTCTTACGTCATTATAAAGGCTTGAGCTTTAAAGAAATTGCGGATGATACTGATGTGAGTATCAATACAGCATTAGGACGTATGCGTTATGCTTTGATAAATCTGAGGAAAATGATAGAGGAAAATAAACTCAATCTCTTGATTTCATAGTGAGTGAAATGCTTTGGTAAATATTTTTATACTAAAATAAAAATGTTCGCGTTATAGATGGTATAAACCAAAAAATATGCGAATGAATTCAATTTTTACACTTGTAGGTTGGGCATCAACAAGGAATCATGATGATTTTCTTACTGAACTTGAAAGCATCTCTATTGATGACTTGATGGGATCGGGGGATTTAATCAATTATTTAGATGATTCACTGCTTGAAGCACCAGCTAGTTTGATTAAGAGAGTTATGCGTTACTCTGAAGCTCATAGTCATTTAAAGACGCAGTATGACGGTCTTAACGATCTTATCTTAAACTAAAAAAAAGCCAGATTTAAAATCTGGCTTTTTTGTGACTATATGATTTGTACTATTTCTTTTTCTTTCCCTTGTCTTTGCGTCCAAATACAGAGAGCTGAACATAGCGTTTAGGATGGGCTTTTAGATCAACCAACAACTCATCTAAGTGTTTAGATGCGGATTCCATATGGTGGTAAAGGCTATCATTTTTAAGGAAAGCTCCCATACTACCTTTACCTGAATTTATTTGCTGGAAGATTTCGTTTACCTGAGCTAAAGCAGCATTGGCATTATTCACAGTTGAAGCAATTTCTGCTTGTTTTAAGGAATCAGAAATACTTGAGAAGTTACTTAGAATGTTATTAATATTTTTACCGTTAGATTCAAGATTACCCGTTATAGATTCGACATTAGCTAATATCTTTTCCATATTAGACCTTTGTCCTGTAACCAAGGTGTCAAGGCTACCTGATGTATGCTCAAGCTTGTTTATTGTGTTTTTAATACTTGTTAAACTCTGTGATATATTATCACGAGCATCTGCATTAAAGATGTATTGTATAACGGTTAGCACCGAATCGACACTTGACATTAGTTTCTCAGCTTTATTCTTAAGAGGCAGCATTTGCATACTGACTTGTTCTTTTAAGTCACCTTCAATACTTCCTTTAATGGTGTCACCAGCTAGTAATACCGTTTTAGAGTTCCCAGTAATAATCTGAATTTCCTTTGTTCCCATAATATCTGAACTAACAATTCTAGCTGTCGTATTATTAGGAAGCTTGAACCCGTCACCCACCGAGAATGATACAATTAAATCATTGATATTTGATTCACTGAATTTGATAGATTGAATTTGGCCAACTTTAAAGCCCCTTAGAGTTACTGGACTCGATTTTTTTAAGCCATCAACTCGTTGATATTTTGCATAAAATAGTTGATCTGTTGAGAATATACTGTTTCCCTTAAGGAAATTTATTCCCCAAATAAAAATCGTAATGGCAGCTACAACCAATAATCCAATAGTAGCTTCTTTTGATATTTTCATTTAGTAATATTGTGTGATTACTTCATCCTTTCTTAATCAAAGGTAGAGAATAATTATTATGATTTTTGAATCTTTTTGGCTTCTTTAATAGAAATTGGCTTCCCCTTGTGGTAAGCAACTATAAAACAGTCATGAATTATTTTTTTTATTTGCTTTTTCTCATTGATAACTGTTTTCAAGTTTGAGTCTTGTGCAACAGAGTATTTATAAATGCCATTTACATGCTTTTCTACGACATTATCAAGTCCTTCAAATACCTTGGCATTCAATGCAATTTTCTTTGATGAGGATTTTATTTGTACACAATAATAAACCTCTGTTGATGATTCAGGCATAATGGGTTTTTCTTTCACCTCAAGAGTTCGAGAACTGTGTCGTTCAATTTCTTCTTTATACGATCTGAAAGCTCTGAAAATAGCAGAAGCCATATAATCTTGTCCTTTTTTAGATCTTAGAAAACGTTCTTCAGTAGGGTTCGAAATAAAACCAACTTCTATCAAAACGGAGGGCATACTTGCTTTTCTGAGGACCCATAGCTCTGCAGCTTTTACACCTCTAGATCGCCTACCTACTCTGTTTTTAAATTGATGTTCGGTATGTTGAGCCATTGATGTGCTATTGTCAATATGAAGACTATGCATCAAATTAAATATAATATATGAAGCTGGATCTTTTGGGTTGAAGCCTTCATAATTATTGCTGTAGTCGTCTTCGTAAAGCATGACTGAATTTTCTTTCATCGCAACAGCCAAATTGTCTTTCGATTTGTGAAGACCTAAAATAAAGGTTTCCGTGCCATATGTCCTTGTATTATTCTCAAGGCTATTGGCATGAATGGATAGGAAAAGATCTGCTTTATTTTTATTGGCAATCTCAGGTCTTTTTTTTAGCGGAATGAAAACATCTGTCTCTCTTGTATAAACAATCTTTATGTTGGGGAAATGCTCTTTAATATATTGTCCCGCTTTGAGTGAAATGCTCAGTGCGATATCTTTTTCGTAGCAATGTTTCCCAACAGCACCTGGATCTTTCCCTCCATGACCTGCATCAATAACAATGGTGTTAATTTTATATTCGGATTTTTGTCCGGAACAGAAAAAGCTGCTAGAACTTAGAACAAAAAACATTAAAAAAACTGATACTCTATTCATTATATATTGTGAAATTTTATTCGAAAAAAAAATCAGACAAGAAATCTTCATAAAAGAACTTAAAAAATGATTCTGAACTGTGTTCAGATGAGGGAATATAGTAGTTTTATTTGTAATTTTGGCGACCTGAGACCTTTCTGTTTGTGATTGATGATAATCATATTTTGAAACAAAATAGTCTTATGGGCTTAAACCTTAGTGTACTACATCTGATTTTTAAGTTTATTAGTCGATCTCATTCTTGTACAAAAATAACGATAAAAATTGCAATTGAAATTACAACAAAAGCTTTTTATACTTTTCATTCTTAGCTTAATTCCGTTAAACATATTTGCGGATGTTAATCTAATGGGTAATGAGAGTCCTGTATGTGAGAATTTTAATTATTCTCCTTTGGTGGTTAATGGGTATGCTGAATTCTTACAGCAAGTTGATTCTTTAGATTTAAAATCAGGAAAAAAGGGAGGTGTTGAAAATGATTCAATAGCAGCTGATTCAACAGCAAAGAAACCTTTTCTTCAGACGGCTATAGAATACAATGCTGACGATAGTGTTACTTTCTCGCTAACTGGTCAGAAAGTGTTTTTGACTAATAATGCTTTTGTGAAATATGGTGCTACTGAACTAAGAGCCTATTATATTGAGCTTGATATAGCAAATAAAGAAGCCTTTGCTTACGGAATTAAGGATAGTATTGGTGATCTTATACATACACCAGAGTTTAAGGATGGAGCCGAGGAATTCACGTGTAAGGAATTGAAATATAACTTTGAGACTGGCAAAGGTTTGGTCAATGAGGTAATTACTGAGCAAGAAAGTGGTTATGTCCATAGTGAGATTACAAAAAGGATGGATGAAAATACCTTCTTTCTTAAAAATGGTAAGTATACGACCTGCGATCATGAGCATCCTCATTTTTATGTGCGAATGACAAAGGCTAAAATGATTAAGGATGATAAAATCGTCTCAGGCCCTCTGCATATTGTTTTAGAAGATGTACCTCTTCCAATCGGACTTCCATTTGGATTTTTCCCATTTAGCAGCAAATATTCATCAGGTATTCTTTTGCCAAGTTATGGTGAGGAACAACGAAGGGGATTTAACCTTCGAGGAGGTGGATATTATTGGGCAATTAACGATTATATGGATTTAACTTTTCGAGGAGATATTTTTGCTAATGGTTCATGGGGAACTTATCTGCAATCGAAGTATAAAAAGCGCTATAGATATAGTGGTAATTTGTCAACAGAATATCACAAGAATAAATATGGTGATAAAGGTTTAGATGACTATTCTGAAGTGACTGACTTTGCTATTCGATGGACGCATACTCAGGATTCTAAGGCAAACCCATATCGTACATTTTCTGCATCGGTCAACTTTTCTACTTCAGAGAATGACAGGAATAACTCTCAGAATATCAATAAGATTGTGAATAATCAGAAGCAATCTAGTATTTCGTATAGTAAAAAGTGGCCTGGGAAACCTTTCAGTTTAAACGGATCATTACGCCACTCTCAGAATAGCAGGGATACAACTATTTCGTTAACACTACCAAGTTTATCATTGAATATGACTCAAATATATCCTTTCAGAACCAAGGGGAAAAGTTCTGATTTGAAGTGGTATGATAAAATTGGTGTAAGTTATTCTTCGAAATTGGAGAATAGAGTAAATATCAAAGAAGATAAATTGATGTCCTCTTCTCTAACAAAAGACTGGAAAAATGGTTATCAGCATAGTATTCCTCTTACAACGAATTTTAAGTTAGCTCGTGACTTAACCTTATCACCAACTCTTAATTATAAAGGTGTTTTGTATTCTCGATCAATTCGTAGGCATTGGGATGAAACATTGAATGAGAATAAGGGAGGTACAGTTGATGATACGATTCAGGGAATGCAGTACGCTCATAATTATTCAACTTCAGCATCATTATCTTTAAGTCCAAAGATATATGGGATGTACACTTTTAAGAAGACTTCGAAGATTGAAGCGATTCGTCATGTCATGACACCATCGATTAGTGTGAGCTATACGCCAGAGATTGGAATTCCCAGAGAGAAATACTACAAAACCTATAAGAATGGAGATGGTAAAGACGTTGAGTATTCTATTTTTGATGGAAGTTTATACGGAACTCCTACTGGTGCTAAGGAATCTGGAAGTATTAATTTGAGTCTGGATAATAATGTTGAGGCGAAAATTAAAACAGCTAACGACACAACTGGGAATGAAGATTTCAAAAAGGTAAAACTTCTGGAGAGCCTTAAGTTTTCTACGAGTTATAATATGTTTGCTGATTCGTTAAACTGGTCGAATATCAGAATAAATGGTCGAACAAAAATTTTCAAGAACAAGTTGGATCTGAGTTTTAACTCAACAGTTGACCCATATGCATTAAATGGCAATGATATTAAGATTGATAAATTTGGTCCGCGGTTAACCAATGCTTCTATTGATTTAGGATTCAGGTTATCATCTAGTGATTTTAAGGGTGAAGCTGAAGAGGGTGGTGAAGAAAGTGGGGAGACGAAGACTCCAGATGAAATGCGATTTGTTCAGTTTGATGTGCCTTGGTCATTTTCATTAGATTATGGATGGACATACTCCAAGCCAACTAGAAAGACAACTGTTAATCAGAATATTGGTCTTCGAGGTGATTTTAGTTTGACTCCTAAGTGGAAAATTAATTTTTCCACAGGTTATGATTTTGCTAATAAGTCAATTACGGCTACTCAATTTTCTTTAACTCGTGATTTGCACTGTTGGCAAATGACCTTTAATACCATTCCATTTGGAACCTACCAATCTTATAATTTTAAGCTTAGTGTAAAATCTTCTGTTCTTCAGGATTTGAAATACGAGAAGAAAAAAGTTTGGCAGGATAACTAGTTTAGCTAGTTCTTTATATTGAATAGATAAGCTTTAGGATTCAATCCAGTTTCTTAGAATCTCAGTTCCATGTTCCGTCATTATAGATTCTGGATGGAACTGAAGGCCACAAATATCGAGTTCTTTATGACGAATTGCCATAATAAGATCGTCAGGGTCAGTAGCCGTAATACTTAAGCAATCGGGGAGTTTTGTTTTGTTTAAGGCCCATGAGTGGTATCTTCCAGAATTGAATTTCTGAGGTATATTATGGAATAAATATTCTGACTTATCCGTAACTAAGGTTGTTTTTGGAACTCCATGTGTAATATCTTCAATATTAAAGATGGCTCCTCCAAAATAAACGCAGATATATTGCATACCTAAACACACACCTAAAATAGGTTTTATCGTTTTATATTGATCTAGAATTTCACCCATTACTCTCACGTTCTCCGGTAAACCAGGACCAGGTGAAAAAATAATTTTATCACAAGCTTTAATAGCCTCCCAATTTATTTCATTATTTCTCATGACAATAACTTGATCTGAGAATTGTTCTACAGTATGTGCTAAGTTGTAGGTAAATGAATCGAAATTATCTATGATGACTATTTTCACAATTGTTTAATTAGGAGAGCTATGAAAGCTTTTATTTTATAATTCTACGCTTAAGACTTGCAAGTGCAGTTGGTGTGCTATTAAAACGGTATTTTGCATAGATAAGGTAAAATACCATAATTATATTAAACAGGTAATTGAAATACAGTGGTATGTGATATATTTGATTTAAGATATCATCAACAATAATATACCAGAATGTCAACACTTCACCCAAAAACCAGAGCCAAATGAAGAGTTCATTAAGATCATCTACTTTTTGTGTTTTGATGGTATGTATTACTTGAGGTATTCCACAAATAGCAAAAAGGATGCTGCCCATCCAGCCAATAATTTCGTTTGGAGTCATAATTTCTAATTTTTGACAAATGAACAAAATTAATAGCGAACTGAGAAAGCTAATGCCTAATTTTTTTGAACAAGTAGAAGGGTTCTGTCATCATCAAACTTAGAAATATTTAATGAATGGATTAATTGATGCTCAACATCAGAAAGTTTAATGCTTGCTTTTCCCATAGCCTGATGTAAGTTTTCAAGGAAAACTTCATCCCCAATCATATTGCCTGTTCGATCATTCACAGCTTCAATATACCCATCTGTATAAAGTAAAATTTTGTCTCCTTGATTAAAATCTTGTATTAGACTTAAATAATGAGCATCAGGAATTACGCCCAAGAGTGTGCCAACAATATTGAGTTGTGCAAATTTGTTTTCTTTTGCATTATAGAAGAGAGGTTGAAGTGCACCTGCAGATGCTATGCTGACCTTAGAGGTTTGTGAACAAACTGTTATGATGCTAAGTGTTGTGAAAACCTCACTGAGTTTTAGATCTTTAAATATGGATTGGTTGATTATTTCTAGAAACTTCCCAGGAGATTTAATGAAATCGAACTCTTCGCGACTTAAGAAAAAATTGATTGTACTTCGTATATAGGCAATATAAGCGGGCACAAAAAACCAAGCATCCCACTTTTTTCCCATTACATCGCCTACAACAATAATTTTCTTGTGATTGTCAACACTGAATGTTTCATAAAAATCGCCACCAGCAAGTTTGTTATAGGCTTGATGTACAATCTGAATGTTGAAATCTAAAATGTCTTCGTTGTATTGATTCTCAAAGCGTATTGGTGATTGCTTAGCTGCCGTATTAAGGGCATTGAAATATTTATTTTTAAGATTTAATTCTTGTTGAATTGATGAGTTGATTTGGTGAATAATCAACCTTTCATCCAGTTGTTTATATAAAAATGAATCGATATGATTTGTTAGGAAATAATCAAATTTTTCAGTGTCCTTGGAATCTGAAATTAAAATGTCAATAGGAATTAACCCTTCGATAGTTTTGCTAATCTTATCTAAAATAGAAATTGCCCAAATTGCATTGTCGTCGATAATAATACGCCAAACTTGTTCTTCTTTTAGGTGAGTAAATAATTCTTGATCAGATTGAACGTCCTTGACAGGCGTTTTGATATACTGCTGAGGAAGTTTGAATTTATTCTCTCTAGGTGTGCAATACACAATATTGCCTTTATCAAAATTGAGCTTGATTTTCAAGGATGAATCAGTAATCTCTTTTCTGATTTGTGTCTTTTTAATATGGGCTTTAATTTTTGATATGAAAACCTCTTGCTTGAAAGGCTTTGTGATAAAATCATCAGCTCCATCATTTAAATTTTGAATCCAAGTCTCTTCTTCATCATTATCCGAAAGAAAGATAAATGGCGTGAGCCTATATTCAGGAGTTTTGCGAATGTGTCTCACAAGATCATTTCCACTCATCAGGGGGAGGTCGAGATCAGAAATGATGAGATCGAAATGTTGATTTTTAGCTTTTTCTATCGCTTCAACACCATTTTTTGCGAGTGTTGATTTATACCCGATACCAGTAAGGGTAAATTCTATATACTTTAGTGTTGCATTGTTACTATCTACAACTAATATGTGAGGTGTATTTTTTGTCATATTAAAGCTCTAATATAGCTTTTCTCAATTCTGTTATTGCTATAGGACTTTGGTTCAGAAATTTGCTGACAAGTGTAGGTATGAATTTCAAGTCGATATCATTAACTTCCTCATTACGAACGTTGTTCCATATTCTTAAATCATCATCATTAAGCTTATGTCTATTTTCAATTTTCTGTTGAAGTTCAACTTTTTGATTGCCTTTAGAATAATGTTCAATTTTTTCTAAGCAATCTCCTAACTCATCCATTCCCATGATTCTCACAGAAGATTTTGCTTTGTGAGCAACAGCACCAAGCTCTGTCCATTGTTTATTTTCAAAGTAGCTTGAAATCCCTTCAGTAAATTCAGGGTTTTGTTCAATAAAGATTTCAACCATTTCAACCATGATATCTTTATTGTTACCAGACATTTCTCTTAAGTATGATAAATCAATGATTTTAGTGTTTGAGTTCATTTCCGCTTATGAATTGATTAATGAAACTAAATCCGTTAGTTTTAGATGATGATTTGAATTAAACTACCTTATTTGAGCTATCCGTTTAAAATATGATTGTTAATAGATCAATATAAACTAAAATTTAAAAAGATGCAAAAATGTTTATATCGCATCCCACTTATTATACAATATTAATAATTTATTTTAAAATAGGCTACTATAATTTCTTATTGTAGTAGGTTGTGGGATTTTAGTAAGTCAATCTGTTGAACATACTTACTTAACTCAATGTTTTTATGCTAATTTTAAAAAAAATGATTGTTCTTCATTTGTCCTTTAAAATTCTTAATTTAGTTATTTCTTATTGATCTAAATATATTACCATGCAATTATTACGAATACTGTTATTTTTCTTATTTTTTTCTGCAGGGAATGCATATGCTCAGGGTTTTATGAGGATTGATCCTGCTGAATTCGTTGGAGATAACATTGAAGGAAAGACGCTCTTGAAAAATATAAGTAAGGCTAAGAGACTTTTTAAAAAAGGAGAATCATCATTTACAGAATGTCTCAATTTTCTATTAGAATGTAATAAGTTCAATAGTAATAATGCTGAATTGAATTATAATATTGGTCAGTCTTATTTAAAGTACGGTAAGAAAGATTTAGCAAAATCATATTTTGAACAAGTTAAGGTTTTGAAACCCAATATAAATGCTGAACTTTATTTGTTTTTAGGACAAGCATGCCAATTTTCTAATGATTTTTCAAACGCTATTTTAAACTATAAAACTTATGTTGAAATTCTTCAGCATGAAGGCGCAAGGCGAAATACAGAAAAACTATCTTCTGTTTTTAGATATATAGATGAATGCAAAAGTGGACAAATTTTGTCCGAACAATCCGCAGATTTTAATGTTGAAAAATTGCCATCACCAATAAATTCTGAAGCCAACGATATACTTGCAATAAAAGATGGCTCAAAATTATTTTTCAACTCGGATAGAATAATTGTTGGTGATAAGAAAAAGAATAAAGATGAATCATCCTTAAGAGGTTTTAGTGTTGCTCTAATTAATGGTGAATGGGCGAATTTTAGTATCTTAAATGATGAAAAGAAATCGCGTTATTTACCCATGATGGTTGCTAAGGTAGATGATAATCAATATTTATTCTACGATAAATATGCTGGGTTTGGAGATTTAATCTTTATGCAAAAAAGTGATAAGTACTGGATCAAAGAGATGGATGTATTCTTTATGAATAAATTGAAATCTGATGAATCGTCAGCATCTTTCACTGCTGATGGTAATACTGTTGTATTTGTAAGTGATAGAGACGAAAATCAAACTGATATTTTTTATTCTCAGAAAGATAATGATGGTGAATGGAGTGACCCCATAAAGCTTGGTGATCAAATTAACTCGAAATATGATGAGAGAGATGTTTTTCTTTCGAATGATGGAAAGGTGATGTATTTTAGTTCTAAAGGAAGAAATACAATTGGGGGATACGATATTTTTAAATCTGAGAAAGATGAAGGTGGTAGCTGGATGCAAGCTAAGAATATGGGGGTCCCAATTAATTCTGCCTACGATGATCGTCATTTCTTTCCTTATGAAGGTGATTCGTTTTTATTCGATTCTGATAGAGGTGAAAATGGAAAATTCGATATTTACAGTAAGAAACTTATTGTAGAGACAGTGGTTGAAGATGAGCTTGTTGAGCCAATAAAGATTCTTGAGAAAATTGAACCCGTTATACCTGTTGAAAAAATAGATATTCTTCCTGAGGTAATTCCAGTTTCGATTCCAGTTGTTGAGAAAGTGAAAATTCTAATGACGACTTATAAAATTCAAATTGCAGCTTCAAAAATAGCAATGAAGACTGTTGAGTTGAAAAAAATATACCGAGGTAAACATGAGGTTGTTAGTTCCTATGATGGTGAATGGTATCGATACACGATTGGGAATTTTGACAATATAGAAGATGCGATCTATTTTAAAGATAGATTAGATGTTGGTAAAGCCTTTGTCGTTAGTTTTGAGAATGAAACAAGAAAAAAAATAATAACGAATTATAGTTTATTTAGGAAGTAGTTTAAATTCATAATGATAGAATATCCGGATGATCTTAAAAATATGCTTTATAATACAATGTATATTTTGAAGTTTAATCGGTATTTTTTTGCCTAGAATTTGGATTCTTTTACATTTGCAAAACAAAATAGAATGAAAATTCAATAAGTACAATTATGAGGAGTATCGATATTTTTATATTCTTTGTATTTGAGTGAGTTATATAAACAATACTTAAAATAAGAATTGAAATGTTTTTCTGGCTTTTATTGGAGAACACATTGAAATCTTAAAATTCAAACAACAAACAGATGAAAAGAACTGCATTCACTAGTTTTCATGAAGAATTAGGCGCTAAAATGGCAGAATTTGCTGGTTATAATATGCCTATTGAGTTTACTGGTATTAAGGATGAACACATGTGTGTTCGTGAAAAGCTAGGTGTATTTGATGTATCTCACATGGGTGAGTTTTGGGTAAAAGGACCTAAGGCTTTTAGCTTTGTTCAGAAATTAACCACTAATGATGTGGCTGCCTTAACTGATGGAAAAATTCAGTACTCATGTTTTCCAAACGGAAAAGGTGGTATTGTTGATGACTTATTGGTTTACTGTATCGATTCTGAAACTTATTTATTAGTTGTGAATGCAGCTAATATTGATAAGGACTGGGCATGGTGTGTTAAGAATGCTGAAGAAATGGGCTTAGAAGTAGGAACAGAACTTTATAATGCTTCAGATGAAATTTGTCAGTTAGCAGTTCAAGGTCCTTTGGCTCTTAAAGCAATGCAGAAGCTTATTGATGTTCCTGTTGAAGATATGGAATATTACACATTCCAGAAAGTAAATATGGCTGGTATTGAGAATGTAATTTTCTCAACTACAGGTTATACTGGTTCTGGTGGATGTGAGATTTATGTAGCTAACGAAGATGGCGAAAAATTAATGAATGCTGTTATGGAAGCCGGTAAAGAATTCGGTATTCAGCCAATCGGTTTAGCTGCTCGTGATACACTTCGTCTTGAAGTTGGATTCTGTTTATATGGAAACGATATTGATGATGATCACACACCAATTGAAGCAGGTCTAGGTTGGATAACTAAATTTGTTGAGGGTAATGATTTTATCGATAGAGAATTTTTCGAGAAGCAGAAAGCTGATAAGCCTAAGCGTCGTTTGAAAGGTTTCGAGATGATCGACCGTGGTATTCCTCGTCATGGCTATAAAATTGAGGATGCTGAAGGTAATGAAATTGGTGAAGTTACTTCAGGAACCAGTGCTCCAGCTCTTGGGAAATCAATTGGTCTGGGTTACGTAAAAGAAGGTTTCTACAAAGTGGATACTGAAATTTACATCCGTGTAAGAAAGAAAGCACTTAAAGCAAAAATTGTAAAAATTCCTTTTTATAAAAGCTAGTATCTTAAATGATAGATTGAGATTGATTTGCCAATTTTAATCTGCATATATATATTAAACGCCTGCTTGTGATACATCACAAGCAAGCGTTTTTTTTGTTGCATTAGGTATCATAGATGAAAACGATTTCGAATGTTGATTGATTTGTTATTTAACTGTTAGATATTCAATTGTATATAGCGATATGGGGAGCTGTGCTTTTTTTTGTTGAAAAACATATAAAAAAAGAATTTTGACAAGTAAATTCTTCATTTTTATTTGCAAATTTGCGGATGAATATGCAAACGTTCACATTTTAAAAAATATTGAAGATGAAAGTACATAATTTTTCTGCAGGACCCTCAATCCTTCCAGACGTAACAGTAGAAAATACTGCTGCAGCTATTAAGAATTTTGCCGGAACAACTCTTTCTTTAATGGAAGTATCTCACCGTAGCAAAGAATTTGTTGCCGTGATGGACGAAGCTACCTCTTTGTTTAAAGAATTATTGGATATTCCAGCAGGATATTCAGTTGTATTCTTAGGTGGTGGTGCATCGACTCAGTTCTGCATGATTCCTTACAATTTGATGGCTAAGAAATCAGCTTACCTTAACACAGGTGCTTGGGCAAACAAAGCTCAAAAAGAAGCGAAATTATTTGGTGAAGTTGTTGAAGTTGCTTCTTCTAAAGAAACAGTTTACAATTTCATTCCAAAAGGATACGAAATTCCTGCTGATGCAGATTATTTCCATATCACTACAAACAATACCATTTATGGTACTGAGATCAAGTACGACATGGACGTGAATGTACCTCTTGTTGCTGATATGTCTTCTGATATTTTCTCTCGCCCTGTTGATGTATCTAAGTATGCATTGATTTATGGTGGAGCTCAAAAGAATTTAGCACCAGCTGGTGTTACTTTTGTAATCGTTAAAGATGAATTACTAGGTAAAATGGATCGTCAGATTCCTACAATGTTAGATTATACAACTCATATTAAAGGTGAGTCTATGTTTAACACACCTCCAGTAGTTCCTGTATTTGCTGCTCTTCAAACTTTGAGATGGATCAAAGAACAAGGTGGTGTTTCTGCAATGCAGAAAATGAACGAAGATAAAGCTGCGGTTCTTTACAATGAGATTGACCGTAACCCAATGTTCAAAGGTACTGTTATCAACAAAGAAGATCGTTCATTAATGAATATCTGTTTTGTAATGACTGACGAGTACAAAGAATTAGAAAAAGAATTTTACGATTTCGCTACTTCTAAAGGTATGTCTGGAATTAAAGGTCACCGTTCAGTTGGTGGTTTCCGTGCTTCTACTTACAATGCTTTACCAAAAGCAAGTGTACAGGCATTAGCAGACTGCATGACAGAATTCGAAACAATGCATGTAAAGTAATTACCTGATTATATGGATTTGAGTATGGCAACATACTCAAATCTTTATTTTGAGTCATTAAAGCATGAGGAACGACTAAAGGGATCCGATATGGATAACTTCGATTTGGCTGGCAATGACATTTTATTTTTAACGTTTTAAAATAATAAAATGACTAAAGTTTTAATTGCAACCGATAAACCTTTTGCTCCTGCTGCTGTAAACGCGATTCGCGAAGTAGTTGAAGGTGCAGGATATGAACTAGCTTTGCTAGAGTCATACACAGATAAGGCTGAATTAATAGCAGCTGTTGCTGATGTTGATGGAATGATTATTCGTTCTGACAAAGCAACTCGCGAGGTGCTTGAAGCAGCTAAAAACCTAAAGGTAATTGTACGTGCCGGTGCAGGATACGATAATATCGATCTTGAAGCTTGTACTGAAAAAGGTATTGTGGCCATGAATACACCTGGTCAAAACTCGAACGCTGTAGCTGAGCTAGCATTAGGAATGATGGTTTTCCTTGCTCGTAAAGGTTATAACGGAAAAGCTGGTGTTGAGTTAAGAGGTAAGAATATCGGTATTCATGCTTATGGTAACGTAGGAAGACATGTTGCTAATATTGCTAAAGGTTTCGGAATGACAGTTTATGCATTCGATCCTTTTGTTGCAAAAGAAGCTATTGAAGCTGATGGAGTTAAGGCAGTAGACACCGTGGAAGAGCTTTATAGCACTTGTCACTATGTTTCGTTGCATATTCCTGCCAACGACAAGACTAAGAAATCAATTAATTACGATTTGTTGAACAAGATGCCTGAGGGTGGTATCCTTGTTAACACAGCTCGTAAAGAAGTGATTGACGAAGAAGGTATGTTGAAACTTATGGAAGATCGTAAAGATTTTGCTTATATCTCAGACATCGCACCTGACTGTAAAGATGAATTTGCTGCTAAATATGAAGGCCGCTTTTTCTTTACTCCTAAGAAAATGGGAGCACAAACTGCTGAAGCAAACATTAACGCTGGTATTGCCGGAGCTAATCAGATTGTGAACCTTATTGAAAAAGGAGACGAAACATTTAGAGTGAATAAGTAGTCGATTAAATTCGATTACAAGGTTCCTTAAATTTTACAGAAAATAAAATACCAAACATACAAAATACCTAATCATGGCAATTGTAAAACCATTTAGAGGCTTACGCCCAACAAAAGATATCGCTAAAGATTTAGCATGTTTACCATATGACGTAATGAACTCGGAAGAAGCTGCACAGATGGCTGAAGGTAAAGATTGTTCTTTACTTCATATCACTCGTGCTGAGATCGACTGTCCTGCTGGAACAGACGTTCACTCTAACGAAGTTTACGAAAAATCAGTATCTAACCTTAAGCTATGGCAAGAAAAAGGTTGGTTAAAGCAAGATTCAGAAGCTAAATTCTATATCTATGCTCAAACTATGGACGGACGTACTCAGTACGGTATCGTTGCAAATGCTGCTTGTGAAGACTACAAAACTGGTGTGATCAAGAAGCATGAGCTTACTCGTCCAGACAAAGAGGAAGATCGTATGATCTTAACTCGTTATACAGAGGCTAACCTTGAGCCAGTATTCTTTTCATACAAAGCTGTTCCAGAGATTGACGCTATCGTAGCTAATATCGTAAAGAACGAAGAAGCTGAGTACGATTTTGTTGCTGAAGACGGATTCGGTCACCATTTCTGGCCTGTAAACGATGCAGCTATTAACAAAGAGTTGGAAGAGTTGTTCGCAGCTAAAGTTCCTTCTACTTACGTAGCTGATGGTCATCATAGAACAGCTGCTGCTGCTCGTATTGGTGATGAGTTTGCTGCTAAGAACCCTAATCATACAGGTGATGAAGAGTATAACTTCTTTATGGCTGTTCACTTCCCAGATGATCAATTGGCAATTATCGATTACAATCGTGTAGCTAAAGATCTTAACGGAATGACTGAAGTTGAATTCCTAGCTAAATTGGAAGAGACTTTCGCAGTTGAGTGCATGGGTGAGGAAATTTACAAGCCAGCTAAACTTCATGAGTTCTCTATGTATTTAGATAACAAATGGTACAAGCTAAATGCTAAAGAAGGTACTTATGATGATAAGGATCCTATTGGTGTATTGGACGTAACAATCCTTTCAAGCCATGTATTGGATAACCTATTAGATGTTAAAGATCTTCGTACAACGACTCGTGTTGAGTTCGTAGGTGGTATTCGTGGATTAGGAGAGTTGAAGAAACGTGTTGACAATGGTAGCATGAAAGTTGCTTTTGCTTTATACGCAGTTTCTATGCAGCAGTTAATTGATATTGCTGATACAGGTAACATCATGCCTCCTAAGACAACTTGGTTTGAGCCTAAACTACGTTCAGGATTATTGATTCATAAATTGGACTAATTCCAATTTTATCATATTTTTTTAAAGGGAATGCCAATTGGCATTCCCTTTTTTTATACTAGATCTCGATCTAAACTATGATCCTTATGTTTTTTCAATTAAAAGAGAATTTGAAATGGAATATTTATTGAAAATAGCGTAAATTATAAGTTTGAAATCAATAAGCTAAAACTATGTCAGAATTTATAAATAATACCCAAGCTAGAATAGACTCCCTTTACGATTTTTGCTATCGATTAACGATTGGAGAGAAAGGGGGAGAGCTAATTAAAAAACATCAGGCTGCGATTGATGATTTAACAGCCAATGATATCATTCTTGTAGTTCATCGACTGGTAGAATCTGATTTACCAATGGGGGATTTAAAAATTGGAATTAATAAGGCCCTCAATGTTTTTCACAAACAAATACTATCTCAAGAACCAGTCTCATTACCCGAAGATCATTTTTTGACTTATCTGAAAAAAGAAAACCGAGAGCTTGAAAGACGGTTGCAAAATTTGAAATCCTGGGTCAAAGATTTTAATAATGAGAATCTTGATGTTGCGAAAGTATCTGAACATCTAAGAATAGGGGTTGAAGATCTGATGCAAATGGAAAAGCATTATATCAGAAAAGAGAATATACTTTTTCCATATTTCGAAAAAGAGTATCCTCAATACAAATGCCTTGGGGTTATGTGGTCTATTCATGATGATATCAGAAATAGGCAGAAGGCCTTATTAATGGCTCTTTTGGAAGTTAACTTGGATAAAAAGCATATTAATAAGCTTTTGGGCGATCTGTTTTTTGATATGTACACTATTATCTTCAGAGAAGAATATCTATTGTTTCCTATTGCTCTCAACGCTGTAAACCAAGATGCTTGGGAAGACATGTTACAGCAAAGTGAAGAATTGGGTTATGCTTATATTCAGGTTCCTAAGCTTAAGAAAGAGAAGCCGTTGAAAGCTGATAAATCATTTGAATCTGATTTTTTAAGTGATAATAAATTGGAAAACACGCTTCTTAATTTCGATACAGGTTTGATGACCTTAAAACAAGCCATTTTATTATTGAATAATCTGCCTGTTGATATTACGATGATTGATGAGAATGATAAGGTTTGCTTCTTTTCAAACCCTAAAGAACGATTCTTTCCGCGATCAAAGGCAATAATAGGACGTACTGTTCAGAATTGTCATCCTCCAGAGAGTGTTCATATTGTTGATGAGTTGGTACGAGCTTTTAGAGATGGAAGTAAGGATAGTGAGCCTTTTTGGATAGAAATGAAGGGACGTTTTATTCTGATCCAATACTTTGCTCTTAGAGATGAGAAAGGTGCTTATAAAGGCTGTATCGAGGTTAGTCAAGATTTGACAGATATACGTAAACTGACAGGTGAAAAACGTTTAATGTAGTTTGAAACATTGGTGTGAGATAAGCTGGGAATTATTTGTTTCAGCTTATTTCATTATATTTACTTTCCAAATTAAAAGACTTAGCTCATGAAGTTTGATTACTGTAAAGATGATATGATTCTAAAGGTTTATCCAACGGTGAGCGCCTGTTTCGAAGAAGCTTTTTCGTTGATGAAAAAGCATTTTTGGATGCTGATTTTGATCATCTTTGTAGGTGCGGCTATAGAGACTCCAATGTGGCTGATGCAGCAAACTCAACCAAGTGCTGATGGCTTTGATTTTACATTCAGTATTTTACAGTTAATTCAGGTAGTTTATTATTTTGCTATCGCATCGATTTACTCTTATGGTGTGATTCATGTTTTCACAAAAGTTGCCAGAAAGAAAGACTTTGTATTTGAGGAAACATTCTTAGGTTTTAGAACTTTTTCTAGGGCTATTCTGAGTCGATTATTAGTTGTGTTGGTAGTTGGTCTCGGACTTGTTCTTTTATTGATTCCTGGTATATTTCTTGCCTGTCGTCTGGTTTTTGTTCCCTACTTAATTATGGATAAAAAGCATAAGGTTGTTGAATCTCTTAAACTGAGTTTTTATATGACCAAAGGATATTTTTTGACCATTCTAGGGATGGGTATTCTTTCATTTATAATCATCATGCTTGGTTTGGTTCTATTAGGCTTTGGTATTTTAATCTCAATAGTGTGGATAAATACAGCTTTTGCAGTATTCTACAATGCAGCTGAGGATCTTCACTATGTTGATTCTTGTAAAGAAGTAGGTATCATACCTGAAGAGAAAGATGAAGCTTAACCTATCGGGTTAGGAGGGAGTGCTTTCACAGTTATTGGTAAGGAGATTGTAATATTACTGCCTTTTCCAACTTCACTTTCAACATGTATCGTTCCCTTATTTTTCTCAACAAGTTCTTTTACTAATATCAAACCTAAACCTGTTCCTTTTTCATTTTCGGTTCCAGCTGTACTTGAATTTTCATTGATATTGAAAAGTTTATTAATTTTATCGTTTGTCATACCAATTCCCGAATCTTGTACGGATATAAGAACATTTTGCTGTTCTAATTTTGATGTAATTTGAATAGAACCATTTTGTGGTGTGAATTTTATAGAATTACTAATAAGATTGCACAAACAAATTTGGAGTATATCTTTATCAGATATAAGTTTAAGTTCGTTTTGAATAAATGATTCTAGTTGTATCGATTTTATTTTTGCATTACCAGTTTGAACAGCAATACAATCTGAAACTAAATCTTGAACTAAAAACTCCTGAGGGTTTACTTTAATCTGACCTCTTTGAGAGCGAGACCAGTTTAGTAGATTCTCGAGTAAAGAAAATGTGTTAATCGAAGTGTTATGCAGATCGTTTATAAGTTCTTTTTTTTCTTCATTTGAAAATGAATCAAAGTCCGCATCAAGAATTCGTGTTAGGCTAATGATGACATGAAAAGGATTGATTAAATCGTGAGCTATAATAGAGAAAAATTTATCTTTTGTGGCATTTAACTCTTGTAGAACGATTTTTGTTTTTTCTAATTCTTCATATTGTTGGGATATTTTATCATTTTTTTCTTTAAGAATTTTATTTCTTTTTCTATTACGACGTAAATTGAAACCAACGTACCCAATGAATATAAGGATGATTAGCGAAAGTATTTGAAAGAATGTTGTGATATTAGATTGACGCTTAATTTCAATTTCTTGAATAATATTCTGAGATTTTAGATATTTATTTTCCTTGTTTTTAGTTTTCAAGTTATAAACAGTATTCATTCGTGCTATTTGCGAATTATACTTATTTCCTACTATGGAATCTTTTGCTGTTGAATATTTTTTGAGAAAATCAGAGGCGAGTTTGTATTTTCCTAAATCGTAGTAAATTTCAGATAAATATTTTGAGACATCCTTTATGCCTTCAATATTGTTTATCTTATGAGTAATGCTATCAGCTTGCATGAAATGATCGATGGCTCGTTTTTTATCACCCATTTCAGAATAGAGTTTCCCAATTTGGATCAAACTTGAAACCATCTTATCATATTCAGAATTTGCTCGTCTAATTTCAAGAGCTTTTTCAAAATTATCAAGTGCGCTCTCGTAGTCTCTTATTTTTAAATCTATGTACCCCAGGTTGTTGAAGTAGTTAGAAAAACTTGAATGTTTTTCGTCTTTAATTATAGGTTTTGATTTGTGGTAATAATAACGAGCACTATCATAATTGCACTTCATCGTATGTACTGATGCGATATTATTGAGTAGTGGTTTTGAATATTCTTTAAAGTTATTTGAGTTTGCCAGATGAATTGATTTGTAAAAAAAATCTAAAGCTAAATCGTAATTATCCATACTATAATAAACTATCCCCAAATTCAGGTGAGTTTTCAAATAGAGCTCAGAATCTGTATTATTTGCGATTATTTCTAGAGATTTGTATAGGTATTGAAGAGCTTCTTGGTATTGATTTTGAGATTTCAGACTTAAAGCTAAATTATTTAATGTTTTCACGTAACCGATAGTATCCTTAGATAAGAGATAATAATCTATAGCTTGTAAATTATGCTCTTTGGCTTCTTGATATAAGCCCATCCTATTATGATTAATAGCCATATTATAATTAGCTCTTGCAGTATAATGATTGTTTTGTGCCATTTTACTCTCTATAATTGTCAAAGAGTAATATTTCATGATACTATCAATATTATTTTCTTCTAAATAATAAATGAAAATATCATTACATGTTTCGAGTCTATTTATTCCTTCTGCTTTTTCAAATTTAATCTTCAAACTGTCTATATTAGCTTGAGAGATTTGTATGGAAAGTAAAATTATGAGAATAGTAAATATCGATTTCATAGATGAATTATTTACGTGTTGATAATTATCTAATATACAATAAAATATTTAGGATTTGTTGTTCATAATTGTGGGGATAATATTGAAGTTAAAAGAAAATAAGGGCATCCCAAAATCTGTAAACAGATTTCAAAATACCCTTTATCACCGACTAACTAATAATTAAATGTTGTTTGTTATTTGCTCTCGTCGCTAAGCAGCATCAGATAGTGTGCGGCTGACCACGAGAAATGATTTGCATTCAGTCCTTTTCCGCTGATGGGATGATAATTTTCTCTAATTGGTGCATCTTTAAGTAGACCTTCAGCATTTTGTATTAGCTTTTGACTTAATTGATCAGCTTCTTTTTGGTAACCATACTGTTCCAAAGCTTTTATACCGAAGTAAGCCTGATCCAACCAAACCGGACCTCTCCAATACCCTTTTAAAGGGTTGAACTTCTTATGGTCTGCAACTAAGGTAGGGAAGGGAACTTTTGTTGCAAACTTCGTCGAATCCATAAGGATGGAAACGACTCTTTTCACCTGCTCTTTACTAGCAATACCCGTATAAAGTGGAATCCAACCTTCAGGTCCTTGTTGAACCGTTAATAGCTTACCTGTTACAATTTCTCTATCGTAGAAAAAACCAGTTGCTTCGTCCCAAAAATCAGCAGCTATTCTTTTCTTTAGCGATGAGGCTTCAAGCTTGTAGCTTTTGGCTTCTTCTGCATGACCAATAATTTTAGCCAATTCAGCTAAATCTTCTTTCTCAGCCTGTAAGTAAGCATTCAAGTCTACCGATTCCTGATTCATCGACCAGCCATTTTCATTATTTTTTAGCATTTTAGAATCATCAAAACGAACGGCATTGTCCATTCCAGATTCCCATTTGGCAGCGATGAGTGTTCCATCAGTTGAGCCATATTCACATAATCCGTTCTTATCGTTGTCGCGGTACTGGTACCACCACTTATGATACTTCACCAACTTAGGGTACATTTCATTCACAAATTCAAGATCGGATGTCTCTTTGTAGATTTTTAAAACCGCCCAACTGGCTAATGGTGCTTTGGTATCACGCCAATTATTTTCCTTAGGATCGAAATACACACAATCGGCTACCATACCCATCTCATCCTGATACTGGAACATGGAGTGCAGGTTGCTTTTTGCCAGTTCCGGATTGAAACGCACAAGGGCAACGGCTTGTTTCCAAGAGTCCCAGGACCAAAAGCCATAGAATCCCTGATATGCTGCAGATGGAAAGACACCCGAGTGCTGTAAATCGCCGGCTGCCGATCGCCAGTTAGTCTGTAGGGTTTGCACACACTTTACTGCTAGTTTGCGATTCTCCTCCTTGTCTAGTAATGGATTCTTGCTGTCTAGAGCTTTGTTTAAATAAGCATTCCATCTGCTTTTATTGTCAGCAAATAACTGATCAGTTTCAGATAGCCAATTGTTATATTGACTGGCTTCCTTAGCAGCTTCTTCCTCGTTAAAATAGTAGGAGTGAAGTAAGTTTACATTTAGTGTCTCACCTGAAGTAATCTCTTGCTTATCCTTTAAAAACATTTGGTAGGAATGCTTATCAGGAGAGATTTGAATCGACTTGTCTGAATCGTTATGCATCAGAAGGAATTCATCTCCGTTGGCAAAATCGATTTGCAAACCCTTTTCCGATTCGCTAAGCGCGATATCCTTAGGGAATAACTCACCTTTCCAGCCCACAAAGAGGCTTTGGTTTTTATTGCTTTTGTTTGTGATATCGGTTTTGATAAGAGCCGTTCTATCACTAATAAAAATTAAACTAAGTTTTAGACTTAGATGTTCTAATTCTAGAGTTTGCTCCAATTTACCAGGCTTGTAATTGAGCTCAGCTTTTGCTTTGCTCAAATCGATGGTAGTCATGCTGCTAGCATCAGTCAATTCCAGTTGGCAGAGGTTTTTACTCACCCATTGTCCCCACATTTTCATGCAAAGTGGTCCTGAGAACCCGCCGTAATAGTTCGTACTATCCATATCGGGAAGGGCATACCCATGCCAAGCTCCCATATCGGAAAATCCGAAAGGGTCCAGTTTGTACTGTCCCTGAGGAATGCCCTGAATGTTGAGCACATTGGCCATTTCCTCCTGAAGATTTGTTACTTTATCAGCCTTCGGCTGACAACCACTCCAAACCAGAATAGAGAAAAGTAATATGTATAGGTTTTTATTTTTCATGATGGATAAAATATAAGCTAAAAGTGCGCAAAGATTTACGCTAAGCATGCGATTTAGTGATAGGGTAAAAGTAATACGTTTATGTGTAATAATATTGAAGGGCTAAAGCCCATTTTAACGGGTTAATTAACACCAGCCTAAAGGCTGGTGTTATTGATTTTCTTCCACAAAGTGTCAGGCTTGGCAAATGATACAACTGTATTATACATGTTTTTTTCTTAGCGTCCATTGCGTATACTTAGCGTTCTTTGCGGTTAAAACGATCTTTTATTTAAATCTTAATTTACTCAATTCATTCAAATCCTTTTCACCATTAATAGGGCGTAGAATAAACTCGTAGCTGTAATCTTGTGCAGGAATCGAATATTCCGAGTGCACTGGTGCACCCCATGATGTATCGCCACCAACACCCATTTGCTTGTAATCAATCTGCCAGCTTATGACCTCACCAGTTTTAATTTCAGCTCCATGTTTCTGAGTATTTCCCTTGCCTGAGTGATAGAGTTCTTTATAGTCGAAAGGGAGTGCCGATCCGGCTAATTCAGACTTAGAAAGCACCATGAAACCTAAAGATTGCTCATTGGTAAGAGCCATCCATCTCAAGTTGGTTTTGTTACCGGTTTCCTGTGGGCGTACGTAAGGGTGGTATTGTTCTGCAACGCTACTTTTGTAATGTCCTACCGGATAGCCTGTTTTTCTATCGCTCATGCTCTCCTGAGGGCCACGACCAAACCATTCAATTTGGTTGAAAGACTTAGGCAATTGCATTTGCATCCCAAGGCGTGGTAGCATCGGAATATTATTCGCTTCAGGATGGTAGGTGTTTTTCACTTTAATATCACCATTCCCATAAATCAGATATTGCGTTTCATACTTACTTGAAACAGTTGGGAGATCAAGTGAGATGATCACTTCCACCACCTGATTGCTCAGTTTTTTGCTCTCGAATGAAAGAACTTGAGCTTTTTCACCAGCTTCTTTCCAAGCCTGGCACTTTGCTGGTAGGCCATTACCCAAATCGTTATCGGTAACTGCTCTCCAGAAGAATGGTTTTAAATCCTGAGCCATCAGTTCCTTACCATCGATTTGGTATGAACTTAAACTTCCGGTTTGTTTTGAGAATCGAATCTGAATGTCACCGGCAATTAGGCTTAGCTCGTCTTTGTTCTCTTTTAGTTTTACTTTCCCAAGTGTGCTTGCCGCTTTCACAGACATTACTTTTGATACAGGTAATTGGAACTGTTCCCAGGCAACCAAGTGTCCCTGAGGAACAAGAGGCATCTCATTTTTGCTATGGGCCTGAAGTTCTATGAAGTATTCTTTCCCGGCTTTAGGATCTATAACAGGATATGGAATGCTTATTGTTTTCTCTTCATGTGCCTTTAACGCAATGCCATTCAGTTGTCCTGATGCAATTTCAGTAGCATCTTCGTTTAATGTCCAGCTAAAGTCAAAAGCAGTCATATCTATAAAATCGTGAAGGTTGATGATTTTAAACTGATTGGAAGCGTGATCGATCTTCTCGAATGCGATAGGTTGGTAAACCTTTTTCACTTCCCAAATATGAGGGTGAATTTTTCTGTCACCTGTTATCAATCCATTTGCACAAAAGTTAGAATCATTCTGGATCTTATAAATACCCATATCGCCACCATAGGCAAAAATGGTATCGCCTTTCTCGGTTTCTTTTCTAAAGGTTTGGTCTACCCAATCCCAAATGAAACCGCCTTGAAGCTGTCTTTGTTTGTGAATCAAATCCCAGTAATCTTTCAGATTCCCAACACTATTTCCCATGGCATGAGCGTACTCACACTGAATCAGTGGACGGGTTTGTACCTTCTCGGCATATTTCATCATCTCCCATATGCGGTCGTACATGGGACAGAAGATATCAGTGTTTGATTCCAGACCAGAATCCTCAGACTGAACAGGACGGGAACTGTCTTGCTTCTTTAGCCAGTCATAAGTGGCGTGGAAGTTCTGACCTCTTCCAGTTTCGTTACCCAAAGACCAGATGATAACAGCTGCATGGTTTTTACTGCGCTGAAACATCGACTGGGTTCTGTCCAGAAATGCTTTCTTCCAGTTTGGCTTATTGGCCAATGTTTTCTCCTTATTGTAAGGATCGCAACCGTGAGCTTCGATATTAGCTTCGTCCACCAGGTACAAGCCATACTCATCGCAGAGCTCGTACCAGCGTTCGCGGTTAGGGTAATGTGAATTTCTCACCGCATTAATATTGAATTGTTTCATCAACTCAATGTCTTTAATCATTGATTCTTCTGTAATCACACGACCATTGTCAGCATCGTGCTCGTGACGGTTAACCCCTCTGATCACAATAGGAACTCCATTGATTTGAAGTAGTCCATTCTTGATTTCACTTGTACGGAAACCAATCTTTCGGCGAATGACCTCAATGTTTTTCTTATTCGAAGTTTTCAGGCTAATCTGTAGGTCATATAGTTCAGGTGTTTCTGCAGACCATTTGCGTACATTAGGAATTTCTCCTGTAAAACTCACTTGATTATCACCTTGTTTTAAGCTGGTTTTAATGTCCTGATTAATGACGATTCTATCCCCATCAAAAACCTGAATATTTACGGTTTTACTCTCAGCTTTTGAATCGATCTTATTAAGCTCAACTTCAAGTTTGAACTGACCATGTGTGTAGGTTTCATCCAAGTCGGCATGTGCAAAGAAGTCACGAATATGTGTTTTTGGGCGGGCATACAGATAGACATCTCTCTCGAAACCACTCACTTTCCAATAGTCCTGATCTTCGAGATAAGAACCATCGCTGAAGCGATAAATTTCTACGGCAAGCTGGTTTATACCAGTTTTTACATAGTCAGTAAGATTAAACTCAGCTGGGGTTTTACTCCCCTGACTATAGCCAACCTTTTTGCCATTTACCCACAAATACATGGCTGAGCGCACCCCGCCAAACTGGATGTATATTTCTTCACCATTCCAGTCCGCTGGGATATTAAAATCTCTCTTATAAGATCCAACGGGATTATAATCATGAGGAATAAAAGGTTCGTTGTTTGGGAAAGGGTAGGAGACGTCGGTATAAATAGGCACTCCGTAGCCCTGAAGTTCCCAATGCCCCGGAACCTTAATGTCTTTCCAGTCTGAGATATCGTAATTGGTTTTGTGAAAATCAACAGGACGGTCAGCTGGTTTGCGAACCCAGTTGAATCTCCATGTTCCGTTTAGATTGATGTAGTATTCGGAATTCTCTTTGGTATTCTTAAGCGCATTGTTTAAGTTGCGATAGGCAAAATAACTTGCTCTCGGTTTTTCTTTGTTAATGCCAATGACTTGAGGGTTTTCCCAATCGTTGGCACTTGCTTTCTCTTGAGCAAAAATGCCCTGGTAGAAGAGAATAAGCAATAGCGTTAAAGTTGTTTTCATTTTATGGTTGGTTGTTGATTGTCAATTTATTATCATATTTTAATTCCTTAGTTATTTTAAAACTGTGTTGACTGAGGAATTTTATAATATTAGTACATACTTTTTAGCCCAGAATGGGCGATATTTGAATAACCGTCCATGAAATGGACGGTAGATATAGGTCTTGAATTTTCCCCGAAGGGGGTAAACTATTTTAAGAAATATCTTTCATCAATTTCAATACCTTCTTCTTCTTCGAGCAATCTTCTAAATTCATTTGAAAAGGATTCAGTTTTATGATGATCTTGCTGATTTTTAATATATTTAACCACTCTAGTTTTATCTTTAAAAGACACGGTTAATGCGGCATAACCATCTGACCATCCTTTAAATTCACGATACTCAGTTTGTTGCTTAAGCCATACCGAAGAGGATGTTTTTATTTCTCTCATCAAATCTGCTAGAGCAACACTCGGATGTAAATCAGTTATAATGTGTAGGTGATCTTGCATTCCATTTATTCTATATAAATGACAATCTTTCTTTTTAATTATCCCCATGATATAAGCGTATAATTTATCATTATGCTCTAAAGGGAGTGTTTTAAGGCTATTTTTTGTTCTAAAAACAATATGATAAAGAATTTGTCTATAACTGCCCATAGCGAGATTGTTTGTTCACCCCTTTCAGGGATGATGTTCATTTTTCATTGTACCGTCCACTTCATGGACGGTTATTCAAATTTAGCCACTTCGTGGCATTATGAGTTTTTTTATAAAGTAAATCTAAGAAACGAGCATGTGTAAATTACCACACACAGGTAGATTATTGTTCAAGAAACTTCCATATGGCAATTTAAAAACAAATTATAAACATCTAAAAAGGCTAATCCCTAATTGTTTAGCTTCCTTGTTTATTATTGGTGTATTTGGTAATTAGAATGTTCCTGATTTGAGTATACAAATCGACCACACCTTGCATATTTTCATTGCTTTTCTGAGTTAGGAATGCCTTAGCCTTTTTAGGGCTTTTATTATAAAGAGCTGTTGCTTTTTTGTCGTTAACTTCTAAGTTGTCGAATAAACTTTGCTGAAACGGATCACGATACAGTTGCATATCCTTAACGGCATCTTGCCAACGCAAATACATCAGGTTATCTACAAAATCGATGGCCCAACGTGCCGACTCCGGATTGAATTGATTCGGGTCGTAGTTTTTATATGACTGATGAATCTCCTGTGTACCGGCATAAATAGGCACATAGGGAGAAGTGAACTGATTGTCCTGGAATACCCAGTAAACCCCGCCAATGGCATCGGGTAACCACGATCTCAACTGACAAATCATGCCATAATTGCCTTTGGATACATTTCTGCGATTGGTTATGTCCAGCAATTCACGCATAGCTGTTGTTGGGAAAGGAGTCGTTAAGGGACTCTTCTCTAGTTTTCCATCTTGTGTTGGTACATACCAATCCGGGTCGGATGTTTTATCGTAAATGGTTCCTTCGAATGTCGATCGCTGAAAAGCCATGATATCCTGAACTGAGATTTTCTTTTCAGGCTTAACTGAGAAAGGGTAGCTCGAAACATCCTCAACAAATTGGTGGTAGGCATCCTGTCCCTTGTAAGGGTTATTTAGGCTACGATCAGGCCAATCCTTGAAATTGGGCGCAAAACTGCTGTAGAATAACCAAAAACGACTACTGGCCCATTCACGAAAGCAAGGACTGTAAGCTTCCTGCCATATGAAAGGTTTGCCCGAATCTTCTTTGTACCATCCATGATCGATGGCTACCTGCTTGTAATTATCTGATGCCATAAACCATTCTGGTTTTTCAAGATCGATCTCTTTAATGATGCTCCAGTTAGGTACAATAGCGATGTGATCGTCTGGCACACGTTGTGCAGCCCAAATAGCACCCGGTTTTCCTGACTCAGGTGTCCAATCCTTACCAACAGCCACAATTTCAAGTACCCAAACCTCATTGGGATCAGCTATGCATAGGGCTTCTGATTCAGGTCCACATGAAGGTAGAAAACCGTATTGGTTCATCAGTGAAGTGATTAGCTTTATGGCCTCGCGAGCTGTTTTGCAACGCTGTAGGGCGAAAATCATGGCTTGTTCTACAGTCATAATTTGTTTGCCACTTTCTCTGTCAACCTGTAATTCTGGTTTTTGACTCATGGTACTTTCGGCAATAGCCAGTTGGTACTCATTCATATGCGAATAGGCTGAATGAAAGTAGGTGTAGGTTTGCTCCACTTGAGGAATTTGACCTATAATCTCACCGTAATTATCCAATGCACCATTTATTTCTTGCAAGCCATAATAAACAGGCGTCATGCTTCCAGCTGGGAATTTCTGCCCATGTACGACACGAATTCGGGTATCGTTTCCCCCGTAGGTGTGTGAGGTGATTACTGAACCGTCTACAGTTGCCTTTTTACCAGCTACAATGTCGGTACAGGCATTGGCTTGTTGCCATATAAGCAAAAACGTTAGTAAGGGTATGATTAGTAGTTTTTTCATGGTTTTTATTTTTATAGAGGCGCACGGCCGTCTTTACGGATGTGTGTCTATACGTTTGTGCATCTGTTGTTTATTGTCGGAAAACTGATAATCGAAAACAATTTTATTAACTCTTTCACCCTTTTACTTTTTCACTTTTCAACTTTTGTTCGTCAATCTCCATTTCCAACCAGACCTCCAGTGTTCTCACAATCTCTTTTTGCATCTGGGTAGGGAAGCTTTTGATTCGGGTTCTGTGAGCACCAGCTGGATTAATGAATTTCTGACACTTATCGTTACCCTTTAGCTCCACCTGAGTGGCTGACCATGTATCATATTCACCATAGATGAATAGCATTTTTTCAGCATCGGCTTGTAACCATTGATTTACGGCTATCATCGATTCCGGATTGAAAGTCCCATCAACACCTTCGGGTAGGGTGAAGTCGAAAGTTAGATCTTTATCGTATTTGATGTATTTACTAAAAGGAGAAACTTCGTATGAGTACATGCCAATCTCAGTTAATGCCTGATAGAAGAAAGGCTGTTGAGTAATAATATCTTTGGCTTCAAAGAAAGAGAATGGTGAAGTTTTAGTTAGATGTTTGAATAAGTCTTCGGCATTGGCATCTGAGTTTGGAATTTCATTAAGGCTAGTATTTCCCCATTGCCAAAAAGCAAAGGAATATTCTAAAATATTCAAATCTAAAGCACCTTCTATTCCCATAGAAAACTCCCATTTCTTTTTAGTTGTTAATTCTTCAAGAAGCCTTAGTAGTTTATCTTTCTTTTCGAAACAAGCTATCTGAAAATCGTTAACCTTTTTTCTAGCATCTTCACTTCCTACTGTTGCCAGATGTTGATGAATTCTTTTGTCCTCACGACTCAGATTCATAGGAGCCACATAAGGTACAGATACATCGACATCATTGGGGTAAAAGTAACGGTGGTAAATGGTCGTTTGTCCACCTTTACTAATACCTGTAGAGATCCACTTGTTCTTGTAGATCTTTCTCAAAGCCTGAATAATGGCATGTTGATCTGCAGCAGCTTGTTTAATGGTGAGTTTGTCCCATTGCAGACTATCTGGTCTCGATTGTTTAAAATAGCGATGTTCGATGGTCAATTGATTGGCATCGATTAGTTTGCTGAGTTCTCCGGCTTTTTGGGTCCATATATTATAGCCTTGAATCTCTACAACCATTGGTTTTGATAGATCATGATGACCCAAAAGAACTCTTTGCTTAAAACTACCGAGTTCGGGTTTTTCATGATCGATAGGCTGTGTGAACCACATTTCGAAGTAATCGGTGAATGTGGTATCGCCTACAATCTTTTCGACACTAACATTGGGTAGTTCTTTGAGTTGAGTGAGTAGATCTTTGGTTTGGGTCTGGCAGGCAGCTGATATCCAAATAAAAGCGATGATTAATAAATAGTTGAATTTTTGACGTTGCATATGCTTATAATTTCATGTTTGAGTGTTCATAGTAAAAAGAAAACCTGATAGCCAAAGTCTAAGGCTTATTGCAAATAAGGTGAATCTTATATAATTCTTTCGACTCAGCTTACAGGTTTTCTATCTTCATGGTTGTTGTTGCTTCTTTTTTTATCTAAAAATAAACCCATCCTTTAGAGGATCATTCGGGTCAAAATAAAATTCGTTTTGTCCTGTAATCGATGCAGTGCCACTCACTTCGGGAATTACAGATTGATACTCGTCATATTCAGAAGGCTCGACAACTTTCACAGTCATCGTGCTGCCCAAAATACTTTCGATTGTGATTTCTTCATTTAATTTCAATTCACCTTTTGCGTAATGAATGGCTGCTCTGGCACTCACACCCGATCCTGTTGGAGAACGATCGACTTCGCCTTCAGCAAAAATGCAGACATTGCGAGAGTGATGCTTAGGATCTTCTGCTTTCCCAATGAAGATTGTGCCATATAAAAAGCTCAAATCGTCTTCGAAAGGATGTTTCACCTCGAATTGATCCATAACTGCATATTTTATTTTACGGCCATAGTCTATCAACTTATTATAGTCTGATTCATCAAGACTTAAACCCAGATCGTTAGCTTGTACATAGGCATAAAAGGCTCCGCCATAAGCAAGATCGAATTGAACTTTGCCCAATTCCGGCACATCAACCACCTGATTTTTTAGGGACATAAATGAAGGGACATTCTTAAAAGATACACGCTCAACTTTCCCGCTTTTCCTGAATGCCTGACAGGTAATTTGTCCCGGAGGGGCATCAATTCGGATGATAGGATTGTCTTCATCACGAACCATCATTCCTGTATCCAATACCAGAGTAATCAGTGCAATCATAGCATGTCCACACATGGTACTATAGCCTTCGTTGTGCAAAAAGAAGGTGCCAAAATCTCCATCTTCGCTTGTGGCCTCGGTAATTATAGCGCCATACATATCGGCATGTCCACGAGGTTCCCACATGGTTCCGGTACGGATGTAGTCGTAATTGTCTCGGAAATAACGGCGCTTTTCAAGAATGGTATTGCCTTTAATCTCGGGTAAACCGTGGGTGAATACACGTAGAGGTTCGCCTCCGGTATGCAAATCAATGGTTTTTATTTTTAACCAGTCTTTGGGTGCTTCCCATTTCCAATTGTCAAGTATATTCATCGTTCAAGGATAAAGTAAAAAGGCTTAAGGATAAAGTGAGAAAAACTGATAACATTTATATCTCTATTTTGGTTCCTATATTTAATTCCAGTGCGCGAGTGTATATTTTTTGCGCCATTACCACATCAAATAGGGCCATACCTACAGATTTAAACAGGCTGGTATTTTCATTTGTAGGTTTACCTAAAGTCACAAGTTTACTGATAGGTGTGACTTGTGATTCATCAATTAAAGACTCTTTTAGAGCAGTAGCCACATCTCCCGTTTCTTCTTTGGCAAAAGGTGTATCCACATACAATTTATCCAGAAGAGGGTAGAGTTGTGCAGGAAATTCATGCATATCGGGTATATAGGAACCAATACCAATAAAATGTTTGCCTTTCAATAATTCTGCATCATCAGGTATAACAGCTTGTTTCGAGGTCGTTGTTGTAATTATAATTTGACTCTTTTCTACCAGTTCCCGATTGCTAATGCAGCTTTCAAATTGGACATTAGGTAATTCTACCTGCAGCCTATCTATAAATTCATTTGCTTTTTTTTGCTGTGTGTCGAATACATAGAGCTTTTTGATGGGGCGTACTTTACAGGCAAATAAAGCCTGAGTATAGCCTTGAACTCCTGTGCCAATTATGCCTACTGAATCAGTATTTTTGGGAGTGGTGTATTTGATTCCAATTCCACCTACTGCTCCTGTACGGAAAGCTGTTAAAGCTGCACCGTTCATTAGAGCTAATGCTTCGCCACTTTTACCATCGTTTAAAATCATACTGCCGTAAATGGAAGGTAGGTTTCTTTTTTGATTTTCCGGGTTAACACTAACGAGTTTGGTCCCAAAAAACTGATCGGTAAAACAAGGCATCAAAAGAAGGGTGTTGTCTCCATGGTGTGCGTGCATGCGATCAGGCATATGAAAATCCCCTGCCTCAAAAAGCTGAAAGGCTTCTTCCATAGCAGTAAGCGCCTCCTCGAAGGAAAGTGCAGACCAGATTTCTTTTTGATTTAATATGAGCATGAGGTTAAGGGTAAAGTAATAAGTGAAAAGGTTAAAATGTAAAGTATCAGCTATCTATTATTGGTTGTGTTTACCGACAACGGATAGCTGACAACTTAAACTCAATTTATCTTTGTGCTTCGACGTCAGCAATGGTTTTAGGAATTGGTTTTCCTAGTAAACGAGCGCCATCCTTAGTAATTAAGAAGTCTTCCTCATTTCGGCAACCACCAAAGTCTTTGTATTGTTCCACTTTCTCGTAGTTGATGAATTCAGAGAAGCGGTTTTCAGCTTTCCACATATCAATCAGCTCAGGTATAAAGTAGATGCCAGGCTCAATGGTCAGAACAAAATTTTCTTCCAACTCACGTCCTAAACGCAAGGATTTAAGTCCGAATTGTGTGCTTTTAGCTTCACCGTCATAACCAACATAAACTTCACCAAGGTTTTCCATATCATGAACGTCCATACCCATCATATGACCCAATCCACATTGGAAGAATAGCGCATGAGCACCTTGTTGTACCGCAGCGTCCAAATCACCTTTCATAAAGCCCATTTCCTTCATACCTTCAGCAATAGTACGCCCAGCTTTTAAATGAATATCTTTAAATTTAACTCCTGGAGCAAGCATATCGATAGCAGCTTCGTGAGCATTAAGTGCTATCTGATAAATTTCCCTTTGACGTGTTGTGAATGTTTTGTCTACAGGGAATGTACTTGACATGTCGCCTGCATAGTGCATACTGTTCTCAGCACCACAGTCGAGAAGTAACATATCGCCACTTTTCAGAGTGTTACCATGATAATGGTTGTGTAGGGTTTGCCCATTGATGGTTGCGATAACCGGAAAGGATAGTTGTCCCCCAGCGGCAATAGCAATTTGCTGAACGGCAGCAGCAACCTCGGATTCCTTCATGCCTGCGCGAGCCATTCTCATTGCTGCTAAATGCATATCGGCAGTAATATTCACCGCGTCCTCAATTAATACAATCTCTTCCTGGCTCTTATAATTTCGTTGGTTAACCACAGCTTTTACAAAATCGATAGATTGCCCTGCATTAGCTTGTGATGGAATCACATTTAAAAGATCAAATAATTTAATTTGGTGCTCTGGACGATAGGGTGGTAAATAATGGATTTGTCTTCCTTTTGCCATTGCAGATTGGAGGTAATCCTTGAGTTTAGAGGCAGGTGCTGTTTCATTGATACCTACATGTTCAGATTTTTCCTTTATGGTAGGTTGAGTTCCCATCCATACAATATGATCGATTGTTAGTTCGTCACCAAAAATGATCTCACGGTTTTCATCGATATCGATAATGGCATTTAAGCCTGCATAGTCAGAACCAAAGAAATATAAAAAGGTGCTATCCTGACGGAAATGGTAGGTGTTATCAGCATAATTCATACCTGATTCATCATTTCCCAGGAATAAAAGGATACCAGATTTAACATCAGATTTTAGCTTATTGCGTCTGTTGATATAAGTTTCTTTTGAAAACATACGATAGGATTTTGGGTTTGTTTAGTTTTGTGCTATAGCTTCTTAAGGTAAGAATGATCGAGCTTATTGTTGTTCTTTTTGTTCAATTAATAGAATATAGTAATCCCATGTAAAGAGTATAATCTATTAAATTGGATGAACGAAATAAGTTAGGGGTGAGGGGAGATGCTAACAAATCCAGCATTCGTACAAACCTTTGTACGAACAATTGTAGAGAAGTATGAATTCGTTAAAGCAAATCATTCAATTGGCTGTTAATTGAGAAGTAAATTTAGAAAAAATAAATTGTTTTTAGCTTTTATCTCCTTTAAAATGAGTTTAAACTGCTTGTCGTTTATGCTTGTTCTTATTCAGGCAGGTATTGAACTATTTTTATAAGAATTGGAGAATTAGAGGAACGATAACAGGAACTAAAATTGTTAATACAATACCACTAAAAACAGCAATAATTGCATATTCTTTACCTGAGTATTGTACAATGATTGGCATGGTGGTATCCATAGCTGTTGCACCACCCGAAGCGATACCTGCTAATTTACCAAAATACTTTACAAATAGTGGTGTTGCCAAAAGGGTTAGTACCTCTCTAATAATATTCGATAGGAGAGCAATGACTCCTAAAGTTTCAGAGTGAAATTCTGTAATGATAACTGAAGAAAGACTATAATACCCAAAACCAGCGCCTACGGCCATAGCTTCGCCAATATTGATGCTTGATAATAATACTGATACGGCAGATACACCAATTAATGAACCCACGATCACAGAAAGGGGTACGAGTATGATTTTGATATTGACTTCTCGAATCACTTTCCAAGAATCACGATCGGTACCTATACCAATTCCCACTAAAAACATAAGTAGGTAAAGTGCATATATGCTGAAATCTCCTTCTAAAAGGGAAGTAGGTAAAAAGCGAGTTAGTCCGAGGATTAAACCTAAAACAAAAAAACTGAGAATGATTAAACTGCCTTTCATATTATAATGAGGTGTGAGATTGTAGAATTGAGGTTTGAGAAAATAGGACAAAAACTATTTCTGTTGAAAGAAAAATTTGTAGGTCGCCCACGCACAAATCAGGGAACCTAATATAGCTCCAAGTGTAAGCACTAATGCCTGCAAACCTATTGAATGGAGGTTGTTGATTATTTTATCATTGGTACCGACGCCTATTCCCAAAAGAAACAACAAAAGGAAGATTGAGAATGAGGTTAGAATTCCCACTACTTTTATGATTTTTGGTCGATTCCCAATAAATAGGCCAATACCCATTCCTAAAACCATAATGGCTAATACAATGATGATGTCGAGTAGCATAGGTGAGTCAGTGTTTATGTTTTATCTTGAAATAATAATTCTACCGGCAAAGTAAATAAATAAAGAGCCAGTTATGTATTATGAAGTGAAATATTTGTCTTGAAATATATTGAGCGAAGTTAATTAAAACTCCGCCCAATAAACTAACTACTTACTTATGAAAAATTGCTTGAAAATTATATCTCAGAATTATTCTTTTGTTCCTTTTCAGGAATAGGAAAGAAGAAATCTTCGGATGTTAGAGTTCTTCCATGAGTTCCCATTGTTTCAATTAGTTTATTCCATCTTCTTAAGTCATGAAAACGCGATCCTTCCATTGCTAGTTCGCAGATTCTTTCATGCTCAATTTGATTCATGATTTCCGCTTTTGTTGTAGCAGTGGTAGCTGGCATGTTTGCACGAGCTCTTACAGTATTGATGAAGGGAATTGCAGCTGACGTTTCATCTAAATTGTTTAATGTTTCAGCATACATCAATAATAAATCCGCATAACGCATTAATGGTATATTGATACTACTTTGGCTTGAGTTTAAATCATCTTCGCTTTTAGGTAGATACTTTCTGAAACCGGTTTTATCATGAGCAACTCCATTGTAATCCCACCAATCGTTGAAGGTATAACCATAAACTCTTGGATTAGCTGGATCGTTAAAGTATTCATCATCGAAGAAAAGTGTGCTGTACAGGCGATCATCATAACGAGTGTCTGTTGCAGTTTTACCTTCCTTCTTGAATTCCTCTAAAAGGAAATCACTACCAGCAATTTCGTCCCATCCACCTAAACCAGCAGGTTTCAACCATCGGTGAGAAGGGAATTTGTAATAAGCTCCATTAGCTGTATTACCTGAAAGTTGAAGTTCAAATATCGACTCAGTAGAGTTCTGATTTGTACCATCAAATAAAGAAATATATGAGTTTACTAGTTCATAATTTCCGTTATCAACCACAGCTTTAAAAGCTTCTTTGGCTGATAGGTAATAAGCAGGAGCATTTTCAGCCTCTTCGCCAGCTCTAAATAAATAGGCTTTTCCTAAATAACCCAAAGCAGCCCATTTTGTAGCTCTACCTGTGTTGTTAGCATCGAAAGATTCTGGTAATAGTTTTGATGCTGCTTCGAAATCTGCGATAATAAAATCCCATGATTCGAGTCTAGTACTAAGCGCTTTTGATGTTTCTGAATCTCCTTTAGGATAAGTCTCTCTAATGATAATCTTTTCCCAAGACATTAATAGTTTAAGGTGATAATATGCTCTTAAGAATTTAGCTTCTGCTACAATTTTATCACGCTCAGCAATAGCGATTTTTTCTTCAGCCATTAAACCTACATTTTCGATCACTTGGTTGGCATAGTTAATACCTCTGTAGTGAATCTCCCAATAAGCCGATGTTTGAGTATTACCGGGAGTCATGTCGAAATTGTAGATGGTGAACCAATCTTCGTAATTATAAGCGTCACCACCTAAATTTACCAAGTCGGAGGTGTATAGCTCAACAGGAAATTTAATTTCGGCGAAAGCCCAATAATCGGTAGCACATTCCAATTGAGAATAAGCAGATGAAAGCCCTGCTTCAGCATCGCTTTGGTTGCGCCAAAAATTATTGATGGCTAAATTATCTGGATCTTCCTGAGTCAGGAAATCCTTTTCGCAGCTAGTGTGAACTAGCCCCAGGCCTATGAAGGCAAGTAGATATAATAATTTGTTCATTGTGTTTAAATTTATTTCTTGATGATATCAGAGAAATCTTTATCAATTTCTCTGATGAATCTCAATAAATGATGTGAATTAGAAACTTAACTGAATACCACCGTAATATGATTTGGTAAGAGGATAGAAACTTCTATCAATGCCTATGTTTTTCACATCGGCTCTACCTAATTCAGGATCGGTACCACTGTAGTCAGTAATTGTAAATACATTCTGAGCATTTACGTAGATTCTCAGTTTTGAAACACCTAGTTTCGTTAATATGTTTTTTGGTAGGGTGTAACCCAACTCTACATTCTTTAATCTTAAGAATGATGCATTTTCCAGGAATCGGTCAGATTCACGGTTATTTAAGTTCGGATCTCCCAATACAGCTCTTGGCATATTGGTGTTTTTATTATTTGCAGTCCAGGCATTGGCTGTTGAAGCAAGGAAGTTCTGACCTGCTGACATATTTTCCAGATAGTAACGGTTACCATTGTAAAGTTTGTTACCACTAACACCATAGAACATACATGAGAAATCGAATCCTTCGTATGCTGCATTTAAACTTAAACTGTAGCTAAAATCTGGAATTCCTGAACCAGAATAGACCTTATCTGCTTCGTCAATATTTCCATCATTGTTAGTATCAATAAATCTGATATCACCTGCTTTAGCATTTTCTTGAAGTAAATCACCATCGCTATTTTTGTGTGCCGCTACTTCATTATTCGATTGGAAAAGACCATCGGTTTTGTATAGGAAGAATGATCCAATTTCGTATCCCTGACGAGTTTGAGTAGGGAAGTGAGCATCACCATATTTTAGACCTTCTCCAAAAATGGATTGATCCTTATTAGCTAATTTTGTTACCTCATTTTGGGTTGTTGAAAACGTGGCATTAATGCTATACTTGAATTTTTTACTGTGGTTATTATAACCAAGTTCGAATTCAATACCTTTATTTTCAACTTCCCCAACATTAGCAATCATCTCATTATCACCACTTGAGGTTGCAAGTGTCTTAGGGATTAGTAGATCTTTGGTGGTATTGATGTAGTAGTTGATGGAGCCACTAAAACGATTATTCATCAAAGTGTAATCAAGACCTAAGTTTCTAGATGTTGTGGTTTCCCATCGTAAATCGGCATTAGGGATTTCTGTTGCGATACTACCTGGCCATGGATTGGCTCCTGATCCTTTTACACTTCCTAACGTGTAGTCGTTAGCTGTGTAGATTAATGATTGGTATTGATAGTTATTAAGAAGTCCATCATTACCTAACTTACCCCAACTTGCTCTTAGTTTCAGGTTGTCGATAAATGAGAAATTACTCATGAATGATTCTTCAGAAAATCTCCAACCTAGAGCAACAGAAGGGAAAGTCCCATATCTGTATTCTGATCCGAATTTAGATGAACCGTCTCTACGGAAAGTGAATTGGAATAGATACTTGCTTTCGAAAGAATAGTTTACACGTCCAAGAATAGATGTTCTCGTGTATTTACTCATACTACCCGAAGCAGCATAAGTTCCACCTTCACCTGCAGAAAGTGTAATCCAAGATGGATCTAAGAATCCTGCAGGATTATCTTTAGTCACCAAGCTACCATCTTCTACTGAATATTCAGTGTTTTTACCGATAACTGAAGCCTTCATCCAATCTTGGGTCGTTTCTTCAGCAGTGAAACCAGCTACCGCAGATACAGAATGCTTACCAAATGTTTTATTGAAGTTGATCAAGTGTTCAACCATGTTCTTTCTCCAGTTCATTTGATACTTTTCAAAAGACACATAATCTTCCTTGTCTTTATGGTCTCTTTCGTAAGCATTTTTATGGTGCCAATTGTGCTCGTTTGAGTTGATGAAACCCAAGTTAACTTGATACGAAAGCCAATCGGTAAATTTGAATTTACCCGTAATATTTCCAGAGAAATACTGAGTTTTGTTTTCACCACTTTCATTCATATGTGAAGCGAAAGGGTTGGCGTTGGACGGTAAATCACCAAAAGTAAGAGCTGCTGTTCCATCCTCGTTTAAGGTTGGGATAGTAGGCGTTATTTTGTAAATCTCTCTTAATGAGAATTTTATTTTTTCTTCTTCAGTTTCGGCATATGAAATATTGGCATCAATAGAGAAACGTCCTCTAGTTGTTCCTAATTTTGCTCTTAGGGTTTTCTTTAGATATTCACTCCCCATAGCAGTACCTTCTTCATCGTTCCAGCTACCAGAAACACCGTAGTAAGAATTCTCATTACCTCCGTTAATGTTTATATTGTAGTTTTGGTGCACTGCATTACGAAAAACCTCTTTTTGCCAATCAGTACTGTGTGAGATAGGTGTTGTGATATAGCCAGGTAAATCGATAGGGTCACTGCTGTACTGATTGTAGTTATCGTACATCATTTTATGTACTGCAATATAACCTTCTGAATCTAAAAGATCTAAAGAGCTAATGCTTTGCTTAACTCCGGTGTACATATTGAAATCGATGGTTGTTTTTCCTGATTTTCCTCTTTTCGTAGAAATAAGAACAACACCATTTGCAGCTCTCGAACCGTAAATGGCTGCAGCAGCTCCATCTTTAAGGATCTCGATAGATGCAATATCGTCAGGATTCACCAGTGACATATCGCCAGGCAAACCATCGATAATGTAAAGCGGTGTATTGCTACCGATGGTACCAACGCCTCTAATTACAATATTTGAACCTGCACCTGGAGCACCACCAAATTTTGAAATGCTGACACCTGCAACCTTACCTTGAAGTCCATCAACAGGGTTGGAGCTAGGTGTTTTTTGTAAGTCAGATGCTTTAATAGAGGCTACTGATCCCGTTAAGTCACTCTTCTTTTGAGTTCCATAACCGATAACCACAATTTCGTCTAGTCCTAAATTTTCTGATTCAAGTACGATGTTTAAAGTATTACCATTAACAACAACTTCTTGTGTTTTCATACCTACGAATGAGAAAACAAGGGTTTGGCCTTCTTCAACTTGGATTGTAAATTTGCCGTCGAAATCGGTACTTGTACCATTAGATGTTCCTTTTACGACAACGGATACACCAGGGATAGATAGTCCATCATCAGCAGATGTGATAATACCTGTTACGGTATTCTGATTTTGCTCAATATTGCCGAAGTTTGATGTTTGTGAAGCTTTCACCAAGGTAGGCGAAAATAGAATTACGACAATGCATAGTTTCATAAGCCATGAAACACAGCGTTTTTGCGCATGGTGGAAGTGCGCAAAAGGGTTTGCATTTTTTTTCATAAATTTAGGTTCGTTAAAGTTAATGCCAGTTATCTTCTTTTTTGCGATGGAAACAACTGAGCGTATTTAATGTTAGGCAGAGATTGTTGGTAGCTTTCTCTGTCTTTTTTATACAATTGTGTTTGGTATTGAGTTGATATGATTATTATCCATTCTCAATGGCTGTAGGTTCTTAATTGGTGTTCTTATCCTGAATTTAGGATTTAGAAGGGTATCTCTTGCGTGGTGAATGTATAGAGATACGAAAGTTCAGAGTCTAGTAAATCCAACATTCATACAATCCTTTGTACGATCTGTTGTGATGTCGGGTAGATTTAGTTTGTTTAATCATAATTACCAAAACTAGATGTGTAAGTAGTAGCTATCTTTAATTTGTTTTATACAAATATATAAAAATACCTACCAGTTCCTACCAGTACGGAAGATAAAAATGATAGTTTAGAATGAATTTTATTGTCTTGTAGCCTGTAATACTTGTCTTTATGCAGGTTTGGAGTCTGTCTGTCTGTCTGTGTAATGAATTATTCTTCTACTATATCATGCGATTCGAGAAAAGAAGTACCGTCTTCCGAGTTTGCAAGTTGTTTAAATTGCTTAGGCGTGTAATTATATTCCTTTTTAAAGCATCTTGAGAAATATTTTGGATCATTAAAACCGACATTAAATGCAATTTCAGAAATAGTGTAATTGTGTTTTACCAAAATGAAAGCTGCTTTTTTTAATCTTAAACATCGCATAAAGTCAACAAGGGTTTTGTTGGTTATAGACTGGAACCTACGATAGATATTTGAGTAACTCATGCTCAATGCTTCAGATAAATCCTCCAGTTTAAAATCGGGATTAACTAAATTCTTCTCAAGTTCTATTAATACAGACTCAATAAATTTTTCATCAGGTGATTCAACCTGAGGGGCCTCAGTTTGAGTCAATAATTCAGTTCTGTATTTTAGAATAAGATTTTTGTGAGATTCTAGAATGTTATTGATTTTAAATATCAATTCTTTAACGTTGAAAGGTTTGTTAATATATTCTATGGCGCCATATTTCAAGCCCTCGAGTTTAGATTGAGTCGTATTACGAGCTGTTAATAGGATGATTGGTATGTGGCGCATTGTTTTCGTATTCTTCAACTCCTTACAAAGAGAGATACCATCCATTATGGGCATCATGATATCACTAATGATAAGATCCGGCGTTGTTTCGTGTAAAATAGATAGGGCTTCTTTTCCATTTTCAGCAGTAAATACATTATATAAGGGACTAAATGTATCTTTAAGAAGAAGCAACATCTCGTAATTATCCTCAACAATTAAAATTTTTATTTTACTGTTGAGATTAATAGTGGGCTTATAAAGGTCTTCCTTATTGGAATTCTCAGTTTGAACCAATTCATTAATTACGGGTTTATCGATGATTTCATCTACACTCAGATGTTTACAGTCCAAAGGAAGCTTTAAACTAAATTCAGTTCCACTATTTATAGCTGACACAACATTTATTTCGCCTTTGTGTAAAGTGATTAGTTCTTTAGTAAGAGCAAGGCCTATTCCAGTTCCGCCAACAGCTTTACCTTCCTTTGATTGGTAGAATAAATCGAAAATGTGTTGTAGATTTTCTTCATCTATCCCAATTCCCGAATCAGATATGTTCAGAAAGAAATGCTCATAGTTACTCTTGATTTTAAATTGAATCTGACCTTCGCGCGGGGTAAATTTAAAGGCATTTGCTAAAAGGTTATAAATGACATGTTCAAGTTTTTCTTTATCATACCATAGCATGATATCATTTTGTTTTGATTCAAAAACAAAGTCGATATGCTTAAATCGTGCTTGTTCGGTAAAGGAGAGAGCTATGGTTTCACAATGTTTAGAAATATTATTCTCGCTTGCACGTAACTGTAGTTTCCCCATTTCACGATTTCTTACAGTCATCAATTCCAGAGCGATACGCGATAAACGTTTAGCGTTGTTATGAATAACATTCAAGCGTTGTTTTAATAAGAGATTTCCTTCTGCTCGCTCAATCATGCTCTCGATGGGAGCCATTATAAGAGTAAGGGGCGTTTGAATTTCATGCGACATTTTTGCGAAGAAATTCATTTTCATAGCATATAGTTCATTGATTTTCTCATTCTGCCACTCTTCAATGATGAGTTTTTTCTTTAGTCGGGCCCACATAATGGAATAGCGAATGATGAAAAAGAACGCAATAATCAGAACCAGACTATAGAATGTGTATGCCCACCATCTTTGCCATAGAGGAGACAAAACAGTCATTTGTATTGCTCGAGGTTCTATGTCCCAAAGATTTCTTTTGGTTCCAGCTTTTACTTCGAAAGTGTAATCCCCGTATGGGATATTGGTATAGGTTGCAATTCGATTGTTTTCTGTCGTTATCCAGTTTGTATTAAAGCCCTTTAATCGATACGCATAAAAGTAATTGGGATCGAGATGATCGTTAATGACCGAAAATTGAAAGGAAAATGAGGTCTGTTTGTGGTTGAGTTCTATTTTTTTCACCTGTTCTATGCCTTCATGTATCTGATCTGGAATAATCTCATTGGCATCTCTATTCACAATATCTAATTGATTGATCCTTAGTTGAAATTCTTTTTTGCTGGTTTTCATTTGTTTCGGATCAAAAAAATTGACCCCTCCAACACCACCAAAATAGAGCAGACCATTTTGATCTATACCAGCACTTCCAGATAGAAATCTGTCTTTTAAAGTTCCATTTTTCCAGGTGTAATAATAAGCTTGTTTTGTATTTAAATTTAAATGAGAAATACCATTTGTCTTTGAGATCCATAAATCTGAGCTATCGGCTAGCACAATGGCAATACCTCCATGTAATTCTTCATTACCGAAGCCCTTTAGTGGTTCTGATAATTTGGTCTTAAGATTGAATTTTATCAACTTGGAGTAGGAGTTGAGTAGATATAGGTGACCATGGAGATCAGCAGTGCCATGCATAACACTGTTTTCCATTTGATTATTAGACTTTGATAATTTGTAGGTTGCGAAGTTTGATTTCTCAAAAAAATCATTCTCATTGAATAGGCAGACTCCGCCCTGATACATACCAATCCATAATTGATCGCTTTCATCTTCCATGAAAACTTCAGCAATACTACCACTTAGTCCATTTCTATTGTTTGGGAAAAATGCAATTTGTTTATCGGAATTTGAAAACACAAAGATCCCTAGATTAGTACCTACCCAGGTGCGATTTCTTTTGTCTATATATAGGGATCTAACATCAGTTGCAACTTGTCCCTTTTTGTCCTTTATCTGTATCGATTTGAATTGATCTGTTTTAGAATTATAATGACACAATCCATTTAAGTAGGTTCCTATCCATTTGTTTTTAGATTGATCTTCAACAATGGATTGAATGTAATTTCCATTAAGGCCATTGTTCAATGTTGAATTGGTAATAAACTGCTTGATGGCTATACCTTGCTTATTAATCACACTTATACCTTCTCCATCAGTACCCAGCCAAAGACTTCCATCTTTACAATTTAATATGGATAAAACACGTGTTGGTGTACCAGAGAGGCTTCCACTATAATAGCCAACAGTTGATGATTCGTGAGGTAAGATGTTGATATTGCCATAATTTGTGAAAATCCAAATGTCGTTATTCCTTGTTTCACCAAAACCAATTACTGAATTACTTTGAAGGGAGAATTTATTGGTTTTAGAATGCTTGTATATTTTTACCTTTTTTGTTTTGGGATTAACCTGGCAAAGTCCTCCACCGTCTGTACCTGCCCAAATTAGACCTTTGCTATCACGAAAAATTCGAATTATCATATTCGTAGGGACGAAATGTGAAATTTGTGCTTTTTTGTGGAACTGTTCGTATGTTTGAGATGTTGTATTGTAAAAGAAAAGACCATTAAGTTCGGTTCCTATCCATAAATTCCCATCTGAATCTGTTGTTAAAATAGTCGTATTTGACGATTGATTGAAAGGAACAGGGAGCTCCTCAATTGTCATTGTTGTGGTATTTCCTTTGAATACGCGACCAGTGCCCGTGCTAAACCAGATGCTATTGTTTTTGCCCTCTGAAATAGATGTTATCCTTTCGTTGGGAGAGTTGATGTCAAACTTTATATGTGTCGAATCTGATAAAGATTGACCAACAAGTGTCCCAAAATTACTTCCCAGCCAAAGTCGTGATTCACCAATAGCTAGTGATTCAATGTTTTGATGTTCTTCCAAATTCTGGATTCTCGAATGATGGGGGGTGAATTTTCCTGATGGTAAAAGTTCCGAAATATTTCCTTTTTTAGATACACACCAAATTCTATTGTTTTTGTCTTTGATAATGTTTAGAATAGATGAGGTCCTTGCATTAATTCCCATTACATCAGTAAATGAATAGGCTTTATAATCGTAACCATCGAAACGAAGAATGCCTTTATCAGAATTGAACCATAAGTAGCCTAAAGAATCTTCAACTACAGTACTAACATTGGTTTGTTGTCTGTCTACTTCAGCACTAAGGTGTATGAAATTTGTTGACTCATCAGCAAATGAGAAAAAATAAGAGTTACAAATCACAAAAAGTAAAATGAGCTTGGTTAGATAGGTATTCATTTTTAGCATGCTGAGTTAATTACTGGGTTTTGGGATAAAACAAAAATAGATATCTATAGTAATCCTACCAAGCAAAAATCAAACAAATATCAAGTTGTAATCAGCTGTATTGTACTATTTAATTGGCTTGTGGGAAAATGTCTACCTATTAGCCTAAAATGTCCACTTTTTTATAAATGTGATTCTCCAATTTTGAAACTCTCATCGTTGAGCAAGTCGCCTAAATGAAATCTTGTGAGATAGATGTGGAAATGAAACTAACCTAATTAAAACAAAAACCTCTATGAAAAACATTTTGTTGACTATCTGTTTATGTGTGTTGGGGCTTGCCTCGTATGCTCAGGACGGTGTCGTAAAAGGAAAAATTTTGGATGGTAGTGGACTACCACTTCCGGGTGTAAATATCCTAGTTAAGGGAACTACCAATGGAACCTCTACTGATTTTGAAGGGAATTATGAATTGAAATGTGCCATGGGAAATGACTTGATCATTTCTTTTATGGGATTTAAATCACAAACGATTACAGTTGCATCCTGGACTATTAATTTTACGCTAGAGGATGATACAGAATTGCTGGATGAGTTAATTGTTGTTGGTTATGGTGTTCAGAAAAAGTCAAATATGACGGGATCGGTTACAAATATTAAGGCGGATGACTTAAAGTCAGTAACGACACCAAATATTGCCAATATGCTGCAAGGTAAAGCAGCTGGTGTCTATGTTAGTGCAAATTCAGGTCGTCCAGGAGCAGCTCCTCGTATCAGAATACGTGGTAAGTCTACTTTGAGTGGTAGTGTTAGTCCTTTGTGGGTTGTTGATGGTGTGATTCAATCTGAAGCGCCAGATCTTAATGCTCAGGATATTGAATCGACAACTATTTTAAAAGACGCATCGGCAACAGCTCTATATGGTTCTCGAGCTGCTAATGGTGTTGTACTTGTAACAACAAGGAGTGCTAAGGCAGGTGAATCAAAAATTAGCGTTTCAGTTAAAACAGGTATAAGCCAATTGTCTACAGGTGATTTCTCTATGATGAATGCTAGTGAAATGACAGACTATATCAAATCATTTGGGAATGGCCATGCTGATCTAGATTGGTTTACAGAAGAAGCTCAGGCAATAGATACTGATTGGTTTGATGAAGGAACTAAATTGGGCGTTGTTCAGGATTATGGTATTTCATTTAGTGGTGGAAACGACAAAATGAAAACTTTTATTTCTGGTAATGTATACGATGAGTCAGGTGCTGTTAAGGGGTATGATTATACACGTTATTCAGGAAGAATGAATGTGGATTATAAAATTAAGGATTACTTGACCTTACATCCTAAAATGAATTTCACCTACAAAGATATTGATAATAGACAGCAAGGTGTTAGTGAAATGTTTTTGAATATGCCATATGATCGTCCAAAAGATGATAATGGTAATATTATCAACCCTAAGGACGAAAGTGTAGGATGGATTGGTCGCGATAGAAGCAATTCTATTTATGATTTACAGTGGAATTATTCAGAGTCAACAACCTTAAAATTGTCTCCATCTTTAGGATTTGATGTGAATATTGCTCCAGGTTTAACTTTCGTATCGTCTAATAGTTTCGATTATCAGCATCATAATTCAATGTCGTATACCGACCCTATGTCTAACTCAGGTAAGAACGACAAAGGATCAATTTCTAACTACCATTTGAAAAGTATGAATCGATTCTCTAATCAGTTATTACGATTCACAAAATCGATTGATGAGCATTTCTTTACAGTGTTGGCAGCTTATGAGTACAATGACTATAAGTGGTCAACAACATCAGCTCAAAAAAATGGTATTGTTTCTGGTACAAGCATTTTGAATGCAGGGGCTGAAATGAAAAGTATTTCAGGATCTAAGGATAACTATGCTTTTAAATCCTATTTATTTAATGCTAACTATTCGTATGCTTCTCGTTATATGGGGCAATTCTCTTTCCGTAGAGATGGTTCTTCTAAGTTTGGTAAGGATTCTCAGTTTGGTAATTTTTATTCGATTAGTGGTGGTTGGAATATTCACAATGAAGATTTCTTCGATTTTGATGAGATTAATGTGTTGAAATTCCGTGCTAGTTATGGTGTTTTAGGAAATACTCCTGGTAGTTATCATCCAAGTAAGGAGCTTTATTCTATTACAAACCAATACAACAAATACCCTGTTATTTCTGCTGACCAGTTAGGTAATGACGATTTAACATGGGAGAAAACTTATAGTACCAACTTTGCTCTTGATATCCGTTTCCTAGATCGTTTCGATATCAATATGGAATATTACATTAAGGATACTAAGGACCTTCTTTACTATGTTTCTCTTCCAGCAACAGCGGGATTTAAAGGTTATTGGGAAAATATTGGAGCAGTTAAAAACCAGGGTTTAGAATTTATGATTGGTGCCGATATCTTCAAAGGAAAGGACAATGGTTTTGCATGGCACGTTGATGCAAACATCGGTATTAATACCAATGAGGTTCAAGAATTGTACGAGAATAAAGACTATACATCAGGTAATAAAATCCGTCGCGAAGGTGAAGATATAGACACTTGGTATATGCGTAAGTGGTCTGGTGTAAATTCAGAAGATGGCAAGCCTCAGTGGGAGATTGTTGACGAAGATGGAGCAAAAACTGTAACTAGTGATTGGAATGATGCTACTGTTCAGATGGTCGGTTCAGCAACTCCGGACTATTTTGGTGGTTTATCTTCAGTCATGTCTTATAAGAACTTCACTTTAAGTATGAATATGGATTTTGTACAAGGAATCGATATTTATAACTCAAGTAGAGAGTTGTATGATAATGATGGAGCTTATGCTAGTTTTAATTCAATGTCATTAAAATCAGGTTGGAGCCGTTGGACAAAAGCTGGTGATATAGCAACTCACCCACAAGCGATGAATGGTGGTAACAGTCTTTCTAATAAGACATCATCAAGATATATTGAAGATGGTAGCTACATCAAGTTACGTAATGTGACTTTGAATTATTCATTCGCTGGTTTAAAAACAAAGACTTTCTTGAATAATTTAAGCATTTATGCATCTGCTGAAAACTTGTTTACCATTACAGATTTTTCAGGTGTTGATCCTGAGGTTGGTAACGAAGATAATGAAGGTGAAACTTCTCAGTATGGCGATTACGCTATTCCAAGACGATTCATGTTTGGAGTAAACTTCTCTTTCTAAGAGTTGATAGTTTTTGCTTTTATATTTCAAAATATAAATTGATGAAATATCTTGAACTAAACTGATAGATAAAGCGAATGGTTTTTATAAACCATTTAAAATTTCAAAGTTTATTCGGATACAAAATTTTAAACAAATGAGAAAAATATATAAATATTTTGCTGTTTCACTATTCGCATTAGGTTTAAGTTCTTGTGAGCTAGATATGGAGCCGTATTCAGCAATTGAAAAGGACGATGTGTATTCATCGGAAAATGCTATTGAAGCATTAACATTAGGAAATTATGCTATTCTTAAAGGATCGGGAATTGCTGATGGTAATTCATGGGTAAACAATTATTTCCGTTTTGGGGAATATTCAGGAGATAATGTGGCCTTAAGTGGATCAACAACTGACCCTTTGTATTATACATATAACTACAAGCGTCAGGTTAAAGGATACAGAAAACAATCTGTATGGACAGCTGCTTATAAAGCAATTGTAGGTTGTAATATTGTGATCGATAGAGCTGTAGAAGGAGAAAGTGCTGAGATGGATAATATTATCGGTCAGAACTATTACTTAAGAGGGATGCAATATTTCTATCTAACTTCATTATTTGGCCGTCCTTACAACCAAAGTCCTGAATCTAATCTTGGTGTACCTATTAAGCTTTCAACTGATGTTGATGATCAGCCTTTACGCTCAAGCGTAAAAGAATGTTACGAGCAAGTGATTTTAGATTTGAAGAAAGCTGAATCTCTAATGCAATCTGAAAAGACAGCTTCTTATGCAACTAAAGAAGCTGCACAGGCTTTATTATCTCGTGTTTACTTATATATGGGTGATAATGACAATGCGATTACTTATTCTGATTTAGTTATTAATTCGGGTCGTTATTCATTATTATCGAAGGATGATTTTAAAGTTTATCCAACCTTTACACCAGATGAAAATCAGGAAACAATTTTTGCTTTAAGATTTGTTGATGGAGCTGATAACTCAGGACAATGGGATGATTGGTACGCCTTCTCGGGAATGTACGCAGCAGTCGATTCTGAAGGTAAAGCTTCTCTTGATGGTTCTGGATGGGGTGAGTTATACGCTTCAGTTACATACAGAGATATTGTAGAAGAATGGCCAGATGATGCTCGTGGCGCTTTTGTTACCTCTATGGTTTTAGATAAGAATTCTGAAGATTTATGGGGTGTTTGGTATGGTTTAAACTCTTATAAAGGTACTGATTCTGATGAGCAGAAGAAGTTGAATGGGCTTTTGTTTCATCAGGATTCGGTGAGTGCAGATCGTACAATCTTGTATCAAGAGTTAGCTTCGGATCAAGGAACTAAAAGTATGGAAGCACCTATTACTGCTGTTGTAGATGCAAAAACTGGCGTGACCAATTATTGGGTAACACCTTATCAGGTTAACAAAGAAACAGGAGCAACACAATTATTACCTACAGCTGTGAAGTTACGTATCAATCAGAAATTAGCGACACGTCAAACTTATCCTAAGTACTTTATTACAAAATGTTCTGGACAAGAGAATAAAGGTCATTTATGGTCACCAATTATCTCTCGTTTAGCTGAAATTTATTTGAACAAGGCAGAGGCTTACGCTCATAAAGGCGATATAGGAAATGCACTTGCAAATGTAAATATCGTTAGAACAAGAGCAATTGGTTCAGAGGCAGCCTACACAGGAGCAGATATAACAGCTGATGTTAGCCTTTTGGATTTAGTGTTGAAAGAGCGTCGTTTAGAGCTTGCTTATGAAGGACATCGTAAGTTTGATATTTTCAGAAATAGTAGAAATTTGGACAGAGAATATCCAGGAACTCACCTTCGTGGTAACGATCCATTCTTTGAGGTGACTTATGATTCTAATGTTATTATAGAATATATCCCTGAGGGGGAAATTTTAGCTCAACCAGATTTACAACAAAACCCGTAAATTGCTAATTTAAGGAGAAGCTTTAAGCTTCTCCTGATCTATGATTTTTTAAGTGCTGAAGTTTGAATTGTGAGATTTAAATATTTACAAAACGACATAATGAAGATTAAAATATATTCAGTTTTGGTATTACTATTTGCCATGCAAATTGTATTGGCATGCTCCTCATGTTCCAAGTCAGAGAGTGACGGAGAAGATATAAACAAAGCGCTTTTGAATGAGCTTAAAATCAATATCCCACTGAAGGGAAATGCTTGGCTTGTTAATGATCTATCTTTAAACGAAAGTATGATCACGGATCAAGGCTTAAAAAACTGGTCGAAACAATCATCTCTAATTCGAACTTTTGTCAGGTTAAATTCTACAGGACAGTTGTGTTTGGGATTAAAAGCTAAATCTCTAAAAGGTAGTTCTGTCGTTCGAATTTCAATAGGAGATGTTTCCAAAGAAATTACAATAGATAATCACGAATTTCAGGTGATTCCAGTCGGTTCTTTTGATATTCCTGAGGAAGGCTATATTCAGGTTGATATGCAAGGTATTTCAAAAACGGATCAATATTTTGCAGAGGTTTCTCAGCTTGTTATCGGTGGAGATGCAACATCAACAGGTACTGATTTTGTAAAAGAAGATTTTTACTGGGGACGACGTGGACCATCAGTTCATCTTGCATACACAGTGCCAGAAGGTACAGGGGATATTCGTTGGTTTTACAACGAAATAGAAGTGCCTGAAGGAAACGATGTGATCGGTTCTTATTATATGGCCAATGGTTTTGGTGAAGGTTATTTCGGTATTCAAGTGAACTCGGAAACGGAACGAAGAATTCTATTTTCGGTTTGGAGTCCATATGTGACAGACAATCCCAATGATATTCCTGAAGATGAGAAAATTAAATTATTGAAAAAAGGTCCTGATGTTAAATCGGGAGAATTTGGTGATGAAGGATCTGGAGGACAAAGCTACAGGGTATATAATTGGAAAGCCGGACATAAATACCGCTTTCTTTTAGGTGCAAAACCAGGTGTTGATAATTCAACAGATTACACGGCTTATTTTTATGCACCAGAAATTGGGAAGTGGGAGCTTATCGCTAGTTTTAGACGTCCCAAAACCTCAACTTACATCACTCGTCCTCATTCATTTCTTGAGAACTTTATGACCGAAATGGGACAGTTTACCCGTAAGGCTACCTACCAAAATCAATGGCTTAGAAATACAGATGGAAAATGGTTTGAGATTACTGAAGCGAAGTTTACTGCAGATGCTACAGCTCGTAAAAATTCACGATTGGATTATGCCGGAGGTTCAGAAGGATCACATTTTTATCTGAAAAATTGTGGGTTTTTCAGCGATAGAACAACGATAGACTCATTTTTTAAAAGAAATGAATTGGGGATAGAACCCGTTATTGACTTTGAAAAACTCCCATAGATATTTGAGTAGTTAGAATAAATATAGTTAGTAAATAGAGGAGATTAAATCGGAGAATAGGTTTGGTAGCTTTTTGTAATTGGCTTTAGGTTGAGTCTCCTCTTTTTTTACTTTTATAAAGAAGATAAGTGGTAAAAGCTGACTTTTAGAGTCAGCTTTACGCCATTAAATGAAATCGTAATAAGCACTAGAAGCGGTGAGTTTTAAAAGTAAGATAAAAGGTTTAATAGTAGTTGTTGTAGTTCTTGTTTTGGTCTATCGTTCAATTGAAAAATTGGATGTCTATACCTCAAGGGACTCCTATTGTATAAGCTGCCATATACATACTGATGCAGATCATTCTTGGGTTTTATCCTCACATTATAAGACGGAATCGGGCGAACAAATCCATTGTATTGATTGTCATCTCCCTCCTAAAGAAAGTTTGGACTTCTGGCCTAAGAAAATTAAAGCAGGGAGTAAAGATCTATTTGCCTATTATTTTAAAGATCATGATAAATTCAATTGGGCAGAGAAAGCTGAAATTGAAAATGCTATTCGTTTCACACCAAAATCATCTTGCATCAATTGTCATCAAAATTTATTCCCTTTTAGCCTGTCTGAAAATGGGGAGAAAGCACATTTATATTACCGACGAAATGAAGATGAATTACATTGTATCAATTGCCATAAAGGGGTAGGACACGGTGATCACAAAACCATGTATGAAGAAAATACGTCATTTTTAAAACGTGAGGACATCATTAATGAGATCATTCATGCAAAGTCTACAAAAGTTGAAGATTTTGCAGACTATGTTGAAACCATTCCAGGTTCATCTGTTTCTTTCGATATGATTGCTATTCCATCAGGATCTTTCGAAATGAAAATTTATGCTGATAATAATTTTAGAAAGAAGCCTATTAGTAGCAAGCAAGTCAAGCTTTCATCCTTTTTTATGGCTAAAGTTGAATTGACTTGGGATGCTTACCGAGCTTTTTTAACGGATGTGGAATCTGAAGGAAGAAGTCAAAAGATTGAATCAGATAAGTTTGATGCTATATCTGGAGCAACACCACCATGGGGCGATCCTTCTCAGGGTTGGGGAATGGAACAGCGACCTGCCATTAGTATGACTTGGCAAGCAGCCAATATGTATTGCAAATGGCTTTCAAAGAAAACAGGAAAAAGGTACCGCTTACCTACCGAAGCAGAATGGGAATATGCATACCGAGCCAACTCGAAGGAGGATATCAATTTTTCCGATGAGGAAATGGATTCTGGGATCATTTATAGAGACAACTCTGGGGGGAAAACACATTTGCCCGAAGGAATGAAAGCTAATGATTTTGGTCTGGTTAATATGCTGGGCAATGTGAAAGAATTTTGTTCTGATTGGTATGCTGATAATCCTTTTGAAAATGAAAAAGACACCCTTTTATTCAATCAAGAAGGACCAACCAAAGGGAAGGAGAGAGTCATAAAAGGAGGCTCGTATCGATCTAAGAAAAGATATCTGCTGCCGGATTACAGAGAAAGTACAGAGCATGATAAATGGTTGAGAACCGATCCGCAAATGCCTAAAAGCATCTGGTGGTATTCCGATTGTAGAGATGTGGGGTTTAGGCTTGTTTGTGAATGGGATGGTGAGTAATAATAATAATAATAATAATAATAATAATTGAATTGTGGATTTTTTTGAGCTATGGAAACAAAGAAAAGTGAGAGACGAGAATTCTTGAAAAATGCCGGCACGGTAGGCCTGTTTTGTGCCCTGGGAGCCACTGGTTTAATACAATGCGAGTCTAATAAAGTAAGAGATTATGACTATCCACCTTTACTCAAACAAGCCCCCGATGGTCCCGTCTTAAAAGCAGGTCTTATCGGTTGTGGATATCGAGGTACAGGAGCCGCACTTAATTTTCTGAATGCTGGACCCAACTTGGAGATCACTGCTCTAGCGGATGTTTTTATCGATAAAGTTGAGCTCTGCAATAAATTGTTGAAGGAGAAAAAAGGCATCGAAGTACCTAAGGAGAATTGTTTTGTAGGTTTCGATGCTTTTGAAAAGCTAATTGATAGTGGGGTTGATGTGGTGATTCTTGCCACGCCACCTAATTTCAGACCAGAGCACCTGGAGGCCTGTGTAAAAGCTGGCAAGCATGTATTTATGGAAAAACCCATTGCGGTAGATCCAGTTGGTGTACGATCGGTGATGATATCGGGTGAAAGAGCCCAAGCTATGGGTTTGTCTATTGTAACGGGTACTATTAAACGTCATCAGAAAGATTATCTAGAAACCTTTCGTCAGGTGGCTAAAGGGGAAATTGGTGATATTGTCTCGGCCAACTCTTATTACAATGTTGGCAAGCTATGGCATAAAAGCCCACGAGCCGAGTGGAGCGAAATGGAGGCCATGATTCGTGATTGGGTGAACTGGTGTTGGCTATCAGGCGACCATATCGTAGAGCAAAATGTGCATAATCTCGATACAGTGAATTGGTTTGTGGGTCAACACCCCATAAAAGCCATGGGATTTGGTTCTCGCCAACGCCGCCTGACAGGCAATCAGTACGATATGTTTAGTGTTGATTTCCTTTATGAAGACGATGTGCATTACCACAACATGTGTAGACAAATCAATGGCTGTGAGAATAATGTATCGGATTTGATTAGAGGAACTCAGGGGTATACGAATTGTCAAAATACCATCTACAATCAAAATTCAAGTATTAAGTGGCAATTTGATTATGGGAATGAGGATAACAAGCTGGAAGTAAGTCCCTACGATCAGGAACATATCGATTGGGTGACTGCCATTAGAACAGGCAAGCCCGTAAACGAAACCCAAGCCATCGCCGAGTCGACCATGACGGGTATTATGGGAAGAATATCGGCTTATACAGGCAAAGAAACGACTTGGGAAGAGATGATGAATTCTGACTTATACCTTTCACCTAAGCATTATAGCTTTGGAAAAGTTGATGTGGATAAATCCGTTCCTGTGCCTGGCATAGGTAGATGATAACTTGTTTGAAAATAAGGTCATATTCATTTAGGTCAAGAGCAGGGGTGAGGTGTATTGTGTCCCGCATAATGCGCTGATAATCACAGAAAGATGATGTCACCGCCGTCATGCTCTGACTTTTAAATTTCCCCTCCTTACTTTTAAGGAGGAGAAAACATTTGCAGGTAATGGTGTTTGTGTTTTCATATTTCTGTAAATTGAGAGATGAATTGAAATGTTTATTATGAAGAAGATTCACAACCACACTAATCTATTTGGGTACAGAAAGAAACTCCGAAGACGTTCTACGGCTGCTGAATCGACATTGTGGAAGCATATAAAAAATCGACAAGTAGAAGATTTGAAATTTAGAAGACAACATTCACTTTCAAATTATATTGTTGATTTTTATTGTCCTGAAATCAGATTGATCATAGAATTGGATGGGTGCTGCACACGATAATTATTTATCTGAAGAAAGAGACGAAAAACGTGATAGAATCTTGCAAGAATTAAGCTGCACAATTCTGAGGTTTGAGAACAGGTATGTTTATTAGTTTTTAAGTGAGATTATAGAAGCCATTAAAACTCAGAAAGAACATTTTTATAACAATCAACTCTAATATCCCAAGTTTAAAATTTCCCCTCCTTACTTTTAAGGAGGGGTGTCAAGCTCTGCTTGATGGGGTGGTTTTCAAATCAATTTTGATCTCAATATTTTGTGAAAAAAGAACGGTCCAAAACCACAGGTTAAAATGAGACGGGGTGGTTTTTAATAATATTTCCAGTTTAATATTTTGTGGAAAAAAGAACGGTCCAAAACCACCTCCCCCTGCGGGTACTCCTCCTTAAAAGCAAGGAGGAGAAAGCTTGGAGTTCTGCTTGACGGGGTGGTTTTTTGTTACAAGATTTAATCTTTTCTCTGTCTGAGAGTTGAGTGTTTTTGTGTGCTTGTTGTGAACAGTAGGTTTTGGCTGTTTTGTTTTGTGTGTATTTATTTTATGATATTCAGTTTTTGTGAGGAATGCCGACAGCTTTAGCTAATAAGTCCTCTTCGTCATCGAATAGTGGTACTGCTTTAAGCCCTTGCCTTGCTGCTTTATAAGCTATGACTCCTGCTTTGCCACTAGCCATTGCGACCTTGCAATCTTCCACCTCTTCGTTGCTTTGTTCCACCCATGCGTTGAAGTATTCCTGCATCTCGTTGCCATTGGGCAGCAGAACGTTAATATTTTTTATCACTTCGTTGCAATCCTCCACCAATTCGTTGAGGTTTTCCACTACTTCGTTAAAGATTGCCATAGCTTCGTTGAAGCATTCTACTACTTCGTTGAGGTGTTCCGTCGCTAGAGCATCGCTTTTATTTTATTTGGCAAAACAAAACAGCAAAGCCCAAGCTTAAGGCGGAGATGTTGACTAACAAAATAATTCTCCCACAAATAAAAATGGGAAGACAAATAAGCAATATAGAAACAAGACAAAACAGAACACGAAGCTGATAGGCTAAATAATGGGCAGAGCTTTGTGAAGACCTTAAGGTTTTGGATTGATGAGAATACGTAGATGGTAGGCTTGGAGTGCTGTAAAATAATATAAGAGTTAAAACTCTTTAATATGCTCAATAGCCTCTTAACGCTAGGATGTTTGTGATTATTTGTTGTGTGTTAATATCTTAATCATAACTAATTGGTGGTGATGGATGCTTTTTACTGAATTCTGCTTAATTTCAGATCATCATAATACGTGTTGTTACCCACCCTATGGGCGTGCTGACAATACCTTTTAAAAAGATAAAAGAGAAATAACAACACTAGTGTTGTTACAGACTTGTTATGGTTTATGTAAAAAAGAAATACCATGGAAATAACAACATTAATAATATCAATTTTTGCAATTCTGATTTCGGCTTTTAGTTTTTGGTATGGATTTCTAAGGCAATCTGACCCGATTTTTAGCATTAGTAGGTGGACTGCTTTTGGAATTACTAATAATGGAAAAAATGGTTCGACTTTTATCATCAAAATAAGTATAAATAATCCTAGTACAAGACCTACCACAATTAAGGATTTCGCTATAATAGCCAAGACAGAAAAAGGTAAAAAGATTATCTATGAACCAATAATGTTATGGGATTTAACTTATTACATAGAATCAATGGGTGTTCCAAAGAAAATTGTTGAATTTCAGAAAGGACAAATTCCACTTCCGATAAGTATTCCAGCGAAAGAATCATATCAATTCGACTTTGAAATTCTTTTTATGCCACAAGACAAAAAGACATCAATTATAAATAATGAAGATGGTTCTTTTGAGCTTGAAGTTCATGCTTTAACTGACAAATGGAAAGATTACAAATTGGTATCTAAACAGGAGATAAAGGAAGATGACATTAAAAATCTCCAGAATGGAAATTTTTCTGGTGTTTTATCGACAACTTCAATTGAGAATAGGAAAAAGCTTGATAATAAATAAAATCAAACACAAACCATAACAATTTATAAAGCTAATGCTGCAAATTAGTAACTCGAAAGTGGCTGCAAATAGTAATCACCGCAAATTAATTCTTCACAGAAGAATTAAAATTACTAAATTGTGTTCAGAATTAATTAGCTCTGTGCCAACCGAAAGTGAGTACTTTCAAATACGCACATAGCCTTATAATAACGTTGATAACAGAATATTTCAGAAGCCAAACCAAAGCGAAGCCAATTCCCAATGACAAGAGAAGAACGAATGAAATTTTGTAGCCAGTGCGATAATTCCAAGTTTGATACCAAACAAGGCATTGTGTGTGGTTTGACTCATGCCAAGGCTGATTTTGAAGAGGAGTGTCCAGATTTTACGGGTCATGCTGAGGAGGTCTATGTTTATCAGGCTCCCAAAGAAAAACGAGGATGGCTTGCAGAGAAAACACTAGAACTTTTTTCTGTATTTACACCCCGAGAGGGCTTTTTTATGAGTCCTATTATCATCATCTTTTGTGTTTTAGTGTATGTATCAATGGTCGCATCGGGTGTTCATTTTATGGAACCTACGGTTGAGAGTCTTGTGGCTTGGGGAGCCAATTTTACAACTTTAACTTATAATGGTGAGTATTGGCGACTCATTAGCAATTGCTTTTTGCACATAGGGCTGATTCACCTTTTATTTAATATGTATGCCCTCTTGTATATTGGTTTGTTGTTGGAGCCTATTATTGGAAAATGGAAATTGGGTTTTGCTTTTATCATTACGGGTATAGGCGGTAGTCTTGTCAGTTTGGCCTGGCACGATATGATTGTTAGTGCGGGAGCATCTGGGGCTATATTTGGATTGTATGGCCTGTATATTGCTCTGCTTATTACCAATTTGATTGACAAGGAAAGCAAGAAAGGCATTCTGGTGAGTATCTTAATCTTTGTTGGCTACAATCTGCTTTTTGGTTTAAGAGGAGGGATTGATAATGCGGCTCATATTGGTGGTTTACTCAGTGGTTTGCTTTTAGGTTTTGCATTCCATCCTATTTTGTCGAATCCAAAAGCAAGGGTGAAAGGCATTTTGATTCCTGCGGTGCTGCTTGTCTTTATTATAGCATGTGGCGGTATAGTTTTAAAATCACCTAAAATATTAGTTCAATATGAAATTCGTTTGGCAGAGTTTGTTGAATTGGAACAGAAAGCTTTGAGTGTTTATCCACAATATATAACAGAAACAAACCGGGATGCCATTAGAGAAGATGGGATTCCCAATTGGGAGAAATGCCGTGATATTATTATCGAACTTGATGAAATGTCTGGTTTTTCAGAAGAAATATATCAAAGAAACACCTTACTGATAAGATATTGTGATTATAGAATTGCCTCTTATGAATTGATTGTAAAAGCAACAGAAGAACAGACACGAAGTTTAGATCGGAAGATAAATGCATACAATAAAACCATTAGCTTTATTGTGAGAAAGCTACAAGGTGAGGTGATTGCCGATAATTTATTGAGATACAAAGTACCTGCAGAGCCCAAACCTGTACAGAGGTATCAATATCGACCTCAAGTCAAACAGGAGTCGCCTATGTATATTATCAATGGTGTAGTCGAGATCGATATGTTGAAAATTAACCCCAAGGACATTAAGGAAGTGAATGTAATGAAAGGAGCAGCTGCCGAAGCTGTATATGGCGATAAGGGAAAGAATGGTGTGGTGATTATTACAACGGAATAGTTAAAATATTAAGGCATACATGCCCTATTCGAATATTGCCATCGAGATTAAGATTTTAGAATTGGACTCAGAGCAAGCTTTAAAAATTCTTAAGTTGATTTTTTAAAATTAAGATACATATAACAAGGGTGCAGCTGATTGTTGTACCCTTTTTTATTGAGAAAGTTTAACTTGCAATAAATTACATAATGCAAACGTTAACGTTTCTATCCCTTTAAAATTGGGACGTTCGAAGGGGGTTATATTAAAAGGATTTCAGTATCTTTATTTTCGACTAGCATCCCAAAAGTTTAAATCATAAAAAAAAAGCGAATGATAGAAGAAGTTGTAAGAGTACATGATAAGTTTTCTGTGGAGATTAAAATGGGTTACGAAGCTCGTAAGGATCGTAAGGTGAATGAGTTTTCGGTTAAGACTTGGTTGTTTATACCAAGCAAACTGGATATAAGTTCGTCCACCTATAAGAAAGAGGACTTTTACAACGATTTCAACTCCAACATTCGTTTGATTACACCACCTTATGCCTTAAGAGAAATTGCTCAAGGCGATCATTCCGTTTTCTCATACTTAGAGGAAGCTTTTCAGAAGGTGGCCAACCATCCCAGCTCGAAGAATGAGGCGAATTACGAGTATCATATTCGTATGTTTCATTCCATCCTGAAATCGGCACTTCGCAGAGAAATTCAGCATATTCTGAGAAATGAAATGACGGATGATAGGCGCTTCCTGATTGAGGCTTATATCTCAGATATTAAGAAAATTGCTCAGCAATATCGCGATTTACGTCGTATTGTGAATGTGTCCACAATTCAAAAGGAAATGTTCGATTACTTTTTGTTTGGCGATGAATTTATGAGCAATCAGTTTGAACAGAATAGCTATTATTTGCACCGTGGCTTACGAAAGATGCATCCTGAGGATTTCGATCGAAGCAAGGATGATATTCTAAACTTGATTAGGGATGAGATTGCTTACAAGCGATCTAAAGGCTATTTGGTTGTTGAAAAGGATTCGCAAGATCGTAATCGCTGGTTGGTTCATCGCAAAAGTGTGTTTAATAAATATTTCGAAGGTCAGCTATTGCTTTCTTCCCGTACGAAAAAGGAAGGCGTTTTTATGATGCAATTGCTATACAGCGTGGCAGCAGGAATGGCTATGATTATTGGTGCGGCACTCACCTTTTTCTTTCAGAAAAGCTTGGGTGGTTTCACCATTCCCTTATACGTTGCTTTGGTGATTATCTATATGTTAAAGGATAGAATTAAGGATTTAAGTCGCCTCTATCTGGTAGGGAAGATCAATAAACGTTTTTTCGATCATAAAACAGTGATTCGAGTAAAAGGTGATGAGAAGATTGGCTGGTGTAAGGAGAGTTTCGACTTTGTAAGAGAAGACTCGGTGCCATTGCGAGTTCTGAAGCACCGTAACCGTTCTCGTATTATTGATATTGAGAGTCGGGGTGTGGGTGAGAAAATCATTTTCTATCGCAAGCTGCTTCGATTAGATCAAAAGGCCTTGGATAATTCATACGGGAATTATAATATTACGGGTGTGGTTGATATTATCCGTTTTAATGTCTCGAACTTTATCCAGAAAATGGATAATCCTGAGATTCCCCTTTATTACCTAAATGATGACGAGTTTCAGAAGTTGTCAGGCGAGAAAGTTTATTTTGTAAATATGGTTCTCCGTTTTAAACTCGATGATGAAACAAGCTACCGTCGTTACCGTATCATTTTCAACCGTAGAGGTATTAAGAAGGTGGAGAAGGTGTAAGAAAATCTATATTACAATAATAATCTATTTTAAACGGCTACTCAAACACTGGGGGCCGTTTTTTTAGGAGTTAAAATCTGTTGAGTTTTTAGTATCTGCCTACAGTTTAAAGTCTAATAATGATTATCTTTCACAGGGATTTTAAACCCCTTTTATTTGATCAATAAACTAACTAAGAATTAATTATAAGTGAAAATGAATCGATTGTTCAATTTAAGTCAAGTGCTCTTGCTTGCAGTTATACTTGTCTCTTGTAAAACACCAACACCCAAAGATTTATCAAAGGAAAGTCTGATTCCTAAACCCACAAGCCTTATTGCAACGGGGAGTTCATTTGAATGGACTGATAAAACTAAAATATATGTGTCAGATGATCAGGAAGATATTCAAATTATTGCAAAATACCTGGCTGATTTTATTGTACCAGCAACTGGTTTTAAGACCAAAGTTGAAGTTCTTAATACACCTGCGTCGAAAAAAGGAATCGCTATACTTTTAAATCAAGATTTGACTGCGTTGGGTGATGAAGGTTATAAATTGAATATTACGGATAAACGACTCGTCTTGGAGGCTTTTCAGCCTGCAGGTTTGTTCAGAGGCGTGCAGACTATCAGACAATTATTCCCAGCCAGAATTGAATCGAAAGATTTACAAGTTGGCCCATGGGAATTGGCAAGTGGTACTATTGAAGATAAACCTGAATATGGATATAGAGGTGCCATGCTCGATGTGGTTCGTCATTTCTTCGATGTGGATGATGTGAAACGATTCATTGATTTAATTGCCGCTTATAAGATGAATGTTTTGCACTTGCACCTAACCGATGATCAGGGTTGGCGTATTGAAATTAAATCGTGGCCAAACTTAACGAAGCATGGTGGCAGCACTCAGGTAAATGGAGGTAAAGGTGGGTTTTATACTCAGGACCAATATACCGAGATTGTGAAGTATGCTCAAGAGCGTTTCATAACTGTCATTCCTGAGATTGATATGCCAGGACACACCAATGCCGCTTTGGCATCTTATGCTGAATTGAATGCTGATGGTAAAGCCAGAGATTTGTATACAGGAACCAATGTGGGATTTAGTACTCTTGATGCAGATAAGGAAATTACCTACAAATTTATTGATGATGTGATTGGTGAGTTGGCAGCGATTACTCCTGGTGAATACATTCATATTGGAGGAGATGAGTCGAATGCAACCAAGAAAAAAGATTACATCAAGTTTGTAAACAGAGCTCAGGATATTGTGAATGCTCATGGTAAGAAGATGATGGGATGGGCTGATGTTTCTGCTGCCAATCTCAATGAGAATAGTATCGCACAATTTTGGCATACCAGAACAAAAACAGCTTTGGATGCGGTGAATCAGAATGTGAAGATTATCATGTCGCCAGCCAAGAGAGCGTATATGGATATTCAATACGATTCCATTTGTCCTTTAGGCTTACATTGGGCCGGTTATACCGAAGTTGACGATGCTTACGATTGGACTTTGGAAAGCAATGTGGAAGGTATTAGTAAAAAGCATATTATCGGAATAGAAGCTCCGCTTTGGACCGAAACAGTTGAAACGATTGATGATATTGAATATCTGGTTTTTCCTCGTTTGCCCGGTTACGCAGAACTCGGTTGGTCGAATCATTCTGACAAATCGTGGGATGAATACAAAGTACGATTAGGAAAACAAAAGTCTCGATTTGAACATATGGGAATTAATTATTATCCTTCGCCTCTAGTTCCTTGGGAAGATGAAGTTGTAATTAAAATTATGAAATAGATTGATCTATATTTAAAATCTATTTCACGCAAAGGATGCTAAGTTAAACGAAGGCCACAAAGAGATTGAGATCTCTTTGCGGCCTTTGCGTTTATTATCCTTTGTGCTCTTTGCGTGAACCTTTTATAAACTATGGATCACGAACATATTCATGTTTTAATATCTATTATAGAATCGTTTCAATTCATTGGTGAGTTGCGTGTAAATCGGTTTGGTGAATTCTATAAATAAATCTTGTCGTGCAGGAGGAAGAATAGGTTCGCTTTCGCAGATTTCCAGTTCTTCTTTAGTTAATGCTCTTTCGTCACCATTAAAGTGACCCCATTCGCTGAACCAAACATACTCGCCACCCAATTGTTTATTATTGATGATTCGTTTGTTGTCGAACTCTTCAATATGCAAGGAAAGTAGGCCTTTAGAAATAACCTCACGTTTGTGAATATGTAGTTTGGCTTTTACTTTATTATATACTTTAATGCTTGTACCATCCTTAAGTTTAGTGGTTCCGACTTCGACACTATCGGCACTGATGACTTGCTTCTCAATATCTGTATCGTGTGTTTCACCCACAACAAAATCTTCGAAACGCATGGCAATCACATGATCAGGGTATTCTAATTTCTCCATCTCAGCTTGTTTAGGCGTGTAGAAACGTACAAACTTACGTCTGATATTATTCGTAATATATTGCGTAACCTGATCTTGAAAGAATTCGGCACTAAAGCTATATTTTGCAGAGTTTACAGGGATATGCTCAATAATAACTTTTAGAGTTGCCATATATTCAGCTTCTTGCATTTTTGCTATAGCATCCTTGTAATTAGGAACAAACTGATTGGCTTTTGCGAAATTTGCATAAGCCGATTTTGCAGCATTACGCGTTCCTTTAGCCAGTTCTCTTAAGCCTAAATTATAACATTCAGGAGCTGCAAGTTGTCTAGCCATATCTTCCTCAGCTCTGAATGATTGCACATTTGAAAGTAAACGCAAGGCAGCTGGGCATCGGTTTATTTCATTGTACATTCTATTCAAAATCTGATACTGTCCAATTGATTTTGTGTTTTTTAAAGGATCAGATGAATTCAATAGAGAAACAATTTCCCTCTTCGACGAGTTTACAGCTAAAGGGTAACTCTCCAATAAAGCTTGTTGTGCTTTGCTTTTATCAGGATTCGATCTTAGTCTATCAACCGATTTTAATACGGCCGTGTAGTAGTCCCCATTTTGCAGGGCTTTCTCTCCTGAGCTACATGCAGCACTGATAACTGACAGTAGTATTAATGAGAAGTAGATAATTTTTTTCATAGATATTGGATTAGTTGTGTATGCAAATTTAAATTTTTATCTGAGAATAGGGCAATCTCAGAAATGAGTTTCCACTATTTACTTGTTCTTATCTTAGCATAATAGCTGAAATGCAAATATTGAACCAAACTTGTTTGTAGGATTGAGTTTCTCTGGAATTGAATTTTTCATCTTTATTTAAAATGAAGTGTAATTTTAAAATACACTTAGTTGTCTTTTGTTTATGTATATGGTTTTCATAAATTTGGATTGGCTCAGACTTGTGATCTGACTTTAATCAAGAATAATCATATTAGAATGAGTTAACAACTAAAAACCTTAAATGAAAGCCTTAATTATTTTTAATCGGGAACCCTATGATAATACCGATGTCACATGGAATGGTCTAAGACTAGCTGAAACTTTGAGAAGTAAAGGCGTAGAAGTTAGAGTTTTCTTAATGAATGATGCTGTTGATATGGCAAGGGATGCTTGTAAACCACCACAAGAATACGATCAAGATTTATCTCAAATGCTTAAAAAGCTGATTGCTAGAAATGTAGCAGTGAAAGTTTGTGGAACTTGTAACGCTCGATGTGGTATCTATAAGAACCAGCCATACTTTGAAGGAGCGAACAAATCGACAATGGAGGAGTTGGCTGATTGGGTTGTTGATAGCGATAAAGTCTTAACATTTTAATACTTTCACAATTAAAACTATCGTTTTTGCATATCAATTGATTCTCGGTAAGAGGATATCAGGATTAAAACCGACATCTTTATGAATATAAATTGAACAAAGAGAATGAAGTTAAAATTAAGCCTAAGTCTATTATTAATATTTTTAGTAACGAACTTAATAGCACAAAATCATACACATACAGACAATGATCATCACCACAAACATCCTGAAAATGAAATTGGAATAGTAAATGCACCTGTTTATTTAGTCAAAGAAAAAGCGATGGCTTACAGTGTTCATCTTCATTATCTACGTATGATTGAAGATTCGAAATTTGGCTTTGGTATAGGGTATGAACGCTTATTTAGTGAGCATGAGCATAATACCTTTGGGATAGTGGGGAGTTACAGACCTATTGATAAATTAAGTTTAAGTTTTTCTCCTGGAATTACCTTTGAGGATGAAGAACCTTCAGAGCTAAATCTGGCCTTACACCTTGAGGCTGTTTATGAATTTCAGTTTAACCATTTTCACATTGGGCCTACTGTAGGTTTCGCTTACGACCCAGAAGATTACCATATAAGTATAGGTATTCACTTTGCATATGGCTTTTAATATTTAGATATTAATATAAAGCAAAAGAGAAGATATGATTGCGAAAACACCAAAACCACCTTATTACGCTGTAATCTTCACATCTATCAGAACAGAAGGAGATAAAGGCTATTCTGAAATGGCAGATCTAATGCTTGAACTTGCAGAACAACAAGACGGTTTTCGTGGTGTAGAGAGTGCTAGAGAGGATGTCGGAATTACTGTTTCGTATTGGAGAGACTTAGCGGCTATTAAGAATTGGAAAGAAAATACAGATCATTCCCTTGCTCGTGAAAAAGGACGTAAGGAGTGGTACAAAAGCTTTAAGACTCGAATTGCTAAAGTAGAAAGGGATTATGGGTTTGAATAAAAGTTGATGTAAAAGCTTGAAGAAACGATCTTAAGTATTTTAAAACGTTTGCACTCTATAGGAGCTCAATTCCATCAAACTTATGTTGGAAAGAATTCAATTTTATTAAGAAAATATTAGAGAAAAATTGTTTCTTTGATCTACTGTTTTAAGGGTCTATTGTGTGGTGAAAATAAATAGAACTGGAATTAAACACTATCATTAGAAACAAGTCAAAAAAAAACATTAGACATGAGTAAACAAATTCTTGTTACCGGTGGAACGGGTTTTATTGGATCACATACAGTTGTTGAACTACAGAAGAACGGTTACGATGTGGTAATTGTGGACAATCTTTCTAACTCGAAGATTGAAGTATTGGAACAGATCAAAGAAATTTCAGGTGTACAACCTAAGTTTGAGGAATTTGATTTGACAGACAAGCAAAAGGTCAACGATTTCTTTAAGAAATATACCAATTTAGAAGCCATCATACATTTTGCAGCATCAAAGGCAGTAGGAGAGTCCGTTGAGAAGCCTTTAATGTATTACAATAATAATCTAAATTCATTAATGAATATCATGGGCTGCATGATTGAGAATAAGGTTCCGAATCTTGTGTTCTCATCATCGTGTACAGTTTATGGTCAACCAGATAAGCTGCCTGTAACCGAGAAAACACCTCGTAAAGAAGCAGAATCTCCTTATGGTAATACTAAGACTATTTGTGAAGATATCATTCGTGATACTATAAATGCTTATCCTGAATTGAAAGGAATTGCCTTAAGATATTTTAATCCAATTGGGGCTCATGCTACTGCTAAAATTGGTGAATTACCTCTTGGGGTTCCTAATAACCTTATTCCATTCTTAACGCAAACTGTAGCTGGTATTCGCCCTGAATTGAGCGTTTTTGGTGATGATTACAACACACCTGATGGATCTGCAATTCGTGATTATATTCACGTTGTAGATTTGGCAAAGGCACATGTTGTGGCAATTGAGCGCTTATTGAAAAATAAGAATAAAGAGAACTGTGAATATTTTAATGTAGGTACTGGAAATGGAGTTTCTGTATTAGAAATCATTGAGTCCTTTGAAAGAGCAACGGGAGAGAAAGTTCCTCACAAAATTGTGGCTCGTCGTGCAGGTGATATCGAGCAAATATATGCAGATACCACTTTTGCTAACGAAGAATTGGGTTGGAAAGCTCAAAGCTCTTTGGACGAAACATTGCTTTCAGCTTGGAAATGGCAGAAGCATATTGGAGAGTAATAATTTTCTTCACGCATAAATTCAACGCCTGTCATTCATTTGATAGGCGTTTTTTTATACTATTGTTATGCTTAGTATGAAAATATATTTATTAGATTTATGTAAATTTAATACGATGAATATGTTTGTTTACTTACCTGTATTAGCCTTGCATCTTTATGTGATTATTGATGCTTTTTCGCATATGAAAGAAAGGCAAGGCGTTTTTAGGCTGATATTGGCATTTATACCTCCTGTGATTGGTCCAATAATTTATCTATTAACCAAACCAAAACCTGATCGCTTACGTCGTAGAAGATCTTACATGCAAGGGAAAAGAAGATTTACCTAATCATTTATATAAAGGATAATTATTAAATAGTAATAAGAGAATGGAAGAAAAAACAGCTATTGAAGAATTACAAGAGTTTGCTAAGAAAACCAAACGCGAGATTGACTTTGATGATAAAACGTATGTTGCAAGCGGGGTGAATCCTCGTTATCTAGTTAAGCAACACGTTATTATATCAAGCTTAACAAAGGATGAGCCCTATTTTGTAAATTATTGTGATATGGTTGCGATAGGTGACAATGCGATGTACAGTGGATTCTTCTTTCCAGTTGATTTTCCATCATCTACTATTATTAAGATTCGCCAGAAGAATATTCTGGATAAAGTGAATCCATTTTTAAAAAAGAGTGAGTTTACTACACAGTCGAAGAATTTCGACTCTAAAATTCTTATTGAAGAAAACGATGCGAGATCATCAGGGAAACTTTTAAATAGTCAGGGTACTCAATCTTTAATTTTAGATATTTTTAAATTAGATCCTAGGTTAAAGTTTTGTGTGAATCATATCGATGTTGGGATTGTTTCTGAAATGAAGAATAAGTCTACTTTAGGAATATATATTACTGAACAATGGTTGCTAGATGAAGCTATAATTAAGAAATTATATGTCTTGGTAGGAAAATTGAAAATGAAAATCCAAATTGGTCATATTGTTCATTCTTGAAATAGAACAATAGATTATAAAGGCATTCGGTTTATTATAGAATAAGCAAAGAAGAATTCAATAAAAATGAGATTCAGAAGTAAGAATATAGCTCTATACCTATTACTTTTGCACGCTTAAATACATTATTAGAAAGGTAGCATGAAAAATTACAAAGAGCTTAGTACTAAAGAAGCCATAGCAAACAGACGTAGTATTCGAAAATTCAAAACTGATCCTATCTCTGATGAGGTTCTAATGGAATTGTTAGAATCAGCAAGGTTAGCACCCTCTGGATGTAATTCTCAGCCTTGGCGATTTAAGATTGTGAAAGATGAGGCTACAAAAAAGCAATTACAAAAATTCTCATTCGATCAGAAGTTTGTAAGTGAAGCTCCCCTTGTACTTGTTGTATGTGCTGATGTACAAGGATATTTAGATGGTCGTGTTTCAGGCGTTCAGGATCTTGGTGAGATAGGTGTTTTTGACGATGGGATTTGCGAAATCCTTCATAAGACGACTAAAGCTAAATCTCAACTAAAAATTGAGGATCTCCAAAAATCAGTCGCTTTTAATATTGCCATTGCAATCGAACATATTGCGCTTAGAGCATTAGATTTCGGTTTAGGTACTTGCTGGATGAGGCTTATTGATGAGAAAGCTATACGTGAATACTTCGGATGGGATAAGAATCTTTATCCTGTAGCAGTTCTACCAATTGGTTATCCAGATGAAAATCCATCTCCAAGAAAAAGACTTCCTATAGAAGATTTGATAATTGACTAGTATTCGAATTAAGTTTCAATGTAGATATGTAAGGATGCGGTCGTGTGATTGCATCTTTTTTTTTGTTTGCAGGTTTGAGTTTCATAAATTTGATAGACTACGCGTTTATTTCTAATCAAAGTCATCTGAAAGCTAAATTATGAAAACCTTACTCCATCTTTTATTTATTCTATCCATAAGCTCATCACTTTTCGCTCAAGATTGTTATACTGAAGCTACCCAGAAAAATATAAAGTCAGATTATTGCCAACTATGGAATGAAAGAACTTTTCAGGGCACAATTGGAGATGATAATCAAAGAATAGATATACGTTTTATTGAGATATCTAAAGATTCTAAATCTCATTTTAAATATCATGTGAAAGGGAAATCGAGAGTGAAAAATAATGTTTGCGACTTTCAGGGTACGATGACTATTGATCAAATCATGTTGCTCGATGAAGCAAGAAGTGGTTGTGACGAGCCGACTCTATCTGCTGGCATTATTTATGGTACATATGTCTTGAATGAGAACCCAAATCAAAGTCATGTTGGTCGATTTACGGGCGATTTTAAAAGCATGTTTGATATATCGCCTCATGGCTTTAATTTGAATAATGCCTGGTTTGGTCAGGACGGTTTTAATTCTTTTATAGGAACGTGGGAGAGTTACAACAATGAGGAGCCTAGATTTTGTGCTTGGGGACTTCAATTACCTCCTTCAATGCATGATGATTTATTTAAGCACTACGATAAAGCGTTTTATTTATTTAATTCCAAGTATCTAGATAGGGGTTGGAAAACTTATGTTCTTTCAAATCTGATTTCATTTATAAAAGTACCCAAAAATTTTGAGACTAATGGATTGAGGTTAGTTGACGATTTTATTGAATATCCGATCGAGGAAATTGAGCAGGCGACTAGAGAAGAAAATAAAAAGTGGTGGGAGTGATATTGGCTATCTATGTATCAATTAAACTGATATTGATTTCAAGCTAAGAACTGAGTCTTTTAGAAGTGTTTTTCTATCTTTAAGCAAGAGTCGTTACAAAGACTATGAGATTAATCTATAAAATACTTTCATGACAAAGAAAATAATATCCCTTGGAGCAAGCAATAGTTCAAAATCCATCAATAGAGTTTTAGCGCATTATGCATCTAAAGAGCTGAAAAATATAGACTTTGAACTTTTAGATTTGAATGATTTTGAGATGCCGATTTATTCTGCAGATAGGGAAGCTGAATCTGGAATTCCTGAATTAGCACATCAGTTTAAAGCCTTGATTGAAAACTCTAATGGGATTCTTATTTCATTCGCAGAGCACAATGGTGCGTATTCTGTCGCCTATAAAAATATATATGATTGGGTATCTCGAATCGAATCGAATGTTTGGGGAAACCGTCCTATGTTTTTGATGGCGACGTCACCAGGAGGACATGGCGGGAAATCTGTATTGGCTATGGCGAAAGCAAGATATGAGCGTGCTAATGAGAAACCGATCCTAAACTTTTCCTTACCTTCTTTTTATGAGAATTTCTCTAATGAAGTGGGCATAAAAGAAACGAGCTTGCGAGAAGATTTTTTCTCCCAACTAAAGCAATTTCAAGAAGCATTATAATGAAGTATTTATCTGAAAAAAAGTGTGAGCCTTGTAAAGGAGGAATACCTAAACTGACAGGTGATGAAGCAACAGTTTATTTAACTGATATCAGTAATTGGTCACTTATTGAAGATCATCATATTGAAAAAACATTTCTATTCCCTGATTTTAAGCATGCTCTTCAATTTGTAAATCAAGTTGGAGATATAGCAGAAGATGAAAATCATCATCCAGAAATGATATTGTCTTGGGGGAAGGTTCTCGTTTCAATTTGGACACATAAAATAGATGGATTACATGAAAATGATTTTATATTAGCTGCTAAAATAGATGAGCTTTAGCAGCCAGATTTAAACCAACAAACGAATAAGATTGAGAATAAAAATGGTAAAACTATTTTCATACGGAACACTTCAATTTGAGAGAGTACAGTTAGATACATTTGAACGAATTTTAACAGGTGAAAAAGATGCTTTAAGAAAATATACGCTTTCGAACATTAAAATTACTGATCCGAATGTTATAAAATCGAGTGGAACGGATATGCATCCTATCCTTGTATATACAGGGGCTGAGATGGACTTTGTAGAAGGAATGATATTCGAACTCACAGATAAAGAGTTGCTGATGGCTGATACTTATGAAGTTGATGACTATAAAAGAAGTGAACTAACATTTGCATCAGGTGAATCCGCCTATGCCTATTTAAAGAAATAAGAACCTCTCCTTAATATATGTTATAATGAAATTGGACCTATATCAAATTGATGCTTTTACAGATAAAGTTTTTGGAGGGAACCCAGCCTGTGTAATACCCTTAAAAGAATGGTTAGAAGATGATTTACTTTTTGAAATTGCAAAGGAGAATGCCGTCCCCGAAACGGCTTTTTTTATTGTGAATGAAGAAAAGGTGCATCTAAGATGGTTTACTCCCGATGTTGAAATGGATTTATGTGGACATGCAACTTTGGCTAGTGCTTATGTTCTGAAAGAATTTTTGAATTATCCCAAAGAGAGAATCGTTTTTGAGAGTTTAAGTGGTGATTTGAATGTCAGTGTTAAGGATGGTTTGTATACATTAGATTTTCCTTCGAGAATGCCAGTTCAGGCTGAATTACCTCAACAAATTAAGGATGCCTTAAACATTCAACCTAAGCAAGTTCTTAAATCAAGGGATTATGTTTTGGTCTATGATTCTGAGGCTGATATTCGAAATATAAAAATTGATAGGCAAGTTTTCGATCAGATTAATCTGGATCCAGGTGGTGTAATTGTTACTGCTGTGGGTGATAATTGTGATTTTGTTTCACGATTCTTTACACCTCAGGCTTCGATTCTGGAAGATCCTGTTACAGGATCAGCACACTGTTCCTTAATTCCCTACTGGGCAGATGTTTTAAACAAGCAGGAGATGAGAGCCATGCAAATTTCGGAACGTGTTGGGAAATTACAATGCGAGAATTGTGGCGATAGAGTTTTAATTAGCGGAAGAGCTAGAACTTATTCTGTTGGATCCCTGTGGACTTCTTAGTAGTAGTTTTATTGATGAACGCTTTTTCTTGAAAATGCATAACCCCTTACTGGGATTGTCGCCACCTTCGGGGCTTTTAGGTTTGTATCGATTTACTACTCATCTTAGTGTGGAGTGAATACATCAAAATAATTTCTGGGTATTATTTCATGAATTGTAACTTGGTATTTTTCATGGTATTAATGAGTGCGTTTATTTTATTTTGATTAATTATTAACTTTTATTGTGTGCCACGAAGTGGCTAAATCTGAATAACCACCCATGTAATGGGTGGTATTAGGCAAATTTACACATCATCCCTGAAAGGGGTGAATAACATGTGCAAATAGGGTGCTTATTGTACTTCTTTTACCAAGGCCCAAAAGTAAAGAGAAGCAACTGTGTTGTATGGCGAAAATCGCTTTCTGTAAACTTCAAATTCCTTTTTCGATAAGCTATCTAAGTCATACAATTTCATTATTCCATTACGTATTGCCAGGTCACCATAACTTATGATATCTGGACGTCTTAAAGAAAAGATCATTAGCATTTCGGCAGTCCAAACGCCAATGCCATTTAAGGCAGTTAGCTTCACTATTATTTCCTCATTACTGAGTTCATGTAGCTTGTCGAACTTAATCGTGCCAGCCTGTTCAGCCTCGGCAATCCCCCTTATATAAGTTACTTTTCTATTGCTCATGCCACAGGATTGAATGGATTCATGACTGGCATTAAGAATATTTTCAGCACTTATGTTCCCAATCAGTTTGTTTAATCTTTCTTTAACTGTTTTTGCCGCTTTGGTAGATATTTGCTGGCTAATAATACTTGAAATAAGAGCTTGAAAAGGATGAGGTAGAATTGGACGTTCAATCATGCCAATGCGATTAATTGCTTCATTCATTTTTTCACATTTGCTTTTCAGGTAATTCACTTCCTTTTCTCCGTATTTATAGTATTCCATCATGCTAAATAATTTGATTGTATCAAAGATATAAAAATTGAATACATCTATATAAGATGTGTTATGATAGGAATTCGTTTTTACTGAGTGTATTTATTCTTATTCTAGCTCAATGTATTCATATTGGTATGATATTCTTGGAATATATGGTAATTTTGAATCATGAATTCCAAGCAAGAGTATCTGACATATAAAGAAGAGAAATCATTTGAGATCAATCGTTACGATCTTAATTCGACTTGTCCCCACATTAAATTCCATTTACACAACGATTATGAGATCGTTTTTGTAAAGAATGGAAAGGGGAGAATAAGTGTGGATAATTGTGTACATGATTATGAAAATGGGGCTTTGGTATTTCTTGGACCTCATTTGCCTCACCTCGGATTTATCAACCGTGAATTTGAAGATAACTTCGAATTGGTGATCCATTTTAATGAAGCTTTCGTTTTGAATAGACTTCAGGTTTTCCCGGAGATGAAAGCTGTTTTAAGTTTGATTCAATCATCCAACAGAGTTTTGATTTTCAATAATGAGCTTAAGAATAAATTGGCATACATCTTTGAATCTATACATGATCAAAATCCGACTGAACAGCTTTTGTCTGTCTTGAGGATATTTTTAGAGATGTGTGAGATAGATAATCATACCAAACTCTTACTTGAGAAATACCGTATGGATTATCAGCATTCTGAACGATTCAAAAGCATATTGGATTACATCAATGAGAATTATGAAAGAAAAATTAGTACAAATGATATCGCTTCACATTTAAATTTGACTCCAAATTCTTTTTGCCGAGTATTCAAACAAATCAGCAACAAGGGCTTTATGGATTATTTAAATGAGTTTAGGATTAATAATGCAACTTATCTATTGGAATGGGGAAGTCTGACCGTTTCAGAAATCATGTTTAAGAGTGGTTTTACAAACCCTTCCTATTTTACAAAGCAATTTAGAAAGTACAAAAATTTATCCCCATCTGATTATCGAAAAAGATTAAGGGAAGAACAGATTAAAAAGAATTAGAATGAAGATAAAGAATATTGTATTCGATTTTGGAGGCGTGTTGGTTGATTGGAACCCGATATACTTGTTTAAAGATGAGTTTTCCGATCCATCAGAAATGAATTATTTTCTTACTCATGTTTGTAATAACACATGGAATGTGGAGCAGGATAGAGGAAGATCATTTGCTGAGGGCATAAAGCTCTTGCAAGAAAAGCATCCCAAATATTCTAGCTACATCCAAACTTTTTTCGATAAATGGGGAGTGATGATGGGAAGTGATATTCCCGAAAATGTTGTGGCCTTGTATAAAGTGAAGAAATTATATCGAGTTTTTGGTCTGACAAATTGGTCAGCTGAAACTTTACCACTGGCTTATAAACGGTTTCCCTTTTTCAAGGAATTCGAAGGTGTAGTTGTTTCGGGAGAGGAAAAGCTAGTGAAACCAGATCAAAAATTGTTTCAAATCTTATTGGATAGATATGAGCTAATTCCAGAGGAATCTCTTTTTATCGATGATAATCTAGATAATATTAAGGCAGCTAATAGAATGGGATTTGAAACGATTCATATTCAGCCTGAAATGAATTTGATTGTGGAATTAAAGAAGATGGAACTTATATAGTAAATCTTACAAAATCACTATAAACTGTATTAAATGAGAATAGATCATATTGCCATTTGGGTTCAAGATTTAGAACGAATGAAGGACTTCTATCAAACTTACTTTTCTATGGCTTGCAATGACAAATACGTAAATGCAAAGAAAGGCTTTTCGTCTTATTTTTTATCTTTTGAGAACGGTGCGAGAATTGAAATTATGCACCGATCAGATATTTCAGATCGACTGGGAGAAAGAGATGGAATGTATGGCTTGACGCATCTTGCTATTTCAGTAGGGAGTAAGATGAAGGTCGATGAATTGACTGAAAGAATACGACGTGATGGCTTTAAAATTGAAGGAGAAGCCAGAGTAACTGGTGATGCTTATTATGAAAGTGTTATTCAAGATCCGGAAGGAAATTCGATTGAAATTACCGATTAAAAAAGAGCCTCAAAGAACAAATGTCTTTGAGGCTTTTTTATGAATTCAATCTGACTTATTTTAATAATACCTTATCTGTACTTTCATTTAAGTGATAGAATTTACCATCTTCAATCAGTAAGGCTTGATTCGGTATTGAATCATCTGCTAAAGGAATATTCACGTCAATAATTTTCCCATTATAACTTGAGCTTAGTATTTCGTTTTCGGTATGACCAACAACAATATGCGATACCTTGAGTTTCTCAAGTATTTCATCTAGCTCTTGTTCCTTGATTTGCTTGTATTGTGATCTATCCATAAAATAACCTCGGTACCAAAAAGGGCCAAATGATTTCAATATTTGTGCATAGTCTTCTGCATTTCCAGGATTTGATCCTGCTACCAAATATTGTCTCATGAGCTGATTAACTTGATCTGGGCTAATGCCTGAATCAACTTGTTTTTGAGAGATTCCGCCGTGTACAAAAAGGATGTCATTTATTTTTGTCATTGAATTCTTAGAACGCAACCATTCTCCCAATACAGAATTTGGATGAAAAAGAGCATCGTAGTCTAAGCCCAGATTATTACAAAGACTTTTATAGTCACGAGCGATATATCTGTTGTCTTTATTGAGTACCATTAATTCATGATTACCAAACGTAATATGAACTTGCCCGCCAGCTTTCTCAGCTTCTTGCTCCAAACGATAAATGAACCAAAGCGTTTCAGTTACCTTATTTCCTCTATCAAAAATATCACCTACAAATACTAAATGGCCTTTTCCCCAATTCCATTTCAGTTGTTTATCTATTACACTATGACTTTGTAGGTTATTTATCATTCTATCAAATTGCCCATGAATGTCACCTAAAACGAAAATGGGTTCCTTAGTTTTCACTTGCCAGTTTGGAGTTTGACTTTCTCTTAGGGAGTAAGAACATGTATCGCCTGCCCAACCTTTGAATGCGTTTATTTTTTTATCCAAGAATTTCCCAGTGAGATAGGTTTTACTTGTAAGAGAATCGTGCTTTAAATAGTAAGCATAAAGCCCATCTTCAGTTCTATCAACAAAAGGGCCATCGCTCAAGTTTGATAATCCATTCTTATAAACAACCGCTCCAGCCTTACGTAGTAAATCTGTTGCTTCTGCATTATTGGCTCTGATTGCATAGTTTAGTGCTGTATAACCCTCTTTGTCTAAGCTGTTGATATCACAATCATTTTGCAAAAGAGCATCTGTAACTTTAGGTAAAGCTCTTTTTGCTGCCCAATGAATAGGAGTGAGACCTAAAGTATCTCGTGCATCCAATCCCACGCCTTTTTCGATTAAGTCAAGTGCCGCTTCTGTTTGTCTATTACTGATTGCCTGAATGAGTTCTATACTGTCCTTGTTTGGCGTACAAGATATCACTGCCAATAGGCAGGTAAAGAGAAATCCTTTGATAAAGGTTTTAAGCATGTGTCGTGTTTTTAGTCGTTTGAGCTTGAGTCGCTTTAGCATATTAAATTGAAGATGTTTAGTCTGTATGTCAATTTTTAATAAGCGATATGCAAGGATAATAAATCTATTTCATTTGGACTATTCATCTTAATTATTTGTTGCAATATGTATGACAGAATTCGACTTGTTTTAGCGAAAATATTCATAAAATATGATGTTGCTTATTTATTATTCGCGTTCATATTGTTGGTAATGTGTTTGTTAGGTGCGTGTCTAAAATTGTTTAATCATTATGCTTATAAATCTCTTTTTTATCTATATTTGCACTGCATTTGGTATTTCAGTCCTCATAATTCAGGATTGAAATGAAAAGGGAATTCGGTGTGAATCCGAGACTATACCCGTAGCTGTAAGTTCTATAAATGCTTTTTGAACGACTTATGCCACTGTTCGCCTCAGGCGGATGGGAAGGCTTCAAAAAGTAGAACAAGTCAGAAGACCTGCCTTTGCAATCAATTACAAGTCATTGCTTTCGGGAAAAAGAGCAAGTGAACGAAAATAATATCAACTCAGATAAGTAAGGATTGATCTGCCATAACTGGTCCTTTGTGTCATGTTGTAATATTTTCTTTTAGCTCCCTGTTTGCATTGCATTAGTTAAAATGTTTTTCATTTATTAAAATCAAACATGAAAAGAACTTTTTTAACGGCTTTTGCATTGCTTTCATTTATGAATTTTGCATCTCAAGCTGATGATAAACCTGTGGTAGATTCCACTTCCGTTCGTCATTTGAATCTAAACGAAGTACAAATCAACGCTTCACGCGTTAAATCTAAAGTTAAGGATCTACCTCAAAAGGTAGATGTGATTACTCAGCGTGTGATTAAAGCATCACCAGCCAATAATGTGGCTGGCTTACTTAAACGTTCATCTTCGGTTGATATTCTTCAATATCCAGGTGTTTCAGCCGTTGTTAGTATGCGTGGGTTTACACCTTCGCCATCCGTTAAGTATACACTTATATTAATAGACGGAAAACCTTCAGGAACAGATAATATTGCTAGTATCGACCTACAAAATGTTGAAAGAGTAGAAGTGTTGAAAGGACCTTTTTCAGCTCAGTATGGATCAGCAGCTATGTCTGGGGTTATTAATGTGGTAACGAAAAAGAATAGTGGTGAATTAGCAGGCCAGTTTGGGATTGAATATGGAAGTTTTAAAACGTCTAAAACAAACCTCTCTATGGGAGGCGCTTTATCAGATAAAACGAATTTTGATATTTCTTTGGCTCATAACAGACAAGCAAAGGATTATAAAATTGGTAATCGTAATCTTTACGATGAAGAATATGCCAAATCTATTTTAGATCCTTCTACCTATGGCGAACGAATGGAGAATTCTCAGTTCGAAACCTATAGTGTGAGTTCTAGAATTGGTTTTATTCTTTCAAAGAATTGGGAAATAAACTTTAATGGGGGATACTACAAAGCTGATGATGTTGAGACACCCGGTAACTTTTGGCATACTGAAGGTATGGATTCCAAAGATATTGAACGTTATTCATTCGGGTTTGATTTAATGGGAAATCTAGATGGCCATCAAATTAAATTTTCGCCATATTATTCTGATGAGGATAACAAAACTTATGATGTAGGTTCAGATGGCTATGGTGACTTTGTAAGTTCTTTTAAAACATATGGATTTCAATTGCATGATACTTATCAAATTGGAGACCACACTTTAGCTCTTGGATTAGATAATAAAACTGAAAGTTACAAGAGTAAGAACTATAAACCCTCTGGTGAGATAGAAGCTCCTTATCAACCTAATCATAAAAATATATCAACAGGAATTTTTGCACAATCTCAGTTTAAATTGCCGAATGAAAAATTGAATCTGTTAATTGGGGTTCGTGGTGATAATGTTAAGTTTGAATTGGAAGCTGATAAGCTTTTAGCAAACCTAAAAAGTAGTGAGAACTATTGGGTGTTTACTAAAAATATTGGTTTGAAATTTGAACTACTTGATGGTCTTTCTGCTCATACAAGTTGGGGAGATGCTTTTTTAGCACCAAAAGCTTATCAGGTTGCTGGTGAGTATACAAGAGGATCTTCAGTAACAGTTGGTAATCCTGGCCTTGATCCGGAAAGATCAAACACCGTAGATTTTGGTTTCACTTACAATAAGTTTAAGCAAGGGATTAATTTTGATTTAACTTATTTCAGCACACATCATAAGGATAAGATCATAAGATCAAATTTACCAGATTATAGTACAACATATATAAATGCACAAAAAGCTAAAATGAAGGGGTTAGAATTGATTGCTTCTTATGACTTTGGTGCTTTAAGTGATTATGATTATTCGTTACGAGCGTACTTAAATTACACTCATATTATTGATGCAGATTTGAAATACAAGGATGCTCAGGGCCATAATCAAAAAGGAGCTATGAGGTATGTCCGCGATAATACCGCATCATTTGGTTTGGAATTCGATAATTTGAAAGGATTCACAACACGTTTGAATGGACGATATATCGGTCATCGTTATGAGAATAACTATATATATATGGCTGATTATTCAAATTGGCCAAATATTACAAAGGAACCAATTATTTTCAATGGTAAGGAAGTACGTTCTGATCTGATTAACGAAGAGTTGTTACGTCATCCGGTATCTTACGTTTTCGATTACTCTGTTTCTTATACTTTCAAAGAAAAATATACTTTAGGTTTGACAGTATCCAATCTATTGGATGAAAATTACACTGAAAAAGATGCTTACAATATGCCAGGAAGATCGATAATGGCTAAGTTCAATTGTCGATTCTAAAATCTATTAATTCACTCAAAAAGGGATGTTCCAATTGTGGAACATCCTTTTTTTATGATAGGTGGTTTGTTAGCTGTTGATTTATAGTGTGTTTAGGAATATGTTCCAAATAAGAGATTAGGTCGTCTGATTTTGTTTTTTTTTATACATTTGCAGCGTAATTGGTTCTCGTGAATCTGACTTTTGTCAGATGGAGATGAAAAGGGAATCCGGTGTGAGTCCGGAGCTGTTCCCGTAGCTGTAAGCTCAGAAAAAAGCTTTTTCACTGCAATGCCACTGTTCGCCTTAGGCGGATGGGAAGGCCGAAAAAGTTGAGTAAGTCAGAAGACCTGCCAATGCAAACTTATTTTTCAAAACATTCGGAGAAGATGTTTGGAAGACGATCGAATGCGATATTTCTATTGTTCTATCCTTGTGTTTTCTTCTTTATCAATTATAAGATGAAGTTGAAATTATTACTTGTGCTGTTAGTAAGCTTTATAAGCTTAAATAGTTGGAGTCAAACTGTTGGAGTCGATACGATTCAGATTAATACCATTGATATTTTAGCACCTAGATTGAAGCATTTTTCAGAAGCTGAAAAGCATCAGGAAATTGATTCATTAACCCTTGTGCGATATGGAAGTCAGGATTTGGCCACACTATTGCAAAAGGTTTCACTGGTTAATATGTCATCGAATGGTTCTTTAGGAGCTTTATCAACTGTAGGTATTCGAGGGGCATCTGCTACTCACACATCGGTTAATTGGAATGGGATTCCAGTAAATTCAGTGACTACAGGTTCAGCCGATCTTTCCTTAATTAGCGCTGGAGCCTTTGACGATATAGAGGTTGTTTTTGGAGCTCCAGGATCCTTATATGGAAGTGGTACATATGGTGGTGCTATCAATTTATCCAATATACCTACTTGGAAAAAACATTCACGTTTAAATTTCATTTCTGAATACGGTAGTTTTTCAAATTCAAAACAGAGTTTAGTTGGAGCTTACTCTAACAAATATATTTCGTATTCAGGTCAAGTGTTTTACAGATATGGTAAAAATGATTTCGAGTATGACGATATTTATGATTTTGGTTCGCCCACAGAAAAGCTAAATCATAATGAAAATAAGGATTATGGCATAATTCAGGATCTTCATTTTAACTTGAATGAGCATTTTATTGATTTAGGCATTTGGTATCAGGTTAAGAATAAAAACATAGCAGGTTTGATGGGGATTGGAAAGCCTCATAGCCTTCAGAAACAAAGAGATTCTTCTATAAAAGCTTTTGTGGGATGGAAACATCTTTTCAACAAATTTCGTGTAGAAGCCAAAATTGCATACTTGTCGGATAATTTAAAATATACCGATAAAGAGACGGTAGGAGGCCCTTATAAGATCTATTCTAAAATTTCATCTCAACGTTTGATTAATGAAATGAATGTCCGTTGGTATGCGACTTCAAAGTTGAGTTTCGATGCCAATTTAAAGTATAATTATCTGGAAGCTGATGCATCGGCTTATGGGAATACGATTACGGAAAATGAAACGAAATTTGGGATTGTAGCCAATTATGCACCGCGAATTGGAAAATTCGTTTTATCATGGACTCAAGATAAAAGTAGCGAGGTTGATCCGCCATCGATGTTTGCAGCCAGTTCATTGGTTCATGTTTTACCAAATATTTTCGACTTTCGATTTAAAGTTGGAAGCCATTACCGCAGACCTACATTTAACGAAAGGTATTGGATCCCTGGAGGGAATCTCAATCTTAAATCGGAAGAAGGTTGGAATTATGAGCTAGGCTTGATTATGCTGGAAAGAAAATTAGCCGATGGTTTAATGGGGATTGATTTGAATTATTATAGGGCTGATAATACGAATGCCATTTCATGGCAACCCGATGGAAGTTATTGGAGTCCTAAGAATACTGGTAAAGTTCTTTCTCAAGGAGTTGAATTGGAAGCCAATTATAATAAGGATATATATCATGATTATAAGTTCAATTTCACAATGAAGTATGCTTATAATGATACTTATTATAATGATAAAATGGCTACGAATTATAAAAAGGAATTAGCGTATCGTCCTCATCATATTGTGAAATTGGGGAGTGATTTGATTCACGAAAAATGGAGTGTTGGACTTTTAGCCTCACATCGTTCAGATACAAAAACGAATGATGGAGATAATTTAGAAGGAAATATTTTGTTGGATATTAATGGAGCGTATAAGCTAAAACTAGCTGGAACAGATGTTAGTTTTAATGGACGAGTTGAAAATATATTTAATAAGTCATACGAACTTGTTAAATTTTACCCTATGCCTGGGAGAGCCTTTTATTTGGGGCTTAATATTAAGTTGAAATAAAGTTGTTTATACAATTAAATTTAAAATAAGATGAAAAAAGTATTGAATCTTGCGATGTATCTTGTAGTAGCAAGTCTTTTATTTGTGTCATGTTCTGATGATGATAATGATTCAATCCCCAATGTGAGTGTTGATGGAATTTATGTGTTAAATGAAGGAAGCACTAACGGGAGTATCACTTTTATCGATAAGGTTTCAGGTGAGCCTACTCTAAACTATTTTGAGTCTGTTAATGGTTTGCCATTAGGAAAATTTCCTCAGTCTATGACTTTTTCAGATGAATATGCTCTTATTACAGCGACTACAACGACTGGGGCAGGTTATGTTGAGATTGTTGATAAAGTTACGTTTAAGCATGTAGAGTCAATTACAGATTTAAGCTATCCACGTGATATTACCGTGGTTGGTGATATAGCGTATGTGTCTAATGGTAGTGGAGCTAACGCAGGTGATAAAAATGAAGTTTTAGTTATTAATCTAACTACCTTAAAAATTGTAAAAAGAATTGAAGTGGGTGCTGGTCCAGAGAAAATGGTTTTATCAGGTGATAAGCTTTATGTGGCAAACTCTGGTGGATGGTCTAATAGCGATAAAACAGTATCTGTTATCGATATTAACTCTAACACTGTGGTAACTACTCTTGAGGTTAAAAACTGTCCTAAGGATATGGTTGTTGATGCAAATGGAGATGTATGGGTGTATTGCGGAGGTAAGCCAAGTTACGATAGCAATTGGGCTTTAATTGGACTTGCTGAACCAGGTGTATCAAAAATTAGTGTCGCAAATAATGAAGTGACTTCTTACGAGTTGACAGATATTTCTACACCAGGTTTGAAAAATATTTGTATCTCTAAAGATAAAAAGACAATTTATTTTATGTCAGATGCAGTATATGCAATGGATTATAAAGCTACTGTTTTACCAACAGAGAAGTTTCTTGATAAAACATTCTATGGTATTGATGTAAACCCTGAGAATGGAAATATCTGGTGTTGTAATGCAACTTTCGGTCAGGCAGGTGAAGTTGTTGTTTATGATGAAGAGGCTCAGGAAATGAAATCATTTGCTGTTGGTGTTATGCCAAACTCGTCAAATTTTAAGTACTAGAACAAGCATAACAGATGAGTCATTAGGCTCTTCTTTTCAAGATATTAAGGGAACTTCTTCATGGAGTTCCCTTTTTTCACATCCTTTAATGGCTTACTTCTTCATTTTTTTTAATAAATAAGAAAGCTTCTATTTTACTCTTGTTCTCTGTCTTTATCTCCACTTGAGCTTTGTTTATTTGAGTCCTTTTAATAATTTCGGAAGGTTTGACTGATGAATATCAATTGAACTGAACCTAAACCCCCGAATAACTTAACTCAATCATAAACCTATGCACAAAACATTTTTATTTTTCTTAATCGTATTTATTCAAGCCAGTACCATCTTTGATGTTTCTGCTTGTACAAATTTTATTGTTACTAAAGGCGCCTCAAAGGACGGTTCTGTTATGGTTGTTTACACCTGCGATGGCGAATTTCATCCTCGTTTAAGGGTGGTAGAAGCAGCAGACTATAAGCCTGGAGAAATGCTTGAAATAAAGGATTGGAGTGGCAATGTTTTAGGTGCTATAAAACAAGTATTACACACTTATGCCATTGTTGGACCACATATGAATGAGCATCAGGTATCAATAGGAGAAACAACTTTTGGAGGAAGAGCCGAATTGGTTAATTCATCAAATCTTCTTCATTATTGGACTCTGATGCAACTCGCTCTTAAACGATCGAAAACTGCATTAGAAGCGGTAAAAGTAATGACAGAGTTAGCTGAGGAATATGGTTTTAATTGCGAAGGAGAATCCTTTTCTATTGCCGATGCCAATGAAGTTTGGATTCTGGAAATGGCTGGAACTGGAGAAGATGGGAAAGGCGCAGTTTGGGTAGCAAGAAAAGTGCCTGATGGTTACATTTCAGCACATGCCAACAAGTCTAGAATCGGAGAATTTCCCTTAGATGATCCTGAGAATTGTCTTTATTCTAAGAATGTAATTTCATTAGCCATCGAGAAAGGCTATTATAAGCCTGAATCTGGTGAGCCATTCCGATTTAATGAAGCCTATGATCCATCCAATCCTTCAAATTTGAGATATTGTGAATCAAGAGTGTGGAGCATGTTTAACCGATGTGCACCCTCATTAGAATTGTCAACAGATTATCACCGTGGTGTTGTTGGTGCAGAACGATACCCTTTATGGATAAAACCAGATTCTAAATTGGATGTAAAAGCGGTTTCATATTTGATAAGAGATCATTACGAAGGAACTGCATTTGATATGACAAAAGGAATAGAAGCTGGTCCATTCGGAAGTCCTAACCGTTGTCGTCCTCTAGTTCTCGAATCAGATGGGAAAACTGCTGTTTGGGAGAGACCTATTTCCACAAGAAACACCGCATTTTCTTTTATTGCTCAATCACGATCGTGGTTGCCTAACGAAATCGGAGGGGTGCTATGGTATGGCTATGATGACACCTATTACACTTGCTACACGCCTGTTTATTCTTGTACAAAAGAAATATCGAAGATATGGGGACAAGGAACACTTCAGAAATTTTCTTGGGATTCAGCTTGGTGGAGATTTAATTTTGTATCTAATTATTCTGATTTAAGGTATTCGGATATGATTAAGGATATCCAAAAAGTACAAAGAGAATTGGAAGATAAATTCTATGCATATATCCCTGCTATCGATAAAGCTGCAGGAGAACTATACAAAATAGATCCAAAATTAGCAGCAGGTTTTCTTTCAGATTTTTCTAATGACCAACTTGATTTAGTCGCAGAAAGATGGCTTGAACTAGCTGAGCATCTGATTACGAAATACAATGATGGTTATATAAAAGATGAAAAGGGCAGAGCTGAAACAGTAGGCTATTCTCAAGAATGGATTAATAAAGTAATTCAAGATAACTCAAGCCATTTACTACCTGTTTGGAAAAAAGGAAAAGCTATAGAACCTATTCACTATTAAACTTTTGGTTATGTAACGCTATATCAGAACTAGATAGTTATGTGTTTAAAAGGGAGCTCCTTACGAGGAAACTCCCTTTTTTTTAGATTGAACTTTCGCTATTTAATAAGCGTGATTGAACCTTCTCTATGATACTTGCCATGTATTTTCATGCCTTGCCATGTGGCACCATTTTTAAATACGGCTCTGATTTTCCAGATATATATTCCCTGAGGGAGAGATTTTCCTTCAAGGGTTCCATCCCATCCTTCAGCAGGCCTACCATCTTTTATCTGATTGGAAAACCAAACCACTTTTCCCCAATGATCAAGAATTTCAATATCATAACTATAAAGTCCTATTCCTTTGGGAAGGAATAATGCAACTTGCGGATTTGGATTCCCTGGATTAAAAGCATTGGGAACAAATAGGCTGCTCATCAGATCAACTTCAACGGGTTCCGAAATTATATTTTGACAAGAATAAGCTGAAAGGGCAGTTAATTTGACATGGAAAGTCCCATTGTTTTCGTATTTGTGCAGTGGATCTATTTCCTGACATAGCTGGAAGTCATCAAAATCCCAATGATATGTATATTTATTGTCTTTAATCCAGTCTTTGTTCACGACTTCAGTTAGATTCGTAAATTGGATTAAACCATTATTCGGAGGAGATATACCTTCTGGTATATCTATACCATCAGGTGGGGTATTTATATTCTCCCACGTAAAATTAACATCGGGTTTAGGATAGACAAAAATGGCATTTTTAGCAAACAAACTATCTGCACAATTACCATCACCAACAACTTTGAGTGTTAAATCATACCTGCCGTAATCTTTAAAGATATGGCTTGCATTTTTACCTTCACAGCTGGCTCCATCACTGAAAGTCCAATAGCAATATTTGCTATCTGTTGACATATCGGCAAATTCAATCAGTTCATCCTGACAACTTGTTTTCGATACGGTTTTATATTTGGGTACAGGAGCTTTGTAGACATTTAATTCTTGGGTGAAGGTATCGGTACAATGAAATTGATTTTCGGCAATCAATTTAATATTGTATTTCCCTTCACTTACAAAAGTTTCTTCAATAGCTTGTTTATCTGTTTGTATTGTCCCATTGTCAAAATCCCATACATAACCGTTAAATTCTTTATCAGTACTGGTGTTTTGAACTTTTAAGCTTACAGGTATGATACAGGATCTGTTAATGTCCATTTCGAATTGAGCAATAGGTTTTGGACGGGATAATATATCTGCGCTTAGTGTATCCAGACAGCCCTCATTTGATTCTGTAATTAGAGAAACGGTGTAATTACCCTGTGAAAAATTATGCCTTGGATTCTTTGCGGAACTTTTACTACTGTCATTAAAATCCCATTGATAGTAATCTGTAAAACTAGATTTATTAATAAAGCTGACTTGAAATGGTTCACAGCCTTCATTCGAGGATAAACTATAGTCTGCTATGGGTTTTTGATGAATTACAAGTTCCTTGGTTTGTGTTTTCGGGCAACTGTTCTCTTTTGAAATCGCGCTTAATTTAATTAGGTAGTTTCCTGCTTTATTAAAACGGTGGCTGATGTTTGATCCTTCAATAATGGTTCCATCACCAAAATTCCATGTGAAATTTGTAAATTGATTGATGATATTTTCTGGAATACTCAGTTGTACTTCTTCGAACATACAAAATTTGCGTGCTTTCATTTCAAAATCGATGGCTATGGCATCGTTCACAATTATTTCCCGTGTTGTTAAATCTGTAGCACAGGTATCGTGCACACTTAATTGAACCTGATAAATTCCTGCTTTTTCAAAGGTGTGATAAACAGTTTTTCCTTCATAATCGCGTACTGTCATTTCTCCATCTTCAAATATCCAGTCCGATTCAAGATAATCACCTGTTCCGGTTGATAGATTTTGAAATTCAACAGTAAAAGGGGCACAACCTTCAGCATCTTCAACTTTCATAACTGCTACTGCAGTATTGGGATAAACTGTCATGTTTTTAGTTATGGAACGTGAGCCACATTCGTTTGTTGCACGCAAGGTAATAGGATATATTGTTTTTTCTTCCCCAGTAACATACGTGTGTTCAAATGGACGTTCCACTTTTTTAGCCTTATAGGTATAAGTCGTGCCATCTCCAAAATCGAATTCGTAATCTGTCGATAATCCTGTTGAATGATTAAAGAGTTCACGAACAACAGGAGAGCAGCCGTAGGCCGAAGGCAAAATTTCAAATAGTGGGATGGGGTGGGGTTTAACGATAACCTTATCCTTAAATATTGAAATTCCGGCCTTATTTTCTAAAGTTAGACTGACAAAGTAAGTGGTGTCGCTAAGAACACCTTGTTCATAAATTACAGGATTTGGCTTGGCTTCGGTCGATTGTGTTCCATTGCCAAAATCCCATAAATAGTTCATGAATTTTCCTGTTGATAAATTGGTGAATTCTATACTTAAAGGACCACAGCCATCAGCTGTTTTACTAAAGCGAGCTTCAGGTTTTCCAATAACTTCAATTTCCGATGTTAGAGTGTTAAAGCAGCCATCCTTAGATTTAGCAGTTAACTCTATTGTGTAAAAGCCCTTGTTTGTATAAGTGTGTTTTGGAGCAAAATTGGTAGATGTATTACCATCTCCAAAATCCCAAGAGTATGAAATGGCATTAAGACTGTTATTTTTAAACTCGACAGGGATATGAATAGCTGCAATGCTTTCGTGGGTGAAATCCATTTCAGGCAAAGGATTCATAGGGATCATTTTTTCGATAAGTTCAGTACAACCTTCACTATTAGTAACGACCAGCGATATTTTATAGTCTTTCGCCTCACTAAATTGATGAATTGGATTTTGCAATTCTGATGTAGTACCACCTTCAAATGTCCATAACCAGGATGTGATATTGTAGATTCCTGCCGTACTTAGATCCTCGAATTGAACTGGATTGCCTACACAAGAGTTTCCTGTTGTGAAATCAGCTACTGGTGTAGGTACAATGGTTAATAGCATCTCGTCTTCTATCAGATCGCAATTGGAATTTCCATTAGCTCTTAAGCTTAGATGGATAATTCCTGTTTCATCCGGATTTGCGATATATGTAGGTTCAATGGTATTGCTGTTTTGTATCGAACCTTTCCCTGTTGTTTCCCATATGATTGAACTGTAATTGTCAGCTTGGGAACCCAAAGGGTAAGCTGTTGATTTTTGCTTGATTGTATAGCTGCCTGTTTTTTGACAGATTTGAGCATTTTCTCCTGCATTGACAGTAGGGGCTGGTGTAAAACTTAGCAACATTTCATCTTCTGCACTAAGGGTACAAGGATTAAGTCCCCCAACACTAATTTTTAAAAGAACCGAACCTAAAATATAATCCTCCTCGCTTGGAATATATATGGCTTTCAATTTTGAATCGTCATTAAAGCTACCTGTTCCCGAACTGGTCCAAAGAATTGTAGAAAAAGAGGTGGCTTCTGTTGCTATTAAATCATAGTTTTTTCCAAAACAAATGCTTGCGTCATCACCAGTACTAACATGTGGAATGGGGATAATATTTAAAGATATAACATCAGAGCTACTGGAACAAGAGCCTTGACCGCTCCCGATGAGTTCCAGTTTTACAATCCCTGTTTTTCCATCCGCCGGAGTATAGATAGGGTACAGAATAGTCTCGTCAGAGAAACTACCTTCATCATTTGTTTTCCACAATAAACTGGAGGTGTTTTCTTCTTGTGCACTTAATAACGTGTAAGCCTGACCTTGACAAACTTCATCATTAGCTCCAGCTTTAACTATTGGAGCAGGCGTGATTGTCAGCATCATATCATCTTCTGCAAATTCATTGCAAGGATTGATAGAGTTAGCCTTAATCGTTATTTTAACCTGGCCTGCAAGCTTGTCATTATCACCCAGAATGTAGTTGGCGTTTAATCCTTCTTCACTCTTAAAGAAACCATCGCCAGATGTTGCATATTCTATGGTAGACCATGAGTTAGCCATTAGCTGCCCAGCTTCATCACCAATATTCATTTGGTAAACTTGATTGGTGCAAACTTCTCCATCGTCGCCAGCCTCAACTGTTGGATGTGGAACAATTGTGATGTTTGTGCAGGCTGTTTTATCATCACATAAGCCATTACCCTCTACGCTTAAGCAGAAATTGATATCACCTATTTCACCTATTTTGGCGGTGTAAGTAGGTTTCAGACCATCTCCATTTGTAATCGTTCCTAATCCAGTTGTAGACCAAACGTAACCAGGAGTAAAATCTATCACTGTTTCTGTTGCTAAATATATTCCATCCTCACATATATCAGCTTTATCCAATAGACTTACCACTGGTGCAGGTGTCATGTTTAATATCATATCATCCTGAACAGAAGAACAGAAACCTTTCCCATAAACGAATAGGCTTAGTGTTGTTTCTCCCATATCGACTGAACCCGGATGGTAGATAGGAGTGAGAGTTTCTCCGTTTTCGAAATACCCATCGGGAGATGATGTTTTCCATTCAAGCCTTGAACTATTTTCTGCTGTTGCAGTCGTAACTTCATACAATCCACCTTGGCAAATTGTTTCATCTTTTCCTGCATAAGCAATGGCTAAGGGCGTAATTGTAAGCGTCATTTCATCACTGTGGGGATCGGCACAATGTTTATTGGAATTTGCTGTTAGCTGAAGAATCACACTTCCATTTGTGATATCTTCAACTCCTGGTGTATAAATCGCATTTAAGGAGTTAGGTGTATCGAAGCTACCATCACCTAAGCTTAACCAAGATACTGATTGCGCTGAGTAAACCGATGCTCGATTACTCCCATCTGTTAAATTATAGCTTCCATCAGCACAAATCTCATTATCGACTCCTGCATTTGCAACTGGCTTGGCTATTAGCGTTAATTCCAAATTATCGCTTATAGCACTACAGGCGCCTATTGGCTGTGCTGTAAGGCTTAGGGTGATGATACCCGTTTCATTTGGATCTGCTATGTATTTTGCATCCAATTTCGTGGCATCGTCAAAATTTCCCTCCCCGTTACTGGTCCACAATATGGATGAGGTATATTGTGCAGCCCCATTTAAGTTTGTAATACTGCCCTGACAATTTGTAATATCAACTCCTGCATCTACCTCCGGGGGGTCTGTAAATGTTAAGGTCATTTTATCAGTCACAGCCTCTAAGCAACTTCCTTCTGGTTTGGCTTCAATACTTAATTCTACTTTTCCATCTGTTAAATCTTTTTCTGATGGGGTGTAAGTGGCATTGAGGGCAGTTGGGTATGTAAAGCTACCTGTACCCGAACTGGACCATAAGAGATTTAGATAATTGCTTGCTTGTGCCATGTCTGGGGCACTTCCTGTTTGAATCATGTAATTTGTAACTGTTTTACACATACTCGCATCAGCGCCAGCATTCACATTTGGTTTTTTAGAAATATAAACTCTTTTTATATCATGCGCTTTACAGGGTGCATCGCCTAAAGCGTTTAATCCTAAAATTACAGCACCATACTCGATGTCTTTAATCCCAGGAATATATGTACCATTTAAAGAATTCTCATCTGAAAAAACACCATCACCTGAGCTATCCCATTTATTAATAGAGCTACTTGAAGTACCAGATAAGTTAACTTCTTCTCCTTCGCATATTCTGGCATTATCCTTGGCATCTACAGTTGGCTGTTTTACAACCTCCAGCTTAAATGTTTTTTGTGCTACAGGACAATTCCCCTTACCATATGCTGTTAGCGTTAGGGTGATTGTTCCTGAAAATTCAGAAGTAGGAGTAAAGCTTGTATGGGTTGAGGTTTTATTTGAGAATGAACCTGCTTCACTAGCTGTCCATTCAAGTGATTTAGCATTGTCAACTACTACACCTTCAATATCACAGGTAGAATATTGACAGATTTTATCAGTGGTTTTGTCAAAGCTTATAATAGGTGCAGGGGTAATATAGATTGTTTTATGGTCAATTTCTTCGCCACAAGTTCCATTTCCTTCTGCAGTTAAGGTTAGTTCTATTGTTGATTTAGCATGATCCTCAGCGCCTAAATTGTAAGTAGGACTAAGGTTTTTGTCATCTGAGAAAGTTCCATCTCCGGTCGAGGTCCATGTAAAAGAAAGATAGTCCTCTAAACTTGCATCAGTAATTTCAAAAGAAGTATCGTTGTTACAAATTGACATATTGGCACCAGCATTAACTGTTGGTTTGGCAATAATCGTAGTTCGTTTTTCAACGGAATTAGTACATCCATCATTTGAGACTACTGTTAAGCGATCGGTAAAAGCACCTGCTGTCATAAAAGTATTTGTGGCATTCTGACCATTTACTGTGTTGCCATTACCAAAAAGCCAGGTGTAGGTCTTCATGGCTTCCGGAAATGCATTATAGACAATCTCTTCGTCTTCGCACGAGGGGTCTAAGCGTGTGAACGAAATCTCTGGAATGGCAAAGATGTTAAATTCGATTTGATGCACATCAGACCAACCGCATTGTGAATTTCGTGCTTTAAAACGAATACTTGACGCTCCGATTTTTGAGAATGTAACGGGATCAGGATCGCGTAAACTCGATGACGAAATGATTCCATTGTTATCGAAAGTCCACAGGTATTCTACCATTTCATTACTTACAATACCAAAACTCACTTTCCCATTGTCAGTATATGTGGCACTGGGCGTAAATGTAAAAGCCCCGCAGTGCCCTCCATTTATTATTTCTGTTGGCGTATTTATTAGAACTACAGGTTTGTCCGAAACTTCTACCACATATTCGTATTCTTCTGTACCGCAAAGAGATTCTTTCTGCAGATGTACGGTGTGTTTTCCAGCCTTGTTAAATTTTATTTTAGGATTTTGACTAATTGAACTGGTACCATCAACAAACTCGTAGGCTCCTAATGTAGAAGTCCAAAGGTATGTGGTCTTTTGTATGGCTTCAATCTCAGGAACTTCAGTTGTTGTGAGACTCACGATTTCTTCATCGGCTAGACAAAAATTATGAGGAGTGTAAGTTGTTGTGTTTTCATTTTCGTAAATGGAAATTTCTCCGGTAGTTTCTACAGAAGTGCTACAGGCGTTTGCCAAGTAAAAAGTTATTTTGTAGGCTCCTGTTTTTAAAAATTTTATCGAAATGTTTCCTTTCGAATCTGCACTTCCTGATACAAAGTAATAATCAGTTCCCAATTCTCCATTTCCAACTTCTATTCCATCTTCATATTTTGTTACAGTCCATTCATGATTATTTGTAGCTTCACAAAAAGCATCATCTAAACCATAATTTGAATTGTTTTGAAATTTAAAAATTGTGTTATTTGAGCAGCCTGTGTGGTTATCTGTTATAATTTTACGTTCTTCATCTTTAAAGAATTCTATATTTAAGTTGATGTTTTTGGAAATAGTTATGTCATTTACACTTACTCCAAATCCTTTTAGGTTATTTCTATCAATTCTTATTCTTGGGCTTACAGTTGTTGCGAAATGATCTTCATCACCTTCAAAGTCACAAGAGGTGTTTTTATAAACATGGCTCATAATTGCAGAGTTGTCAATGATACTGTCGTAATTCCAAATTATTGGAATTGTATCATCTCCAAAAGTCCATCGATATGTTGTTGAGCGAGGATTATTTTCGTAATTTTTTAATTTGAAAATGAATTTTTGTCCGAGACATCCGTTATCTCCTTCAATCTTTTCAATTTCTGCATCGGGTACCGTATTGTATACAATATAATCGTAAGAGTATTCTTCTCCTAAATAGATGATTGTAATAACCAAATCAAACTGATCTTGGGTGTCATAGGTGTGTTTGAGAGGGAACTTTTTATTCTTAACACCATTTATATTAGAGCCATCACCCCAATTAATTTTATATTCTGAGATGTTATCGGTAATTGTTTCATCGGTAAGATTTTCCAATACGAAATCGAACTCCAGATTCTCAGCACTAAAATCCCAGTGGTAGAAATAACCATTTGTATCGTTGAAATTACAAGCGGGCTTTTGTGCTTGTAGAGCATAAGCGTTTATGAAAAGTAAAACGAAGCTAATCAGTTTTGGTAAGCTTTTTATTATTGTGGTTTGGGATCTATTCATGATTATCGGACTTTGATCCAACAAATGTTTTTAAAAGTGTAATAAATTTAATTACCTTAAAATAAGCATTTTGTAGAATTTGTGTTTGATCTGTTTTTTTTGATTTTTATTTTAAAATAAATCTTTAATGTGTTTTGTTAAACTTATTCAAGAGTTTGTTAATGTGGTCAGTGTTGTTTTTTTTATGATTAAATATATAAAAACACGGATGAATGTCGTAAATGTAGGTTAATTATGTTTAAATTTAATGAAAAGTATGTAATATTGAAGGCATATCATTAAAAAGGATTATCTCTTGAAAAATTTATCTATTGTTATCTATTTAAATCTTTTTGCATCATTATTATGTTTGTCTATAAGAGCGAATGCCCAGGATGTTACTTTTTCTCTTTTTGATCAAAACAAGACACATTATAACCCCGCGTTAACCGGTCTGCATTCTGGATTAATTCATACCAATTTTGTTTATCGAAAGCAGTGGCTTAATTTTCCAGGTGAGTTTAGTACCACGAATTTCAATCTGGATTATAAAGAATATGGTTCATGCGGATTTGGCTTATTTGTTATTTCAGATATCGAAGGAGAATCTTTGTTGACCACCAATTCGTTTGGAGCAAATTTCTCATGGCGAGGTGAAATTAGTGAGTACTCAGGTGCTTTTTTTCAACTTGGTGTTAAAGCCAGTTATAATGTCAAAGAGATTGATTTGAGTCGTCTTACTTTTAGTGACGAGCTGGACGAAATATATGGACCTATTTATGGATCGACATATATTGCTGATCGTAACCGGTCTGACTATATCGATTTTTCAGTTGGGGGAATGGTCAGTTTTAACGCCTATAATCTGTTCACAAATATTATTGGAGTTGCCATCCATCATTTTACCCGTCCCAATATCTCTTTTCAGGGAGGAGCAGATAAAATTCCCATCAAATTAACTCTTCATGCCCAAACTGAATACAATACTCAGGTTTATAGTTTAAACCGCCGTGATAAAATGCGTATAGGTCCTTCACTTGTTTATGAGATGCAAGGCAGTCATATAGGAAGTAGCCAATCAGCTAACAGTCTAATGTGTGGTTTTGATATTGACTCTGATCCTTTGAGTGGTGGAATTTGGTATCGGACACAGTTTTCAAATAATTCGGATAGAAATTACAGGGCCTTGATTTTTAAACTAGGGCTTCGTATTTATTCTCAAAATAATAAGGTGGTATATAATTTGTTTTATGCCTACGATCTGGCGACTAAAAATTACACTAAATACACCCGTGACTCTCACGAAATAGGACTTTCTATGTCGTTTTCCTTTAGAAGGAGATTCAAGTGTCACAATAAGTTTTAAATACTTCCTTAAGAATAGATAATTTGCTGATATACAAATAGAATTAGTATTGAAGAGGGGACCTTCCATCGGGAGTTCCCTTTTTTGTGCCTAAACGTTTAAAACTATACTTTTCACCAAGGTTTATAGAGTACCTATATGTAGTGATTTTTAAAAATGATGAGATAAAAACTAAGAATTTCGACTTGAATTCAAGTTTTATATTTAGTTTTAATGTAGAATAAGTCTAAATAATAAGTATGCTTTATCTATTCATAAAAAAGATAAGATGTTCTCTTTTTATAAGTTGTTTGATGAAAAGTTCTTATTAGTAATTTTAAATGTGCCTATTATAAGTTATATTTATTGGGCAATGCTTTATTAATGAAGCTATTCTACTGTGATAATATCAATCGAAATTAACTATAAACAAAGCCTATGATTTTAGGATTATTGAAGGAGCAAGGCGCTGAGCAGCGAGTGGCTCTTTTACCAGAAATAGTCTCCAAGCTGGTTCAAGCAAAGGTGGAGGTATGCGTAGAGACAGGTGCAGGAAGGAAAGCTTTCCAAAACGACGAGGCATATAGCGATGCTGGCGCAAAAATAATTAAGCGAGAGGACCTTTTAAAGAAAGCCGATTTATTTGTTCAAATTGGTGAACCGAGTAAGGCTCTAATCCAAAGCTTGAATGATAAACAAGTTTGGTTGAGTCAGTATAACCCACTTTGGAATACTGATTTGGTGAAAGCTTTCCAGTCGAGTGGGATAACGAGTTTTAGCATGGATTCTATTCCACGTACTACAAGAGCACAGGCTATGGATGTTTTGTCGTCTATGGCTACAGTTTCGGGCTATAAAGCAGTACTTCAAGCTGCCAATGAACTTCCAAACTTCTTCCCCATGTTTATGACGGCCGCTGGGACTATTCGTCCGGCTACTGTTCTTATATTGGGTGCTGGTGTGGCAGGTTTGCAGTCAATTGCTATTGCACGTAAGTTAGGTGCACAAGTTGAAGCTTTCGACGTTAGAGCAGCTGTTAAGGAAGAGGTGAACAGCCTTGGGGCTAAATTCGTTGAAGTTGAAGGTGCCATTGATGATTCAGCTGCTGGAGGTTATGCTGTAGAGCAAACAGAGGATTTCAAGAAGAAACAGCAAGAAGCAATTAACGATCATGCGGCTAAAGCAGATGTGATAATTTGTACGGCTCAAATTCCAGGTAGAAAAGCGCCTCTTTTAATTCCAACAGTAGCTGTTGAACGGATGCGACCAGGTTCGGTTATTATCGATTTGGCAGCATCAAGTGGAGGAAATTGCGAATTGACTAAAAATAACGAGACACTTATTCACAATGAAGTCAAAATTATTGGTCAGTCGGAATACCCATCTCTAATGCCAATTGATGCCAGTAAAATGTTTGGTAAGAATGTGCTTAATTTTCTTCAATTAATGATAGCCGATGATGGCTCATTGAATCTGAATTTCGATGATGATATTGTGAAAGGTACTTGTATCACTCATTCGGGCGAAATCTATAACGAACGTGTTAAATCAGTTGTTGAATCCTAAATCACATACAAATGGAACAAATACTCGTCTATTTTTTTACATATAAAGAGGCCATTTTTGTAATAGCCTTATCCATATTCTTGGGAATTGAAGTCATATCCAATGTTCCCTCAGTTCTTCACACACCTCTCATGTCGGGAGCCAATGCCATTAGTGGTGTTATTATTATCGGAGGAATCATTTTAGTAGGTCATGCCGATACATCAACACTTTCTTTGGAGTTAGTACTTGGTTTTTTCGCTGTTATATTCGGAACACTCAATGTTGTGGGTGGTTTTGTCGTGACAGATCGCATGTTAGAGATGTTTAAAAAGAAGAAAAAATAAGAAGATATGGAACAAATAATCGGAAATATAAATGGGATTGATTTCACCTTAGGTGATACAATTCTCGAACTAAGTTATTTAATTGCAGCTCTCTTTTTTGTTGTTGGATTGAAATTACTAAGTCATCCGGAATCGGCACGACGTGGTAACTTCTTTGCTGGAGGCGGTATGGTATTAGCTATGTTTACAACTCTTATTCTTCATAAAGATGCAGGAGGGAATAGTATCCAATTGACTAATGTTTGGATTATTCTATTCGCACTGACAATAGGATCAGTTATTGGATGGATTGTGGCTCGTCGTATTAAAATGACTGCTATGCCTCAATTGGTATCTCTTTTTAATGCAACTGGTGGTGCAGCTTCAGCTTTGGTAGCTTTACTAGAATTTCCCAATGCAGATATGAATAATTTAGGATCAGTTTTGGTTACGGTTCTTGGTTTATTTATTGGAGCGGTTGCTTTTAGTGGTTCTATGATAGCTTACGGTAAGCTAGATGGAAAGGTGAAAGATATATTTTCAGGTGTGATGAAATATGTCAACTTACTACTTTTAGTGGCTGTTGTCGCTATTTCGGTATTTATCATGATTTCTGGGCAAACTCCAGAGCAATTGAATTGGGCAATCTACCTATTATTGGGCGTTTCTCTTCTATATGGTATCATGTTCGTAATGCCAATTGGTGGAGCCGATATGCCAGTCGTTATTTCTTTACTGAACAGTTTTACAGGTATTGCAGCTGCAATGGCAGGTTTCATCTACAACAACCAAGCAATGATCTTGGGTGGTATTTTAGTAGGTGCTGCCGGAACAATTCTAACCTTAATTATGTGTAAGGCAATGAATCGTTCTTTACTGAATGTGATTATTGGTTCCTTTGGAGGCGGTGGCACTTCAGCTGCTAATCAGGAAGGTGGCGATATGAAGGAAATCAGTTTGAGTGACGCATCTATCTTGTTGTCTTATTCAAAGTCAGTAGTGATTGTTCCTGGTTATGGTTTAGCTGTAGCCCAAGCACAGCATGTTTGTCATGAATTGGAAGAAATTTTAAGCGGCAAAGGTGTAAATGTTCGATTTGCTATACATCCTGTTGCTGGTCGTATGCCAGGACATATGAATGTGTTATTGGCTGAGGCTGATGTGCCATACAACCAGTTGATAGAGATGGAGAATATTAATCCAGATATGCCTAACACGGATGTGGTGATGGTTATTGGAGCTAACGATGTCGTCAATCCTGCAGCACTTAACGACCCAGGAAGTCCGATTGCTGGTATGCCAATTATTAATGCGCACCTTGCAAAAAATGTCATTGTAATGAAACGTGGACGAGGTAAAGGTTATGCAGGAATTGAAAATGAGTTGTTTTTCGGAGAGAAGACTCGCATGCTCTTTGGAAATGCAAAAGACAGCTTGCAGAACCTTGTCAATGAAATAAAGAGTTTGTAAAAGCAAGATAATCAATTGTATCATTAAGATTTAAAAAGATGAGACAGAAATTTATATTGACCGTATTGATGAGTATACTCTTTTCAATACCCATGCTGAAAGCTTCGGAAGTGAATATTAAAAATGATGAAGTGAAAAATAAAACTGAAATGAGCGAAGCAGAGAAGTTAGTCGTCGTTTGGACGAGTGGAGATAAGGAAGTTGCCATGAAGATGGTATTTATGTATACGTATAATGCCAAGAAACAAGCCTGGTGGGATGATGTAACACTCTTGGTTTGGGGTCCTTCTTCAAAACTTCTTTCTCAAGATAAAGATTTGCAAGACTATGTGAAGAAAATGATGGAATCAGGTGTGCATGTTATGGCATGTAAAGCTTGTGCCGATCAATATGGTGTTGCCGATCAGTTGAAAGAACTTGGCATCACCGTCAAATATGCAGGTGAAGATTTGACAAAGTTCATTAAGGAACGAAAAGTTGTTACTTTCTAAAAGAAAGAAAAATAAAAAGCTCCTGAAATTCTATATTTTAGGAGCTTTTTGCATTTCAGTAAATTGATTATGTATTATAATGTCTGAATTTTATTGATTAATAAATATTATTGTTGTAATTTCAAGAGTCAACTATTTATTCATCAATAAATTAGAAAAAATGAGAATCAGTACAACGTATTTGTGTATCCCTGTGTTGGCTATTTTTATCTTTGCCTGCACAGCTAAAGAAACGAAAGTGGAAAAGCCTCCAAAAATTGCTCTCGAAGATTTTTTCAAAAATCCATTAAAGACTTCTTATCGTATTTCACCAGAAGGAACCAAGTTTTCGTACCGAGCTCCTTTTGAAGATCGTATGAATATCTTTATTCAGGAAATTGGAAGTCAGGAAGCCGTTCAGATAACTTTTGAAAAGGATAGAGATATTTCAGGCTATTTTTGGGCTAACGATAATCGTATTCTCTATTTGAAGGATAGTGGTGGTGATGAAAACTTTAAATTATATGGTGTTGATATAGACGGAAAGAATCAAGTTTGTTTTACTGATTTCGATAAGGTTACCACAAATATAATTGATCGTTTGGATGCTATTCCTAATGAGATTATTATTTCAATGAATAAAAGAGATCCTAGAGCTTTTGATCCTTATCGTTTGAATATTGTAACAGGTGAGCTAACGATGCTTTATGAAAACCCTGGAAATATTACAGGTTGGATGACGGATCATGAAGGTAAATTACGTATTGCCACAGCAGTTACTGATATGGTAAATGCAACTGTACTTTATCGCGAGACGGAAAAAGATGAGTTTAAGCCAATTATTACGACTAGTTTTAAAGAGAACATGTCGCCTCAGTTTTTCACCTTTGATAATAAGAAATTGTACGCCAGCTCTAATCTTGGCAGAGATAAAGCTGAGATTGTTATTTTCGATCCTGCTACAGGTAAAGAGACTGAAACCTTATTTGCTAATGATATGGTTGATGTAGAAGGCTTGTCATATTCAAGGAAGCGAAAAGTTTTGACTAAGGCTACCTATACAACAGACATGGTTAAGTTTAAATTTTTCGATAAGGAAAGTGAGGACATGTATAATCGTGTGAAAAAGGAACTGTCTGCATATGATTGTTACTTCACCAGCTCCAATAGGAATGAAGATAAGTTTTTAGTTCGTACTTACAGCGATAGATCCCTCGGAGCTTATTATATCTATGATAAAAACACAGATGAATTAAAATTGATTTCCGAAGTGAGTCCATGGATGAATGAGTTACATATGGCAGCTATGAAGCCAATTAAATACACCAGCAGAGACGGAAAGACCATTCATGGTTATTTGACTCTTCCTGTAGGTGTTGATGCTAAAAATCTTCCTATGGTTGTTAACCCTCATGGAGGACCATGGGCGAGAGATCGTTGGGGATTTAATCCAGAGATTCAATTCCTGGCCAATCGTGGCTATGCTGTACTTCAGATGAACTTCAGAGGATCTACTGGCTATGGCCGTGATTTTTGGGAATGTTCATTTAAGAAGTGGGGACTGGAGATGCAGGATGATATCACTGATGCTGTACAGTGGGCAATTGCTGAAGGCTATGCCGATAAAGATCGTGTTGCTATTTATGGTGGAAGTTATGGTGGTTATGCCACTTTAGCTGGTTTGGCATTTACGCCTGACCTGTACAAATGTGGTGTTGATTATGTCGGTGTGAGTAATATGTTTACTTTCATGAATAGTCTGCCTCCATATTGGGAGCCATACCGCCAGATGCTTTATGAAATGGCTGGCGATCCAGTTAAAGACAGTCTAATGCTTGCTAAAGTGTCTCCTGCTCTTCATGCGGATAAAATTAAGGCACCTTTGTTTGTTGCACAGGGAGCTAACGATCCACGTGTTAATTTGGCCGAATCTGATCAAATGGTTGCAGCCATGAAAGCTCGCGGAATAAATGTGGAGTATATGGTAAAGGACAATGAAGGTCACGGTTTTAGAAATCTAGAAAATCGTTATGATTTTTATAGAACGATGGAGAAATTCTTAGATGCTAATATGATGCCTAAAGAATAAGATAAGTAGGCTAAAATATAAATGCCCAAACTTTTAAGTTTGGGCATTTTTATATCATACAATTTTAACAGATGTCTATTTTCCTAATAATACAGAAAACGTTTGATTTTATGGGTAGCCGTTTTCTGAAAGGGATCTACCTGAGCAACTACCAGTTGAAGCTGTGAAAATTTGTTAACTCTGGTGTTAACGTAAACTTGTAATTCTTCCAATAATTCATCCACTTGTAGATCAACGTAATCTTCGACTTCTCGCTTAAGGTGCTTGTATTGTTGCTCTAATTCCTCATAATTAAAATAAACCATTGCGACTAGCTTGCCTTTTTTCTCTACCACAACAGATTCAACCACATGTTTAAAATTGTTGATAAGTGATTCAATTGCTTCTGGATAGATGTTTTCACCACCGGCACCAACAATAATGTTTTTTAGACGACTTTTGAAATAGAGGTAATTGTTCTGATCCATCTTTGCCAAATCACCTGTTTTAAACCAACCATCTTCGGTAAGCACTTCTTTTGTCTTCTCGGGATCTTTGTAATAGCCCATCATCACATTGTCACCTTTTGCCCATACCTCTCCAATTTGAGTAATAGGATCCGGATTATTGATTTTCAATTGAACACCCTGTAAGGCGGATCCTGTAGATTTTAATTTTGAGAGTGAAGGTCCGACACCAGCCAATAGGGGCGCTGTTTCGGTTAGTCCATAACCAATGGCATAAGGGAATTTAGCTTCGTGTAAAAATAATTCCACATGGTCGTTCAGTTTCGCACCTCCAATACCAAAGAAAGTCAGTTCCCCTCCAAAGGTTTCCATCAGTTTCTTTCCTGCAATGGCATTCAGTTTTTTGCGGAAAAATGGAATTTTGTACAGAAACCTAGTGATGGCTTTACTATTAATAGAAGGCAAAATCTTACTTTTGTAAATTTTTTCAATAATTAGTGGAACCGAAAACATGATAGTTGGTTTCACCTCTTTTAATGCAGCTATCAATAAGGAAGGCACTGGTGCTTTTCCTAAATAGTAAACGCATGACCCGCAGATCATAGGGATTACAAAACCCAAAGTGTTTTCGTAGGTATGCGACAAGGGTAAGATGGATAGAAAACGATCGGTTTCATCGATAGGATGTATCATCCGTGCACGGGTGGCATTGGAACAAATGTTCTTATGCGAAAGCATCACACCTTTGGAGCTACCTGTTGTTCCCGAAGTGTAAATAATGGCAGCCATATCATCCTCATGTACTTTATATGATTTTTCAGCTTGAGAAGATAAATCAAATTGTGCAGAGATCTTAGTCTGATTGACTATTTCAAAACTTTCAATTCCAATAGTGAATTGTAAGGTGTCAATATTGATCGTGTCTAATTTAGACGCTAAGCCTTTTGAAACAAAAATAGCTTTAGCCTCGGAATGCTGTAAAATATTTTCAATCTCGAATACCGTAAAATCAGGTAGAATAGGAACAACAACTGCTCCGATAAAAGTCGTTGCGTAATAAGCAATACCCCAATTTGGCATATTGGTACTTAAAATTGCAACTTTATCACCAGCTTGAATGCCTAGCTTCTCGTAGAATGCTATTAGAGCTTTGATATTGGCATCAAGTTCATTGTATGTAATAGGTGCTTGACCAACAAGAGCCATCGCATTTGAAGATCCAAATTTCGCTACAGTTTCCGAAAAAATTGAAGGAAATGTTAAGTTTTTATAATGTGTCATCATTGTCAGTTTAAGGCGTGTTTGTATAGCTATTTAGGCCATGAAATCACAAACACAAAGTGCAATTTACTTAAAATCTGAGACTCATCCTTATTTTACTTTAAATGCTTTGGAGTTGCTATGCTTCTAAGTCCAAATATTTAGAATGTAAAATTCCCTAATATCTTATACGATATGACTTTCCAAACGTTTCATGAAATTGAGTTTAGTCATAATTTGATTATGGAAATAAATCAATAAATCGATCTTATTTTAATATATTTATTGACTTCTTGTAAAATTAGATTCATTAGATATATGATTGTTAATTCAGTATTTCATTTTAAAACTTGTTTTTTATTAAATTTCAAATCCTATGAAACGTCGACATTTTCTTTCATTAACAGCTCTGGGAACAAGTTTGGTCTCCGGTTTAGGCTTGCATACATGCCTAGCAAATCCTATTGATGAAAAATTAGTCACTCAAGACTTCTTTTCTGAATTCCTTTATAATGAAATGAGTCTGCTTGAATTGCAGGAGATGATGCAGACGGGTAAACTAAGCTCTGAAGAATTACTTGGGGCTTATCTCAATAGAATTGATCATATTGATAAAAAAGGACCCGCTATTAATTCTGTTATAGAGATTAATAAGGAGGCTTTACAATTAGCCCGTTTGTTAGATGAAGAACGAAAGGCAGGTCTAGTGCGAGGTCCTCTTCATGGTATACCTATTATGCTAAAGGATAATATTGATACCGCTGATAAGATGATGACATGCGCTGGCTCTCTGGCTTTGGAAGGTAATTTTGCTGAAGAAGACGCTTTTGTGGTACAGCAGTTAAGAAATGCAGGGGCTATTATACTGGGGAAAACGAATTTAAGTGAGTGGGCCAATTTCCGAAGCACACGTTCTTCAAGTGGTTGGAGTGGGCGAGGAGGACAGACCCATAATCCTTATGTTTTAGATCGCTCTCCCTGTGGATCGAGCTCAGGTTCTGCTGTAGCTGTTGCAGCTAATTTATGTGTGGCAGCCTTGGGAACTGAAACGGACGGATCGGTTGTTTGTCCTTCGGGAATAAATGGAGTTGTTGGGATTAAGCCGAGCCTGGGTTTGGTGAGTCGAACAGGTATCATTCCCATTGCTCATTCACAGGATACGGCTGGCCCCATAGCTAAGACAGTAGAGGATGCAGCAATATTACTAACAGTTATGCTGGGACAAGATGAGAATGACTCAATTACAATGAATCTTAATAATAATCCTATTGATTATGCAGAAGGACTGCATGCTGATGCACTTAAAGGTGCCAGAATTGGCGTCGTTAGAGAATTCTTTGGATTCCATACTGAGGTTGATAATGTGATGGAGAAAGCGCTTGAGGATTTAAAAGAAGCTGGAGCTGAATTGATAGATGTTCAACTGGAAAATATCAATCGATATGGAGATGAGGAATATGAGGTTCTTCTTTATGAATTTAAAGATGGTTTGAATAAGTATTTAGCTAAATGTAAAGGTTTAAAAGTAAATTCTTTAGAAGATGTTATTAAGTTTAATCAAGAAAATAAGGAGCTTGAGATGCCTTGGTTCGATCAAGAGATCATGCATATGGCACAGCAGAAAGGGGACTTGAATGATAAGGCATATATAAGTGCATTAAAGAAATGTAAAGAGCTAGCAGGGAAAAAGGGAATTGATGCAACGCTCAAAAAGTATAAGCTGGATGTCTTAGTTGCTCCTACCAACGGTCCAGCCTGGAATATCGATTTGGTAAATGGAGATCATTTTGGCGGAGGAAGTTCTGCTCCTGCTGCTGTATCAGGTTATCCTAATATCACCGTGCCTGCAGGTTATATTCACGCTTTACCTGTCGGTTTATCCTTCTTTGCAGAAGCTTTTTCTGAGCAGAAAATTATTCGTTACGCTTATGCATATGAACAGTTAAGTAAGCATAGAAAAGCACCTGAGTTTTATACTTCACCTAGCTTATAAAGATGAATCATTAGTTTAAACGTAAGCAGTTTCAAGTATTTACTCCGGTTGAAGCCTCTGTTGGATTGAATTAAGACGCTATTTTTTTATATTAGAGAGTGGGGTCACCTTAATTGATCACACCTTCTTTTATTCCGAAATCTTTCTCTATTCTTTTCTGGTAATTGGTGCTCGAAATAATCAGTATATAGTCATTCAATTCTATTTTAACACCTTGTGAAGGGTTTTTTAGTAGGACGCGTTGATTGTTCACCATCTTTGTGACGCCTATTAGTACGGTATCATAATCTTTTTTTAAGCCTATGAATGCATCCATATAGTCCATATTCAGGAATGGATTGCTTACAGTGACTTTATATTCATTCATGTCAAAATCATCCTCATTTACCGAGGTTTCTATCAAATCTTCAGTAAAAGCGGCAACATCAGGCTCAAAAATGTAGCTGGCTACCATCTTTGATGTGATATCATTTTTTGAAATGACATGATTGACCCCTACCGATTGAAAGGTTTCTTTTAATTCTGATGTTTGCAGGGCAACAACTGTATTAACATCATGATACTTTTTAAGATTGATTAGATATATCAGGGATTTTGTATCGTCAGGAAAGTTTACAAATACCGAATTGGATTCAGTAATATTAACCTTTGCAAGAGCTTCTGTATTTTGATAATCCGCAAGAAGAGCAAAAACCTGGTTCTCAGAATAGAGATCCTTAACCAGCTCCAAATCACTCATGTTATTTGTTACAACTGCAACTTTGGAATGGGCATTTACAATTTGATCGGTTACATTCTTGGCAAAATCATCCCAGCCGATAATCACAAAGTGGTTGGTGAAATCCGTTCCGAAAAATCCTCTTTTTTTCTTTTCCATACGATTCTGTATAACAGTTGTAAAATTACCAATTAATAAACCCAGTACACCCAGGCTGCTGAAAATAACGACCAAACCCATTATTTTACCTATAGCCGTTACGGGATAGAAATCACCATAGCCAACAGTGGTCAAAGTAACGACAGAATACCACAGGCCATCCGCAAAGCTCTTGATATTGGCATTCGGATCTCCTTTTTCAACCTGAACCAGCCCAATGATTAAAATGAGGTATAATACGGTGAATAACCAGTAAGATCTGCCTGTGGAAAATTTAAAGTTCATCTGCTTAAACTATTGTTTTGTATTTAACTTGCAATTTATGCTATTTCTGATGCTTTACCATTCTTTAATGTTGCGAAAGCGATCAGGATTCCAGCGATCGCCCCAAACAAATGTCCTTCCCATGAAATCCCAAAGCGTCCGGGGAATACGCCCCAAACAAGACTGCCATAAAAGACGATAACTAGTACGCTTATTAGGAGTGACTTAATATCTTTTTTTAGGATGCCTGCTGTGATAAGGAAAGCAGCCAGACTATATATTAAACCACTGATTCCTATATGCGACGCACTTCTGCCAAAAATCCAGACCAGAAGACCGCCAATTATTACGGATCCTATAATCACCCCAAATGCCTGCTTGTTATAAAAAGTAAATAAGACAAGTAGGAGGATGAATAAGGGAACTGTATTCGATATCAAATGATAATAATTGCCATGTATCAATGGAGCCAAGCCAATTCCGATAAGTCCACTAAAGGTTCGTGGAATAATACCAAACTGCCCCAAGTCAAGTGGTAACAAGGTATCCATGACTTTTACCAGCCATAAAAACAGTATAAATATGAGAATATTCGTAATCCTTTTCTGCATGAGTTTCTTTTTTCAATTAGGAGATTCGATGTCAGTGCTCCGTTGCGATACTAATTAAGCAATCATGTCTTTTTCAAATTTTTCTTTAAATGCCTTTCTAAACTTTTCATTCATTTCTTTGTTGCAACCTGTTAATTCGATATAGGTTTTTTTATCGCTAATGAATGTGTGTATGGCCAAATGGCTTTCGGACAGTAACCATAGACATGTGTAGCCTCCGTTTGGGAAAACATACTCCATGAAATTAAGAACGTGATAGCCCGAAAAAGTAAGAAGCTCGTTAAATTCTTTTTTCAATTCGTCAGGATCCGTAATGGAGATCCATTGCTGAAAATTATAGACGACGGCTTTTACCTCTTTATTTTCCACTCTTATATTATCTGGTTCTTTCATTTAAATATCTGTTTTACGATTCATTAAACAGTCAGGAATTTAATACATTTCCCAAGTCCCATTTAAATAATATTTGTACAATACCGGATTGTGAATTTCATTGACTTCAACTTCCGAACTTTTATTTTTGAAAAAGTCTTTTCCGAAGGAGGTTATTAAACTCATGGCTTCGTGGTTGATCCATTTTGTTTCTATTGAGTCAAATTTAAGACTTTGAAGTTCAGCTTTTAGATTTTTCGGTGATATATTTTTGGCACCCAGCACCCATCCCCATTCTCCAAGTGTGACGACTTGATTATGCATAGGTGTAGTTGAAAATCCTGCTTTTTTCAATGTTTTGTTAATGCAATTATAGGCATTCGAAGCAAAGTATGGACTTCCGGCTTGTGTGACGATTACCCCGTATTTTTTTAAATGTTTGTAGCATTTGCTATAAAATTCATAGGAGTAGAGTCTGCTCAGTTCAATGGTTTTAGGATCAGGTAAATCGATGATAATCACATCGTACATTTCACGAGTATTCTCTATAAAATGATAACCATCCGTATTAATTGTACTGACTTTATCGTTATCAAATGCATTTTGATTAATCTTAGTCATAATAGCATTATTCTTACCCAGATTAGTCATGGCTGGATCCAAATCGACCAGTGTGATTTTTTGTACTTCTGGGTATTTGAGTATTTCGCGAACAGCACATCCATCACCACCACCAAGAATAAGAATGTTGTGAGGTGTTTTTGTTAAACTCAATGCAGGATGAACTAAGGGTTCATGATACATTTCCTCATCAAAAGAACTTAACTGTTGGTTACCATTAATAAATAACCAATAATCATTTTTCCATTGAGTAATTACAATTTTTTGATACTTGCTTTGTTCGGTATAAACCACTTTATCCTTATACTTTTTTTGCTCTCCATATTTAATAATGGGTTGTGCCACAAAAAAAGCAGATAATAAGACCACACATAAAACTGAGGCGATTGAGGTGATGCGAATTTTCAGTTTGACTTCAATTCGTTTCCATAGAACAAAGAGCAAACCAATGGCTACTGAAAAATTAACCAAGCCCAGAACAATAGGCGTATAGGTTAAGCCTAGATAGGGGAGACCTACAAAAGCAAAAAAGATACCACCCATCAGACTGCCATAATAGTCGTTTTCTAAAACTGATGATATATTTACTCTCAAGACCTGAAATTCATTATTGAGACGCATCACAAGAGGAATTTCCATGCCTATCATGAGACCAATAAGAATGCTTAAGCCATAAATTGCCACACCTGTGTAAACGGACCATGCCGAGATGGTATAGGCAGCCAGTGAAGAAAAACAGACGAGAAAGGAGAGTGCAAATTCAATGAAAATAAATTTCTCCAACAAGTTAGTTTTAAAACTCCTGCTGATTCGGCTACCAAGCCCCATTGCGAAAAGCATGATGGACATGATCATAGTCCATTGCATAACAGAATCGCCTAAAAAATAGGTGGCAAGTGTTGACAGAATATATTCTGCCACAATTCCTGATAAACCGGTGGCAAAAATGGCTATCCTTAAAATATTGGATTTGATATTCATTTGGCTTGATACTTGTAGGATTTCATTAAACCCAAAATAATCTAATTGGAATTCTGACCGACTTAAATTATTCTTATAATGAAAATAGAACCTTATTCTTTAGTTGTTAAGAAGAATAAGGTTCAGACTATATTATATGTTTTGATTTTGTTTTAGATACACCAGGTGATCAGTACTGAGCCCCCTATGTATGCAAAAGCCTCGATAAGGGCAACGCCCACATTTGGCTTTTCTTGATTGACAAGTTCATCTGTTATCTTTCTACCAGGTAGTAAAACCTTGTCTGCTAAAAAGCGAACAACTGGAAGTAAAAGCAAGCCAATGACCAAATCAAAACCGATATTGGTAAATGATTCACTCCAACTTATAAAATCGCCTGAAACTGCAAATCGCACTAAATTGGCAATGGCAATTAGTATTCCTGAAAAGGCAACACCCACAGCTACATTATCCTTTTCAATCTCATCGGATACATTATACGATAATGTGAGGTTATAGATAATTGAAGTTGCAATTAATACTAGCTGACCTACTGCCCAGAAAACGACAGCAGTTAAAATGCCATGCTCAATACTAGTACTTTCACCAGAGACTGCACCAAATATAATTAAACCTGAAGCAATTGAAACAGCAGCTTCTACAGCTCCTGTACCTTCGTTGCGATCCTCAATAATTTCTTTATAAACGGAAAATCGACGAAGAATAACCTTATCGCATATGATAATTGATAGGTTTAATAAAACAATGGATATACCACCATAAATCCCCATATCAATAAAATCAGCCACAATACCATTAGATGGACCTACAATTGAACTACCGATGGCAAACAATAAACCGATCAGGTAACCCGTGTGTGCTATAGAGAATGCAAAATTATCCTTCTCAACTAGTTCTGATTTAACATCAATCTTCTTATGAATAAGGTCGTAAACGAGTTTCCCAATATAAAACATGACAAAAGCACCGAATACGTAACTGACTGATTCAGAAATAGCAATAATCATGTTGTTTTCTAATAAATCTTTCATCTTAAATTTTATTAAATAATTAATAGATTATTTACCAAATCCTCCACCACGAGAGCGGCTACTTGATTTGCTGTATCGTGAACTACTTCTGGTACGTTTTGTAGAGGTGCTTCTTGTTACACGACTTTTACTAGCTGTGGCACTTTTGCTCACCTTACTTCTGACGCGGGATTTAAAATCAGTAGGCTTACTGTTCCATGACGATTTTGTATTGGCTTTTGAATAGTTACTATTTGTTCCATACATGTTTCTACCATTGGAGCTTGGACCATAATACGACCTGCCTCTACCATAGTAATTCGAATGGTAATTGTTCCAATACGAATAGCGTATAGGGAACATGGTCATGCGAAACATACTCGACATAAAAGCATATTTACCATAGTATTCCCAGAAACGATTCCCATCACGTTCTTTCCATTGACCGTATTTTTCATTGCCAACGAAATTTGTATAGCCTGCAGGGGCAACAGCCTTCTTAACAATACCATCCTTTTTTGAGGCAATTTCCATCCCCATATTTTCGGTATTGGCATCAAAAAAGATATTGCTAACAGCAATCCAATCTGTTTTTTTTGTGTAGACAGAATCGGGTCTTTCAATCAGAATCTGATACTGATGTTTGTACTTGTCGCTGCCTTCTTCATAATCCATATCAAAAAGAATTACTGAGAAGTTTTTCTCGGCAGATAGATCTCTGATCAGGATATCAACAGGTGATTTTTCGTACTTTGCTTTTTGTGCTCTGCTCGTACTTTGCTGATTTTGATTCGACTTGTCATCGCATCCTTTAAATGTGATATAAAGGAAAATAAAAGCTACAACCAGGATAAGTATTGTTTTTCCGTTTTGCATAAGGCTATTCTTGTTTATGTGGGAATATATTTGATATTTCGTATTCCTTAATTATCTTTCCGTAAGAGGCATCAAACTTTCTTTCGCCCCATTGTTCTATACTCAAGACAAACTCTCCACTTTTATCGATATAATCCCAGGAGATGAATTCAACCCAATTGTCTTTGTCTTCAGACCAGTCATTAAAAAAACCTGGGTTCTCTTCTTCCATCATGAATGTCTTTCCTTGAAATTCAATTTTGCTGGGAGGGGTTTCATGTTTTACGATATAGTCTGGCAAGTCTTCACCAATATTCACAAGTCGTTCTTTCTGGCTTATCGTAATAACAAGTTCATCATCGCGATCAATATTAAGGAATAAAGCTTCCTTATCGTTCTCAATTTTGAATTCCTTGGTGAAATAGTTATCACCCCAGTCATATTCATATACCCCTTTTACAATCCAGGTAGAAAGATCGTAATCGAATATAAAGTTTTTGTTTAAATCATACACCCGAATATCAGTTGCATCATATTCCGGTTTCTTTTTCCTAAATCTATCAAAAATGCCCATATGGCTTTATGAATTGTTAATTATATGATTAAATGAATAACAAAAATAAAGAAAGAAACCTGCAATAAAAATATTTACAGGCTCTTTCAATAATTTATTTATTGATATTCATTTTTCTTTTCATTTCTTCCAATGCATTCGAAGATTTCACATCCGATTCATTAAGAACTGAATCCAATTCGTCGTCAAGTGACTTGTTTGCGTTCGCCATTTCGCCATAAGCTTCAGCAAGTTCCTCGTCGCGAGCTACTTTGTCTTTCATTTTTTCCAACATCGAAATTGTGCTACCACTATCAATTCCCGACATCGACTTGTTGATTTTCTTAGTTGCTTCGCTTACTTTCGCCCTAGCCTTGAGCGTTTTAAGCTCATTTTCGTAATGCGTAATTTTGGACTTAAGCCCCTGGATATTGCTGTCAAGTTGCTTAATACTACCTTCCAGTTTTTGAAGATCACCTTTTGTTCTTTCAGCATTGCTGTCAGAATCAGTTTTACGTGAAAGAGCTTCACCTGCAAGTCTGTCAGCTTCAGAAGCATCAAGTCCGCCATCCTGAGCTTTTTTCAAAATTAGCATGGCTTTTTGCTCGTAATTTTGCGACTGGTTTACATAGTCATTGATTTCGCGTTTTGAGCGAATGGCTAAGGCTTTAACTTCTGCAAAAGCTTGAAGGCTTTCATCCAAATTCTTTTTTAAATCTCTAATGCCTTGTTCGGTAAGCTTTATTGGATCTTCCAATTTATCTACTACGCTGTGAGCTTCTGCTTGTCCTATTTTGAATAATCTGTTAAAAATTCCCATTTTATTTTAGTTTTAAAATTTTGATACAATTAGTTTTTTGAAATTGAGATGAGTTCATTGGCATTCTCACTTAAGAAAGCCTCAAACGAATTTAATGTTCCTTGAAGTTCATTTAAATCCAAATTCTCAAGTTGTAGAGTGTCTCTTAAGATCACTTTTTTGCCCGTTTCATCAATTGAAATAGCACCATGGATAATCTCACGGTTCATTTGAAGAAATCTTCTGAATGTCTCTTCATTTCCATTCAGCAAATCAAATAAGTGAAGCTCAATTATAAGAATAGGAGCTTCGCAATCCACAATTAGGTTTGAGATGCCTGCATCCTGATTTTCGATGACGATTAATTCTTCGCTAGTGTTTTCCGAAATGATACTGTATTCCAGATCCAGTAGATAGTTTTTTACTTTGTTAAAATTGTTTTCCATTTTATTGATAATTTAATAGAGTGTTGTTTATTTTAATCAGATTCTGATATTCGATTGTACAAGTCATTTATTAACAGTTCCATCTTTCTTATTCTTTCCGATTCTGTCTGATTGATGACCGGACTGTTGGATATGTGTTTTACTACAGGTAATAAATAATCAAGTTCTTTTTCAGCTATTGCTACAGGAGCTTTATCCGATGAAACAAGCAAGAACTCGTTCTCCTTAATTCGTTTTATTTCACCAATGCCAAGTGTGTTTTTAGTCTTTACAAAAAATAATCTGCCTGGCACGTTTAATTCGTTGTTCAGTTCAAATTCTGTTTGAACAATAATAATGTCATTTAAACCAATATATTTCGGCAAATGTCCAAAGACATTCTTTTCTACATTAATTGCAATCTGTTTATCATTTAAACCAGGTAGGTTTATCTGACATTCAGACCTAGATGTTGCATGTTCCAATGTTTTTAGCAATATGTCATTGGATGAGATAAGTGATATCTCTTTTGTGAGCTGTTTTTTACCCTTTATCTTTTTAATACCTTTATTATTGTCAATAATCTCGTCTGGTAAATGGAAGTTATAGAGTTCATTAACAGTTATTTCTCTATTTACCAGACTGTCAACAGAAATGTTAAAATACTTAGCTATTTTAATAATGATTTCAAGCTTGGGCTCAGCGCGCTCTTCTTCGTAAGAGCCAATGCTTGAGCGTTTAAGTCCAAACATTTCTGCGAAAGCCACCTGACTCAGCTTTTTAATTGATCTTATTTTTTTTATGTTTTTACCGAAGTGCATAGTCTGTTTGCTAATTATATTAGCAAATTAATAAAACATTTCGCACAATTGCTAATAATATTGTCATTTATTCCAATTTTATTTTAATTTTGTCAATGAAGTATTGCATTTGTTTTGAGAATGACTACATGTTGAATACTTTTAATTAGTAGATTGATAGTCTAGTAGTTTGCGTTTTCTGGAGTTTTAGCGAGTGTTGTTAGCCCAATCCTCTGGTCTTTAAGCTCTTTCATTCTAAGAAGGATGAGTCATAAACAATAAATAATTTCAATTACTCTTTAGCAGAGCTTGCTTTTTTTTTATAATTTGCATTTAATTGAGCTGTGCCGTATTTTAGTAAAAACATATATAAATGAATAATTAGATGAAAAAAAACTTCCTTAAAGTTAAAAGCTACTTGTTGGATCTTAGCTGTAATATTGTGTTTGAGAATGAGAATGATGGGATATTTATTATTAATAATGAAGAGAATGGTATTTCAAATTTAGTTCTCGGCTGTGCTGATCCTCTTCTTATTATGGAACAATTTCTGTTCGAATTGAAGCATGATAATATGGATGTTTTTAAGAGTTTGCTGATTAAGAACAGGGATATTGTACACGGTGCTCTTGTACTTGATGAAAATGGATCCAAAGTAATTTTCAGGGATACACTTCAGATTGAAAACCTGGATCTTAACGAACTTGAAGGCTCTTTAAATGCACTTACACTATTATTAAGTGAATACACTGACGAGATTATTAAATTCTCTAAAATGTAATTTCAGTTTTTGGAAGAAGAGTAATATGACTTAACTGATTGGTGCTTTTTTCACGAATCTTAAATGTTTGTTTCTCAGATTATATAGAATAGATAAAATTGGAACTATGAAAGGCATACAAGATTATTACCCCGATCATTTTGGCCAATGTTATGGTTGTGGCCGATTGAATGAACATGGTTATCAATTGAAAACCGTTTGGGATGGAAATGAAACGCTTAGTCGATTCACACCTGCTGAATTTCATACGGCAATTCCTGGATCAGTTTATGGTGGGCTCTTGGCTTCACTTATTGATTGTCATGGGACAGGTTCTGCCGCTTTGGCTTTGGCTAAAGAAAAAGGTGTTGAACTGAAAGAATATAATGCACCTCGTTGTGTGACAGGATCACTTCAAGTCTCATACAAAAAACCGACACCTATAGATAGTGATCTTGAAATAAGAGGTGTGATTAAGGAAATAAAAGGGAAGAAAGTAACTGTGGATATTTGCTTACTTTCAAAAGGCGAAATTTGTGTGACGGGTGAGGTAATAGCCATTCAAGTTCCTGATGATTTTGGAAAATAAAAGATTGATATGAAAAGAGGCCTCACATGTTTGTGAGGCCTCTTTGTTTTTTATTAACAGTTGCGAATGTATCAAATATAACTAATCCGTTGGAGGAAGCATATCATCAGTTGCTTTTCGAATTGTTTTATATTTAGAGCTAATATGTGGAGTGATAAATATTCTGTCAATATTTTCCCACCAATTTAAATCTTTGGTAAACGGTATTGGGTCACCAAAACTGCTTAAAGCGCTCTTTACATCAAGTGTAGGAATTAGAGATGATACCACGTAATTAATTTTTTCAGATAAATGATCTTCTCTAATCCTGCCGAGTTGCCCCCATTCCACAATAAAATATTCGGTTTTCTCTGTAACAGCCACTCCTCTATCGAAATCGAGATAATATTTCATTGCAAATTCTTCAAAAATCATGGCAAAATCTTCACGATCTGTGGAGTAATTATAATCGTCATTAGAAAAATCATTTATAAATTCAGAAACGATATCGGCAGGTGATAATTTTTTTAATTTTTTAGTAATGGCTTTACCTTGATATCTAACATTTCCGACCTCTTTGAGTATTTCAGATTGCAAAGGAAAGTTTTTCGTCATTTTATTAGATAGTAAAGAGTGTTCATAGTCCCTAATATATCCCTCTTTAGGTACATCTGTTATATTTATTGCTGAAATATAATCATTTGCATGTGCCAACTCATGAGCGAGTAAATTAAAACCGATATTTCGCATTTCTTCTTTGGTTCTTTCTGAAGGATACAGATATTCTCCTTTACGGTAATATGTATATGGCATTACAAACTGAAAATCTTTCCCATAATCATTTCTGTAATCTTTTTTTGTTGGTATAGTAGCTCTCTCTTCGGCATTGATATAGAACCTATATGGATCAAGATATATAGCTGCCGTTGATGGCCAATAAAAGGAAGGTTTAAGATCTCTTGTTATTACAATGGCAGTAATCGGTTTAAAAAGTTGTAAAAAACTTGAAGGTATTGATTCTAATACATACCTAAAATTTGATGCCATCCAATCATCAGATACGATGAGTCTTTCCATAATATCATCTACTGTAATGACCTCATGAATTTGTCCCAATAGGGGTAATTCTTGAAGATTAGGGTAGGTTTCATCAAAAGGTGCACGATATAAGTTATAAAGAGATTCTGCATATGTGTTGTCGTCAACGGCTCCATAAACAGGTATTTCACCAGAATAATGTTTTGCTATAATTTCTTCTACAGATGGTTCAGGAGCAGGGTCACTGTTATCTTTTTGACAAGCCGTTAATGTGAGAACACCTAGTAGGAACAAAGACAAGTGTAGGTTTTTCATTTTTCAGAAATTTAGATTAGGGTTTAGAGCTGAGATAGAAGTACGATTTAAAGTCTGGGATTAATTTGAAATAAATACTTATGTTGTATTGTTGCATAATGCAAGAATGATGCCAGAGTTAATATTATGATGTTATTGCTTGAGGTAGTTGGTTTAGCAGCTGTCAACTAACAATTGAATAAAAAGCATGAAATGAGAAGAGGCCTTACAATTTGTAAGGCCTCTTCTCATTTATGCGTCAATAGTTTACTTTATTTTGGGTTTTGCTTTTCTGAATATATATTTCCCCGGTAATATAACGGTTAGCAGTCGCTTGCCAATTAGTCCTAAGATGACTGCCAATGCTAAACCTGCTAAGCTAATTAAAAGGAATATTGCTTTCTGACCTTCTATGTTCTTCATAAAGAAAAGTGCCACAGAAACTCCAATAATAAGCACACCAAAGATGAGTTTATTTCGAAGCAAGGGTGGCTTCAAGCTTTTAAATCGGGTTATACCATCAATTATACCGGTAATAAATGCCAATAGCATAGTAAGAGGAAGTAGGGCTATGCAAAAATGAATGACAATAGCGGATTCTTCATGGTAGAAGTTGGGGAAAACAATCTGCTTGAGTAAAAGAAGTGGAATTAGTGCCATAAAGGTTTGTGAGAGATGTATGGCAATTGGATGAAGATCTAAATTAAGTACGAATAATCGATTTAGAGAAACTTTTTCTCTGTAGGGTTCAAATACCTTATGCGGTAATCCGCAGGCTGGACAAACATCGCCAAGCTTATCTTTTTCCATTACGTATCCACAGGGACGACAACGAACTAGTTCTTTCATAATAAGTGATTTTTGTTTACAAGCTTAAGGTATAGTAATTTGTTTAATAATAGAAAGATAATAGGTAGTAAATGAGCATATAAGCTTTGTTTGTAGAGTAGTCGCTTGATTATGCTTAATTTTAAATATGATGGACATATTCTTGTTTTAAAGGTCAATTCTTTAAGTTTACGGTCTAACTATTAACCTATAACCCTATTAAGGAGTCGAATTATGTCTGAAAACAATGTGAATGCCATATTACTTTTTACCTGTGCAGACCAAGATGGTATTGTTGCTAAAATATCTCAGTTTATTTACAATGGAGGTGGGAATATTATCGATTTAGATGAACATGTGAATCAAAATCAGAAATTCTTTTCCATTAGAGTCGTTTGGAGTATGAAAAATTTTTCCATCCCTGCATCACAACTGCATGATGCTTTTGATGTCATAGGAAAAGAATTTAATGCCCATTGGCGAATTGAATTTTCAGAAAACAAACTACGATTAGCCATATTTGTTTCTAAATATGACCACTGTCTTCAAGAGATTCTTTGGCGTTATAAGATGAATGAGTATGATGTTGAAATTCCACTTATCATTTCGAATCATCCCGATTTACAAGAACTTGCTGAAGCTAATGGGATACCCTTTCATGTTTTTCCAATAACAAAAGAAAATAAGCAGGAACAAGAAGCCAGAGAAATTGCTCTGATGAAAGAGAATAATATTGATTTAATTGTACTGGCAAGATACATGCAAGTGCTAACACCTGAGTTTATTCAGGAATATCGGAATAAGATTATTAATATTCATCATTCTTTTTTGCCTGGCTTTGTTGGTGGGAATCCTTACAAACAGGCCTATGAACGTGGTGTTAAGATAATAGGCGCTACCAGCCATTATGTGACTGAAAAACTTGATGAGGGGCCTATTATAGAGCAAGATATTATGAGAATTACGCATAAGGATACCATTAAAGATCTGATTCGAAAAGGTCGTGATTTAGAAAGGACAGTGCTTGCTCGTGCGCTTCTTTATAAAGCAGAGCATCGTATTATTGTCGATGGTAAGAGAACGATTGTTTTCAACTAAAGGATTACAAACAGTATAGGGGGTATCGACCGACTGGAAGATTGTATCTCATATGAGTCTGTAATAGTAGATTAAGTAAGACCTGTGGCTTTGCTTGCTCATTTTTGTTAAATCAAGTTATAATCTTGATAAAAAAAATATCTTTCACCCTTATAAATCTTTAACTTTATAAGAACTAAGGATTTTTATAAGTCAACTCGTTTTAATTGAAATTTAGATGAAAAAAGCGATTATAATTGGTGCAACATCAGGTATTGGTAAGGAACTTGTCAAATTATTGATTAGTAACAATTATAAAGTTGGTTTAACAGGCTTACATACAAATGGCATTGAGAAATTAGGACTTAATAATCCAGAACATTTGGAACTCAGATATTTTGATTGCACTAAAGAAAGTAGTTCTGAAAAGATAACAGAATTAGTCGCCTCACTGGGTGGATTGGATTTATTAATTTTTAGTGCAGGCATTGGTCATTTGAATGATAATCCAGGCTTCGAAGTTGAAAACCAAGCAAATAAATTAAATGTATTGGCTTTTACTGAAATAGCTGAATGGTCTTATCGTTTTTTCGAAAATCAGGGTAAGGGGCATTTTGCGGCTATCAGTTCAATTGCTGGATTGCGTGGATATAGGGTTTCTCCAGCCTATCATGCTGCAAAATCCTATCAAATAAGTTATTTAGAAGCCTTAAAACAAAAAGCCTACCGATCAGGAAAACCCATTTATATTACGGATATACGTCCAGGCTTTGTTGAAACAGAAATGTCAGCAGGGAAAGAACAATTTTGGGTAACGAGTAAAGAAAAAGCGGCTAAGCAAATATTTATGCTCATAAAAAGGAGAAAGGGAATGGGCTATATTTCCAGGCGTTGGCAAATAATAGCCATTATAATGAAGTTATTACCTCGTTGGATTCACAGAAGGATGTGATTAATTCTATCATCTTCCATTCGCTTGAGACATCATGTTTAACTTTGGGGAGATTTGTATCTCCATAGGTTTTGCATATTTTCTATTGATAATAGAAGCAAAGTATAACTCTTACGTAAATTTTTAACAGCCTGACACTTGTTTATGGCTTGCAAATTTCATTTTATTGCACTGCCAACTTCCAATATCACATTTGTTTATTTCAGCATGCAAAACTACTTATTTATGTTTATATTCAAATATGTAAAATAAATTATGTATGTTAATTATTCTTTAGTGATTTGAATGAAATATTTAACTCAGTATTGAGTTGTATTTTCACAAATAAATCAATAACGTTCTATTTACAAGCTATTTGTGCGAAATTTTTTCATATGGCAGTAGTGTAAAAAACACATTTGAGCTTTTTTAATAATCTTAATGTTTGGTTATTTCTCTTTATATGTTAACTTAGCTACCGTTAAATAGATTAGTAATGTTAAGTAATGTTTTTTTCGTTCCGGAGCGAAAAAGAACTTTCAAAAAAACAATTATTCAAAAACAACAAAATGAAAAATCTAATTAAAATTTCTGCCATTGCAATCGCAATGTTTGGATTCGCAGCTAACTCTTTTGCAGACGGTGACGCAGTTGATAACAGAAAGGCTACAGTTAAAGCTAGTGCAACTATCGTAACACCACTTAGCATTACTGGTACTGCTATGTCATTTGGTAATATTGCTGTACAGTCAGATCTCGGTGGAACTGTTATATTGTCAACTGAAGGTGAGCGAACAACAGGAGAAAATGGTGGTGTATCATTACCTGCAACAATAGGTGATGTGAAAGCGTCTGTTTTTAATGTAATAGGGGAAGGTACTTACGTTTATACTATTACTATGCCAACCGCTGATTGTGTTCTTACTGGAGATGATGATAAAAAAAGTGAAATGACTATTAATCAGACCGACTTCACATGTAGCATTAAGCCTGCCGAAGGTAAATTAACAGCTGGTAAACAGGAATTCAAAGTTGGGGCTACTTTGAATGTTTCTGCAGCACAGCCTGCTGGGACTTATACAAGTGAAACAGGTTTCACGGTAACAGTGCATTATAACTAGTAAAACCATTCATCAGGTGAAAATGCAGCTATGTGCCGCGTTTTTCCCTGATGAGTTTTTAGAACAATAAAGTTTAGCTTGTTCCCACAATAAAATAATTATGAGAGTAGTAGGATACTTACAGACAGCAATAGCTTTCAAAAAGGCAATGCTTTTTTCTTTTTTTCTTTTTGGCTGCATGGCATTGTCTATCTTTTCTTCTGGAAAAGTGATGGCACAAGGCAATCTGCTGATTACTCCAAGAAGAGTGGTTTTTGAGGGAAAGAAAAGAATACAGGAATTGAACCTGGCCAATACGGGAAAGGATACCGCAACTTACAATATTTCCTTCAAGCAAATAAGGATGACGGAAGGTGGGCAATTTGAGGATATCACTGAGCCAGACCAAGGGCAGAATTTTGCCAGCCCATACCTTCGTTTTTTTCCACGTCGGGTGACTCTTGCTCCCAACGAGGCTCAGCTAGTGAAAATGCAGCTCACCAAGACCAGTCAATTACAGTCGGGGGAATACCGTTCTCATATTTATTTCAGGAGTGTGCCTCGAAAAAAACCACTTGGTGAGAAGCAAGCTAAGGCTACAGGGCTGTCTGTGAGTGTGAAGCCTATTTTTGGTATTACCATTCCAGTGATTATCCACAGAGGAGAATCTACTGCTCATGTGAACTGTTCAGATTTAAAACTTGAAAAAGGAAAGGATCTAGTTCCTAGCCTCAAACTAAAGTTAAACCGGACAGGGAATATGTCGGTTTATGGAGATATTCGAGTTGATTATATCTCGCAAGAAGGGAAGCGTAGCCAAGTTGGGCTTGTAAAAGGTCTTGCTGTTTATTCTCCGACTGCCTCCAGAACTTATTGCCTCAAACTTGAAACACGGGCTGGTGTAGATTATACCAAAGGGAAACTACATTTGGTATACAGCAGGCAAAAAGCCGATAAAGGAGGCATTCTTTGTGAAGAAGATTTGCAATTAGACTAATCAGTTATACTTGAGATGATTATTATGAATATCGGTTTTAAAATAAATGGGTGGTGTCGTCTTATTTGTCTGGGCATATTCTTCCTCTTTAATGCTTTGCCATTATCAGCTCAAAAGAACAAGGGAGATGGACATGATAAGATAAATCCAAACACAAACTCAAAAATAGTAGTTGAAAAAAAACGGGATATATGTTTTGGAACATTCTCTGTATGGGGTGATGGGGGAATAGTAAGTATTTCGCCAGATGGAGAGCCAGACTACCCTACTGGAATCACACAAATAAATAAGGGTGATGCTCCCCAACCTGCTGTTTTCGTGGTGAGCGCTAAAAGGCCTTTTAAAAAGAGCCTTCCAATTAGTATTTTGAGAGGGAAAAAAAGTAAATTGACAGGAAGTAATGATGGTTCCATTTCTGTTGGGGTAGGAGATTTATCTATAATTAGTAGGTCTACAAGTGGGAATGGGAAAGATAAGATATATGAAATAAAAGTTAGTGTTGGTGGATCTTTAATAGTTGAGGGTTCTAAGGCTAATCCTCCCGGAACATATATAGGCGAATTAGATTTTGTTTTCCAGAAGAATTAAGCAGACAAAGTTTTTATGGCAGTTAAAATATTTTTTGTCAGTTCTTTAATGTTAAGAGCTAGGCTGGCTTGTGCTTTAAGGATACTTATCGCTTGTTTTTTTATACTATCCACTTGTACTGTCTTTGGTCAGGCAGAACTTTTGTACGATGAGATCCCAGTTACATTTAATGTTCAAGAAATAGGTAGCATCGAGATGCCTGCTGCAATTTTAGGTCAACAAGCCTATCTCTCAATTACTGATGTTTTCGATTTCCTCAAGATTAAGAATACGCCTGCTGCTCAGTTTGAGTCAGTAAAAGGTTTTATTATAAATGAAGAGGCGGATTTTCTTGTGGATGCCAAAAATTACCAAATTCAATACCAGGGAAAACGCTTTGATCTGCAGCCCGGAGATTTGATTCGAACCGCAAGCAATTTGTATTTGAATATCGACTATTTCGGGAAGGTGTTTGCTTTAAACTGCAGATTTAGTTTTCGCAGCCTATCGGTAAAAATGACAACCGAGCTCGAACTGCCTGTCATTCGTCTACTCCGTACGGAAGCCATGCGTAAAAATAGAGCTAACCTGAAAGGTGAGCTTATCCCGGACACCATAATTAAGCGAGACTTCTCCTTATTTAAATTTGGAACGGCCGATTGGTCCATTGTTGCCAATCAGGAACTAAATGGTGAGAGTAGTGAAGACTTGCATCTGGCTCTGGGAGCTTTGATTGCGGGTGGTGAAGCCGATTTAAGCCTCAATTATAGCCCAAATTCAGATTTCTCTCTGGCTAATCAGTATTATCAATGGCGCTATGTTAATAATAAGTTTAAGCCTTTGAGGCAGATTAGAGCAGGGAAAATATCCAGTCAATCTATTTCTTCAATTTACTCATCCGTAGTAGGTGTGGATTTAACCAATACAGCCACAACGCAACGTCGATCTTTTGGTTCCTATACACTGAGTGATTTTACCGAAGCCAATTGGATTGTAGAACTCTATGTGAATAATAGAATGGTTGATTATGTGAAAGCCGATGCTTCAGGCTTTTATTCTTTCGACGTGCCCCTAATGTATGGGAATACCGAATTAAAACTACGTTTTTATGGTCCTTGGGGTGAAGAGCGAACCAAGGAGGAGAACATTAATATTCCTTTAAATTTTCTTCCAAAAAATGAATTTGAATACAGCCTACAAGCTGGAATCCTTGAAGGTGGTGAGCAGGGCCAGTTTACAAGGGCTAAATTTAATTATGGTATCAGTCGCTCTTTTACTTTGGGTGGGGGTGTGGAATATTTGTCAACTCAAGCTTCTGGAGTAAGTATCCCTTTTGTTAATCTATCCCTTAAGATTGCTTCAAGTTTATTGTTTTCGGGTGACTATAACCATGGGGTAAATTCTGTTTGCAGACTCAGTTATCAGGGGGCTTCTAATTTAGATTTGGTTTTGGATTATACGCGCTATGTCAAAGATCAGATTGCAATCAACACGAATACGATCGAGGAGCGAAGACTAAGCCTGTCGCTCCCTATCCAAACTCAGAATTTCTCAATCTACTCTCGCCTCTCATTAAATCAGATGATTTATCCCTCGGGTAAAAGCACCCGGGCTGATATGATGTTTTCAGGATATGTTTGGGGTGTCAACATGAATTTGAATACCAATGCCATGTTTTATGATGGTTCTAAGCTTAATGTTTCCAGTAATCTTTCAATGGCTTTCAGGTTGCCATCTGCTTATACTTTTTCACCCCGTCTGCAATATAATTATTCTCAGAACGAGTTGGTATCCGTGAGCACTACTCTTCAGAAAACCTTGTTTAAAAAAGCTTACCTGAATATTTCATATAATTATAATTTTCCAAGTCAGTCTAGCTCAGCACAAATTGGCTTGCGTTATGATTTTTCTTTTGGGAGTACCTCAGTTTCTGCTAGTCGTAGTAGTAATAATACAAGTTTTACTCAGTCGGCTCGGGGTAGTCTCATGTACGATCGTTCAACAAACTATTTAGGCACAAGTAAGCGCAGTACAGTCGGTAAGGGAGGCATCATCTTCCTGCCTTTTCTTGATTATAATTGCAATGGTCATCAGGATAAAGGTGAGCCAAAGGCCTGGGGATTAAAACTCAGGATTAGGGGCTGTTACCAGCTTAGTATGGATAGAGATACGATTATTCGTGCCGCTAATATGGAGCCTTATAAAAAACATACAGTTAAAATTGATCCCAACAGTTTCGATAATATTGGCTGGAAAATAAAAAAACAGATTTTAAGTGTTGAAGTCACGCCTAATCAGTTTAAACGGGTTGAGATTCCTGTTTCAGTTGTTGGGGAAGTGGCAGGAACTGTTTATCATCGCGAAGGTGATAAACAGAAAGGAATCGGACGTGTTATAGTCAACCTTTATAATAGCGACTCAAAGCGTATTGCTTACACCCTAAGCGAATTTGATGGTTATTTCAGCTATCTGGGATTGCCATCTGGTGAGTATACCGCTCGCATTGATAGTGCTCAATTACGAAAATTAGATCTGATGGCGATACCTGCTGCTTTGCCATTTACGATTAAACGTACCCAGGAAGGGGATTATGTCGATGGCCTTGAGTTGGTGCTACAAAGCCCTGCACGTGATACATCTTCGAGTATTGTAAGTCTTGAGGAAGAAAATGTGCTTGCCACCAAAAATACTGATGCCAAAGAAAAAGCAGCTTGTTTGATACAGGTGGGTGAGTTTGAGACTAAGGCTCGTGCTATTGCGACTCAAAAGAAACTTAAAGAAGCTTTAGACTGTTCAGCCGTGATCGTTTTTGAAGACGATAACTTTAAGCTTCTAATCGGTGGGTTTGAAAGCAGAAAGGAAGCCGGCTTATTGACTCCCCAATTGCTTGCTATGGGCTATTCTGATGCGATTATTGTTCTTAATGATGCGTATGGTGACATAAATAAATCAAGACTTACGAATAGAGGTGTGTTTGCTGTTCAGCTAGGTGCCTTTGCGAAGCAATCTAATGCTTTGGCTTTACAATCTCGTTTAGCTGCAATTTATAATAAGAAAGTAGTGGTTGATTATGAAAAGGGCTTGTATAAAGTCCGATTTAGCCCTTTTTATGGGCGTAAGGAAGCAAGACGTTTTATGTTGAAACTGTTGGATCAGGGATTCTCCGAATTGTTTATTGTACCTGTTGAGCATGAATTGTCCTTTTAGTTGGGGCCTTGTTAAGCTCAATAGTTAGGTGCGGTTTTTTTAATTTTTATAATGTGTTTGTTTTGAATTTGCGGTGTTTCTATCAATGTCCCGATTATAAGCAGTTTGTAAATTAGTCTCATGTCTTAAGTCTCATATCTCACGATCTATTGATAACTGTAATTATTTAATTAAGTTCTTTCTTTGTAAAATAAATGATTTAGTAGCTTTGAGGCTTATACTGTAAATATATAATCAGATTATATTCTAACACAAACACACAGAAGATAATGCAAAAAAAGAATCTTAAATTTGCTGCTTTTCTTCTCATTTTAATGGGAATGATTGGTAGTGTGAATGCACAAAAAGATGCGCGCTTGATGCGATATCCCGATGTGAATAAAAATCTAATTGCTTTTGTATATGCTGGCGATATTTGGTCGGTAGATGCAAAAGGGGGAGATGCAACTCGATTGACGTCTCATAAGGGCATGGAGCTATTTCCAAAAATTTCTCCTGATGGACAATGGATTGCTTTCTCAGCTGAATATTCAGGTAGCCGTCAGGTTTATGTGATGCCAGCCGCTGGAGGTACACCTCGTCAGTTGACCTATTACAATTCGGTTGGTCTAATGCCACCACGTGGAGGATTTGACAATGTGGTACTGGATTGGACGCCTGATAGTCAGTCAATTTTAGTTCGTATGAACCGTACGCCTTTTGGTGAAAGAAATGGAACCTATTATAAGGTGAGTTTAAAGGGTGGTTTAGAGCAGCCCTTGCAGATTACAGAAGGTGGAATGGGCGTTTTCTCTCCTGATGCTAAAAAAATGTGTTATGCTCCAATCAGTCGCGAATTCCGTACTTGGAAACGCTATAAAGGTGGGCGTGCCGCTGATCTTTGGATTTATGATCTAGAGAAAGATCAATCGGAGCGAATCACTAAATTTGTGGGATCAGATCAGATTCCTTCCTGGTATAAGGATGCTATTTACTTTGCTTCCGATCGCGATTTAAAGTTGAATATCTATAAGTATGATATTCCGACTAAAACCATTACTCAAATGACTCATCACAAGACTTTTGATGTGATGTGGCCTTCAGGAGAGAATGGACAGCTTGTTTATGAAAATGGAGGACAGCTCTTTAAGTTGAACCTTGAAACAGGTGAAGAAGAGCGTGTTGTCGTTAATATTCACTTTGACAATCCGAATATACTGCCTTATTACAAGAATGTAAAAGACTTTGTTCAAGGAGTTGCTGTATCTCCTTCGGGCAAACGTGCTTTGTTTGATGCTCGAGGTGATATCTTTTCAGTTCCTGCTAAAAATGGTCCAAGTATCAACTTAACTCAAACGCAAGGCGTACGCGAGACTGCACCGACTTGGTCACCAGATGGAAAGTACATTTCTTATTATTCTGATGCAACAGGTGAGTACGAGATCTATTTACTTGAAAATAAAAAAGGAGCTAAGGCTAAGCAAATAACCTCTGGCTCATCGGCTTGGATGTACGATTCTAAATGGTCTGACAACAGTAAATATTTACTCTTTTTTGATCGTAGCTTGAAACTGAAGTATCTTGATATTGAAAGTGGGAAAGTGAAAGTGGTGGATACGGCCAGTCATAACGAGATTACAGAATATAATTTTTCTCCAGACTCAGAGTGGATTACCTATTCAAAAGAAAGTCACAATAGCCAGTCGGCTATTTGGGTTTACAATTTAAAGAATGGTAAGAATTTCCAGTTGACTAATGATACATTTAGCGACTCGGAACCTGTCTTTTCTAAGGATGGAAATTTCATTTTCTTTTTATCAAATCGTAATTTCAATTTGAATTTTTCGAGCTTCGAATTCAACTATTTGTATAATAAAGCAACTCGTATCTATGCGATTTCCTTAAAGGAAAATGGACCGAAATTATTTGCTTTGAAAAACGATGTTGAAGAGGTAAAAGCTGATGAGGCGAATAAAGATAAGAAAGAGGAATCAAAGGCTGACTTGAAGATTGAGATAGATTTGGATGGTATTGCTGATCGTATTTCGGTATTCCCAATGTCATCAGGAAACTATGGTGACTTAACTGCTGTAGATGGTGGTATCCTTTATTCTACGAAAAGAGAATTGCACTCTTATAATATTGTAAAGGAAAAGGATGAGGTCATTCTAGATCGTATTTCGGATTATATGCTTTCTGGTAATGGAAAGAAAATCATGTACCGTTCGGGTTCTACCTTTGGGATTATTGATATTAATGCAGGGCAGAAAGTAGGCGCTGGTAAACTGAATCTGGATGATCTTGAAATGAAGATCGATCCTAAGAAAGAGTGGAAACAAATCTATACCGATGGTTGGAGAATTTTCCGTGATTATTATTACGTGGCCAATATGCATGGGATTGATTGGGCTCAAATTAAAACCAACTACAATCTGTTGATGCCTTATGTGAGTCATCGTGCCGACTTGGATTATATTCTTGGGGAGATTATTTCGGAAACCAATACAGGTCATGCCTATGTGAACTATGGCGATTTTGAAAAGGTGAAGCCATTGGAAACAGGATTGCTAGGAGCCAAGCTTAAAGCAGATGTTAAGGCAGGTAAATATATCATCTCTAAAATCTATCAGGGTGAAAACTGGACCCCTAATCGCAGATCTCCTTTAACAGAACAAGGGATGAAAGTGAAAGAAGGGGATTACCTTTTAAGTATCAATGGACATAACTTGAGTCTGGATATTAATCCATACTTGTACTTGGAGAATACCGTTGGTAAAATGATCGAAATTACGGTGAACTCTAAGCCAAGCTTAGAAGGAGCTAAATCTTATACCATTAAGCCTATCGCTTCAGAACATGAGCTAATGTATTTGAACTGGGTCAATGAGCGTCGTGCGATTGTGAACAAATTATCTGATGGTAAGATTGGTTATATTCATGTTCCTAATACAGCTGTAGAAGGGAATCGTGAGTTGCACCGAGGTATGTATGCTTATCACGACAAGCAAGCTTTGATTATTGATGACCGTTATAATGGAGGTGGATTTATTCCTGATCATATGGCCGACTTACTTGATCGTAATGTGCTTTCGTATTGGCACCGTAGAGGTTTGGAGCCACAACAAACACCAGGTATTGCTCATGATGGACCAAAAGCCATGTTGATTAATCATTACTCTTCATCAGGGGGAGATGCATTCCCATACTATTTCAGAAAGAAAGGATTAGGTAAACTTATTGGTACGCGTACCTGGGGTGGACTTGTTGGTATGTCGGGTAATGCTGGCTTGGTAGATGGTGGTTATATCGCCGTACCTCGTTTTGGTATTTTCGATGAAAATCAGAAATGGATTATCGAAGGTGTTGGCGTTTATCCTGATGTAGAAGTATACGACGAGCCTCATAAGGTGGCTAAAGGTATGGATCCTTCAATTGAGAAAGCAGTGGAAATGCTTTTGAAAGAGTTGAAAGAGAAGCCAAGTCAGAAAGTGAGTGCACCTAAAAATCCGAATCGTTCTAAATGGATTGAAGAGGATGTGAAGTAGTCATTTACTTTAGATCATATTTAAGGCTGTTTCAAGGTGAATCCATTTGGGTTTTCTTTGAAACAGCCTTTTTCTTTACCCTTATCTAGAAGAAGCGATCAAGCTTGACTTCTTCGTCGATTTCAGCTTGTGGGTTTTCTAATAATTCAAGCATTTGTTCCGAGAAATAAGGGGCCAGCATAACACCCTTGGTTCCAAGTCCATTGAATATGGCCAACCTATCGTTCTGTGGATGAATACCCAGAATTGGTCGTCTATCTTTTACAGTCGGTCTCACACCAGCCCAATGATTCAGAATGGTATAATCCGTATCAATAAGTTTATCTAGTTTTGTGAGAAGTTCTGATTTACCTTCTTCACTGGTTTCTTCATCAATAGTATCCCATTCGTAGGTTGCTCCAACTTTAAAACAATTTTTGCCTGTAGGTAAGACGAATAGGTTCTTGTTTAGGATGAAATCTTCACACAAAGCCTTAGCCTCAATTTCTATCAGCTCTCCTTTGGTAAGGTAAAAGCTTTCAGCAGGGAAGAGTGCATTCTTAGCATCTTTATAACCTCGGCAGAATATGATTTTCTCTGCTGAAAGATCTTTCCAATAGACAGCCTTATCTTCAAATGTAACATCTTCAATCTTGAGGTGATCTTTAATGAGATAATTATGCTGTTTAAAGAAATTACGCATGCCCTGAATCAATAGGCTTAAATTGCACGAGCCTGTCTGCATGAGTGCGCCGTAATGCTCAATTTCTTTAAAACCTTCTAGTTTTAGATCCTTATCGATTCGATCAATATAATGATTCATTTTGCCTTGATCGATTCTCTTTTGCCACATGGGAATGTCTTGTTCAGCTAAAGGTTTAATCATCTCTTTTTGTTCGATGAATTTTATTGAAAGCATTTTCTCCATCTCCGAGTAGGTCTCATACATTTTAGGAAATAAGCTGTCTACTATCCAACTTTTTGTGAGACGTTTAAAGACAAGAGGGTTGATGAGGCCTGCAGCAACTTCTGAAGCCGATTTTTGTGTTGGGTCGACAATGATTTTAAATGGAATTTTATTTTTATGCATTTGGTAGGCCAGAAGGGTACCTGCTAAGCCTTGTCCTACAATAATATATTTGGTCATTTTTTTAAGCTTGATTTATTCAAATATAAGGAATCTTGTTCCCTAAAAAGAGTTAATAGTCTGCTATAGGTTTATTTAGAATGGGGGATTGTATTGTTCTCCTAGTTTAGAGTAAATGTTTTTCTCAACTTAATTGCTTATTTTTTCACCCTTTTTGAAAAAAATGTTACCCCATGTTTAGAGAGATTGAGGATATCTTTGAGCATCAAGTTAGGACTTTGATGAAGTAATTGAAAAGCATGTAAGAGTGTTGTAAATCTACTTTTAACTTGAAGTCAATTATAAAGAAGAAAATTAGTAATATAGAGGTATTAAACAGTAGAATTTTTAGTTCAGCAGTTTTATAGAAAATACACTGAATGAAGGCTACTTTTTTTAAGCTCTGATAAAAATATTTTAAAGGATTAAACTATTAGAATTATGGCAAGCACCCGAAGATCATTCCTAGGTAATTTGGCTCTTGGAGCTGGAGTTCTTGCAGCAGCGCCCCTGGCAGCTTGCTCAAGCACAAAAGATGAAAGTAATTTGGCTCATATTAAAGCTGCGGCATCAAGAAACCCATCTATGAGTTTTAATATGTGTGGCTATGCGGCACCAAAACTCGATACGGTTCGTGTTGGATTCGTTGGTATCGGTGATCGTGGTTCAGGGGCTGTAAAGCGTATGACTTATATCGATGGTGTTGAAATTACAGCTCTTTGCGATATTAGACAGGCTGCTGTTGATGGTGGACAGAAGATTCTTTCTGATGCAGGTTTACCAAAGGCTAAAGAATTTGTTGGAGGAGATTTAGGATTCAAGGCTTTGTGTGAAAGTGGCTTGGTTGATCTTGTATATATTGCGACACCATGGGAATGGCACGTACCTGTAGCTATTGCGGCTATGGAGGCAGATAGTCATGCCGCTGTTGAGGTTTCAACAGCTAAGACGATGGATGAATGCTGGCAAATGGTCGAGACCTCTGAGCGTACTCGTAAACATTGCGTTATTCTTGAGAACTGTTGTTATGATTTCTTCGAGATGCTAACGATTAGTATGGCTCAACAAGGCGCTTTTGGTGATCTTATACATGGTGAAGGTGCTTATATTCATGATCTGGATTATTGGCATTTCAATAAACCAAAGGATAATAAAATGACAGATGGCGCCTATACAAAGATGTGGCGTTTGCACGAAAACAAGCGTAAAGCTAATGTGTATCCAACTCATGGTTTGGGACCAATTTGTCAGGCTATGAATATCAATCGTGGCGATAAAATGGATTACTTGACGTCTATGATGTCTGATGATTTCACGTTAAAGAATCGCATTGCAGAAATGGCTAAAAAAGATCCATTCTTTGAGCAATTCGCAGGATGGGACATGAGAGGAAATATGGATATGCAAATGATTCGTACCAATATGGGACGTACTATCATGATTCAGCACGATATCAGTTCTCCTAGACCTTATTCCAGAATTCATATGCTTAGTGGAACCAAGTGTTTTGCACAGAAATGGCCTAAGCAGCATATTGCCTTCGGACATAATGTGATTGATGATGCGAAGTTTAAAGAACTGGAAGATAAATACACCCCAGAGATTATCCGTAGAGTTGGTGAAATGGCCAAGCAAGTTGGTGGTCATGGTGGTATGGATTTCGTAATGGACTGGCGTTTGATTGATTGTTTACGTAATGGCTTACCAATGGATATGGATGTGTACGATGCTGCATCATGGAGTTGTATTACACCATTGAGTGAATGGTCTATTGCCAATAAATCGAATTCTATTGAGATTCCTGATTTCACTAGAGGTGCCTGGAAAACAAATAAGCCAATCGATTTGACTTTAAATGGTGGAGGTACAACAGGCGTACGTAATCTTAAAAAGGCTGATTCAAAAGGTCAACTGGAAGTGCATTAAACTCAACAAACATAGATTGTAATTTTGGCGGTAAGCCTTGCATCTTTAATCGGTAAGATTGATGATATAAGGTTTGTCGCCTTTCTTTTCTAGTGTACCTGTGGGATCCTTGTAAAGGATTGAAAACTTTAGCTGTTAAAAAGAAACTCCCGATGAATATCCCAATAATTCCCATTATGCTTCAAGAGAAATAGGCTCTTGCATAAAAAAAAGCCTTCAAATGTTTTATTCTTAAACTCATTCCAGGCTAAGTTGAAATTTTCGACACTTAAATCTCTAGTAGCAATGGTCATATGTGGATGGATTTTTGGGCTAAGCACTTTTTCACCAAGTTCCATTTTCTCACTTAAAAGACTTATCAGTTTTTCATGAACAGGTTTGACGGGATCATGATCAACTACTTTTACAAAAATGACTCTGGGTGAAAAACAGTCAAAGCCAGAAAGTTTAAGCTCAAATGCATACTGACCTGCTACGGTCTTCTGTAAGATATCAATTAAGATTGGTTCATTATTTTCATGAATTCTAAAGGGCATTTGAAGCGTAATGTGAGCAGGTGATTTTAAGGCATGTTTGGCATTAAAACGTTCCCTCATTTCCTCTTTTAAAGCTTCTACTTGCTCCCTAAGTTCCCTATGAGGAATAAGAGCAATGAAATAAAGATTTTGCTTATGATTTGTCATGCCGTTCTATGTTGATACTTTAAAATTGATGAACTTAAATATCGTGTTTTCTTTCCACATTTTAAAGGCGTGTTTCTATGCATTATGAATTTGCCTCTGAGATCTTCTATGAAGTAAGGAAGATTCTCAAGCATAGTTAATTAATGTATACGAACCTAGGGTTCTCAAGATAATTTACAAAAGTTGGGTCTAAGTGCACTAGGTATATTTTGGATTATATTTTAAACTTTTCGCTAGAGCCGCTGGGCTCTTACTTTTTTATTCACTCATTATAATACGGGTGTTCATGAACTCACTTCGCTCGTTTCTTAGATAAAAAGTAAGCAAAAAATCAAGTCAGCCTGATCCTTGTTTTCGCTTTGTTGAAGAAACTGTGACACGCCTCACGGCAGGCTGACAAAGCCCGCCCAAAACTTTTTGATAAAATATGATTAAGATTGTGAGACGGATTTTTATATCTGGCCTCGGCAGCGCAAGTGGGGCCCCATAGGTGAAAAAGGCGTTAAAAACAGAATGCTGTCTGAGTGAGGTACGAACGAGTTCAGTCTGTTTAGTCTTTGAACCGTGATGGGTCACTGAGTGCCGGAGCCATTGATTTTTGTTACTTTTCATCAAGGCATTGACAAATCATGAATTCCTTAATTTAAAATAACGATATGAATAAAAGTAAATAAAGAAAAAAAATGGTTTGTATTATGAATCTGATTTTGCTGTGAAACAAATTTCCCAAGAATTGATGAAAGTGATACTTTTCCTATTTCAACAAAGTAAGATTATTCATCTATACCCAGAAATCTCTCTTGATCCTCTTTGAAAGGAGTTGTAGATATTGAGTTTTTCTTATTGTGTTTAACAAAGATATTTGAGTAATTATAGAATTAGACGCAACTTTTACTGGTGATCCATGACTCCTCGTACCTCGTCGAGTACTTCGTAACGAACCCCTATGGGTTCTCATCCCAAAATCTAATGCAATAAAAAAGAGATCAATCAAATTAATGAAAGATCTCTTCTTAAAGTGAACATGGAGGGATGACTCCTCGTACCTCGTCGAGTACTTCGTAACGAACCCCAATGGGTTCTCATCCCAAAAATCTTGTATAAAAAAAAGAATCTCCCAAGTAATATGGAAGATTCTCATTTTCTATGTGAACATGGAGGGATGACTCTTCGCTCTGCTCATCGAGAACATGTTAATTCTTCGCTTCGCTCATCATGAATATATTACGAACCCCTAAATGGGTTCTCATCCCTTTTAGGGGTTTAAAGTTTGAGCATAAAAAAAACTCACCAGTTTCCTGATGAGTTTTGTGTGAACATGGAGGGATTCGAACCCCCAACCTCCTCGGCCGTAACGAGGTGCACTATCCAGTTATGCTACACGTCCGTTTTTGTCTCAAAGACCCTGCAAATATAGGCATTCTAAGATTTATATTACAAGCTTTTTTTGAAGTTTTTTTCATTTTTATATTTTCATTATTCAAAATGATGCTTAGTTAAAGATTAACAAGCGCTTAACAAATATGATTTTTTCATATTTAAGAATATCGGTATATTTAGATTTAGTTTAAATAAAAATATTATCAATTAATTCATATACTATGAAAACGAAAAGACTATTATTGGGAGTGGTGTTTGTAATGAGTGCTTTGTTCGTAAACACGACCGTAAGTGCTCAAACAACAATGGATTTAAATCTTGACAAAAGCAAGGTGGAATGGACGGGTAAAAAGGTGACTGGCCAACACAACGGAACTGTGATGTTGAAGTCGGGAAAACTCATGATGAAAGGGACTGAAATTGTAGGAGGTGAATTTGTTATGAATATGGGCAGCATTACAAATGCAGATATAACGAATGACAAATACCGTGGTAAACTTGAAAAACATTTAAAATCAGAGGACTTTTTTGGTGTGACAAAATTTCCAGAATCAAAGTTTGTAATAAAAGAGAGTAAGAATTTAAAGGATGGAAAACTACTTGTAAAAGGTGAGATTAGTATTAAAGGTATTACTAAGCCTTTGGAGTTTGAAGTTACTTCTCACAAGCATGGTGATTCATATCATATGAGTGGTTTGATGCTTATTGATCGTACTCAGTTTGGTATTAAGTATGGTTCAGGTTCATTCTTTGATAATTTAGGAGATAAAACAATTCATGACAAGTTTGAACTGAAGTTCGACTTGATGTTTTAAGGATTGAATTCTATCATAAAAAAAACGCCACAGTGAATGTGGCGTTTTTTATGGATTGAGAATTAACTTCTCAAATAAAATATCGATTAGAAAGAATAAGCAATTTCCAATTCAATCTGACTCATTTTAATTTCAATAGTTTGGTTTGGTACCATGTTACCTTGCATAGCTTGTGCCGCATCAAAATCCATTGGGTTAGCACCTTTAACTGAATTCTCAGGAGCGTAAACAAAAGCGAAATGTAATGCATTCCCTTTTTCGTTTAATACTTTAGAACAACCTAGAGTGATATGATCTTGCATAACACCAGGAGCTAAAATATTAAACATCACTTCTGATTTCTGAATTGGTTGATCACAATGTGAGTAACCCGCTCTTAAAGTCCAAGTATCAATACCTGAATATTCAGCACCTACTTTGTATACGTTGATATCTTCCCAGCCAAAACCAGAACCTTTATCTGTTCCAAGAGGAGAGAAGGCTGGATCCATAGGTGTATGCATCTTATTAGATACAGAAGCAATATTAGTATAATCTATACGCTTGAAGTCAGCTGCAAATACCCAGTTTTCATTAGCCTGATAAGCTAAACCAACAGTCCATGTTGAAGGGATATCGAAATCACCTTGCTCAGCGAAAAGACCAGAGTAATCTTCAAACTCACTCATATATACCATGGTTTGGTAACTTGCACCAACACTTAACTTTTCAGTTAATTGACCTAAATAACCTAATTTAAATCCCATACCAAAAGCACTATCGTGACCATTGTCTGATAATTTTGTTGGATCACTGGACATCATTCCTAATGAAGCAATACCTTTCGCTTCAAAATATTGGTAAGCAGCAATCGCCGTTACACCAAAACTATGTTTTTCGCTTACTTGGTATGCATAGCTTAAGTTTAAGAACATTTGTCCCAAATCAACACCTGTACTAGCATTAGGCATACCGAATGTACCATACTTATTCCCATCCATAGGATTAACTTGCGGAGCATAATCAGTATTCATACCACCATTACCATAAAGAGCTACAGAGAAACTGCTTTTCTCGTTTAATAGCCAGTTAGCACCAAAGGTTGGCATGAAAAATACTTTACTATCACTCTCTACAGTTCCAGGAGCTAGACCGAAAGTGTTAGGCATTCCTGAAGGATTACCTGTTACAGTGTATTCACGGTTTGGGTTAAACATGTTTACACCAAACTGGTATTGGTTTCCTAGTTTCACTAAAGAAGCAGGGTTACCATTAATTAGTGAGTTTTTGTACCATGCGATACCTGCACCAGCCATACCTTTGTTTTGTGTTCCATAGGCAAGGCTAAAATAGCCATCTGTTGCACTTGCCGTTTGGCTAGTCATAAGTCCAGCTAAAATAAGGGAGGCTGAAACTAATAATTTAGATCTCATCTTCATAGGTCAATATTATTTGATAGTTTAGTTTAATATCTATTTCAGCAACAAAATAGCAACTATAAACCTATGCAAATATGTTATATATCACATATGTAGATATGGAGACTAGTGTGGTGTGCTCTAAAATGTTGATTATTAGTATAAAACTAGGTGGTGTGTTTTTTTGAAAAAGGACTAATATTTATTTGGAACAAATAAGAGCGAAATTTTGAATTGAGAATTAAGCTCAATTTTTATGAATTATTTTTCTTCTGTAAGTCTTATGAGAGTAGCTTTACGTTGAATCTTGTTTGTTAAAGTGCGTTCAAACTTCGGAATGTAGAAAATGTTGCGAGGACCTTGAAATTTTTCTAAATAAGAGTCAATTTTAGCCTTAATCTGCTTTTTTTGCTCATCTGTAATATGATTTGATTCAATTAGGAGAATCATTTTCTCACCCAGATGTTCATCGGGAATACCAATTAGAAAAAAAGGGAGATTTATAAATGATGCAAGTTGCTCTTCGATTTGTTCAGGGAATAATTTTATGCCTCCCGAATTAATAACATGGTCGAATCTTCCAAGCCACTCAAATTCGTTATTCGAAACTAAATTAACAATATCGTTTGTTGTAATGGCTTGGTCCAGAAGTTTTGGTGCTGTTATTTTTAAACAGTCTCTATCGTCAGTTGAAAGGCTGATACCTCCTAGTGCTTTGTAGCGATTCGATTTGTCAGAACCATTTAAGCTCTTTATGGCTATATGCGAAAGAGTTTCTGTCATACCAAAGCTAGAGTAACAATGCGTATTTAAATATTGAAGTTGATCATCTAAATGTTTGTCGACAACACCGCCACCAATCAAGATGGTATTAATCCGATTGGTTTGATCAATATTATGTATGCTGTTTTGGACCTGGAGGGGAATCATTGCGGCAAAATCAATGTCCATATTTAGCTCAGAGAGTGGATGACCATCTGGCTTGACACATACTAAGTTCATTTGCCAAATAAGAGCTCGTACAATCATCATTTTACCAGCGATAAATTGAGGGGAGAGACAGAGTAGGGCTTTGTCTCCTTTTCTAAAATTGAAGAATTCCCCCGTCATTTTTGCAGACTGGATCATTTTTGCTTTTTCAAGCTGAATCGTTTTGGGTTTGCCTGTTGAGCCAGATGTTTTAGCCTCTACATGCGAATTATCATCTAACCATTCTAAGATAAAGGCATAGATATCCTTCTGCCATTGCTCAGTTGAGGTTTTAATCTCGTCTTGGCAAAAAGCAATAAGCTGATTCGTATTAAGTTGAGAGAAATTAAGCTCCAAGCTTTTCATCGACTGCCCATTTTTTAGATTTATCGTAGATTAAATAGCCCATAGATACTTCTAGAGGAGATTCTATATTGTTGGTAAAGAGTTGTCCGGTACCCAAACCTTGTGGCATCGGATTATTTAATGTGAAAGCCCACTGTGCAATAGCATTCAAACCGATATTCGATTCCAATGCAGATGTCATCCACCAAGGAATACCTTCTGCTTTTGCAATATCTATCCATTCTTGACTACCCTTGAAACCACCAACCAAACTTGGCTTTAAGATAATGTATTGAGGCTGGATTCGTTTAATCATCTTGATTTTATCTTCAAGCTTATAAATCCCAATTAATTCTTCATCGAGTGCAATGGGTAGGGGTGTATCTTTACAAAGCTTAGCCATAGCTTCCCAATTACCTGCTTTTATGGGTTGTTCTATTGAATGAATATCAAATACGCTTAAAGCCTTTAGTTTATCCATCGCTTCATCAGGATGAAAAGCACCATTGGCATCAACTCGAATCTCAATTTGGTCAGGATTAAATTTTGCTCGAATTGACTTTATAATTTCCAATTCTTCCTGGAAATTGATGGCTCCAATTTTTAATTTAATGCAATTAAACCCTGTATCAATTTTTTCTTGAACCTGCTCTTGCATATAGGCTTTATCGCCCATCCAAACTAAACCGTTAATAGGAATCTTCGCTTCATTTTCGGTGAAATCCGAATTAAAGAGAAGACGTTTTCCGCCATTTGCAAGATCCCTTAAAGCCATCTCGAAGCCAAAATAGATGGATGGCCATTCAATCAACTCATTATTGAGGTAGCTTTCAATTTGGTTGATATTATCGCAAACCTCCTGAATTTTGTCCTCGTAATTTTCTCGGTCATCGGGGCTTAATCCTCTTATTATTGAACATTCACCGATACCTTTAACTTCTGGATTTTTATTGTCCCAAACATGAACAAACCAGGCTTCTTTTTTTGTGAGAATACCACGTGACGTACCACTTGGCCGTTTAAAATCTAAAGGGGAGTAAGAAAATTTTGCTACTAACATGAATTAAATAGATGTAAGTTTTATAAAAGAGCACCTATACCAAAGGTAAGACTAAAAAAGAAACAGGACAGAGCTAACTTCTTTAATTCGGGATCTAAATCTGGAGGATTCTGATTGATAAATACAATGTAAATATTTCGTAAAATCAGAGGAAAACTCAATACGTATATAAACTGAAAAGCCGTGTTAAAATTGAAAATACTATAAGCAATAGCAAAAAGCATAGCTAATGCTAAAATAATAAGATGGTAATTCTTAGCCGCTTTTGAACCAATTTTAACGACTAAGGTTCTTTTACCTGTTTGAGCATCGTTTTCAATATCGCGCATATTATTCAGATTGAGAACACCGGCACTTAGAAGACCAACTGAACTTGCTGGTAGAAGTAGATCCCAATGCAAACTCCCGGTGTTTAAGAAGTAACTCCCCATGACACCAACCAAGCCAAAAAAGATGAAAACAAAAAGATCGCCAAAGCCCATATAACCGTATGGATTTTTACCTACCGTATAATTAATTGCGGCCAGAATTGCTAGAATACCAATGGCAAAAATTATGAGAGCTTCTTGTAAGCTTATGAGTTGTGCCGCATCATAAATTAATAATGAACCACTGATTAAGGATAGAATAATAAAGACATAGAGCATACCCTTCATCTCAGACTTACTGATGATACCACTTTGAACGGCTCTTTCCGGACCAACTCGATTTTCGTTATCGGCACCTGAAATGGAATCGCCCAAATCGTTTGCCAAATTTGAGAGAATCTGCAAAAAAAGCGTCGTGAGAATGGCTAATATAAAAATACGAGTGTTGAATGAATGATACGATGCTGCAAGCAGACTTCCAAGTAGGATACTGGATAAGGCGAGGGGAAGTGTTCTTAATCTAAAGGCATGTATCCATGCTTTTGTTTTACTCATAGTCAAGGTTTATTTTTTGAGACACAAATTTAACCAATTTAAAATAACGCCTTAAGTTTATTGATGTCAAAATTAACAAAAGTTCATAAACGTCTCATGTAAAAGCTCTTGTTCAATTATTTTTTATTTCGTAACTTTTAATCAGACAAACCATTTTGAAACTCAAGTCAATTTCTATTTAATTAACATACATGTGTTTAAATTTAATTTACAATGAAAATTTTTAGAAATTTTGAAGAGATCATTGACTTTGCTATTGAAAGTGAAATGGATGAAATTCAATTTTATTCAGAACTAGCTGAAACAATGGAACGTAAAAATGTCAAACAATTGTTTCGGTGTATTGCCCTTGAAAAAACAGCTAGAATGCTCCAGCTGGAAAGTATGAAAGAGATTGGAGTCTTACTTGATATTGAGAGCGTGCATGATTTGAAAATTGCAGGTTCTTTCTCTGAGATTGATTATACGAAAAAAAGTTTATCCTATCAGGAAGCTCTTATAATGGCTATGAATAAAGAAAAGGAGAAATTCATTCTTTATCAGGAATTAGCCGATTGTACTGCTGATAAGACATGCAAACAGACTTTTTTGAGTTTGGCTAATCAGGAAGCACGTCAAAAATTAAAGCTGGAAATTGAGTATGACGAGTTTGTTTTGTCTGACAATTAGGATTTTGTGCTGTGATTAGGGTTTGGATAGATGTCATTTTAGAACCATATTATGGAAAAATATAACAATATAGACGAGGTTTTGAATTTTGCTGTAGAGCAAGAGCAAAGTGAGGTGGATTTTTATAACGATTTGGCCGATAAGATGAGTAAACCCAAGGTTGAACAATTGTTTAGAGATATTGCCATCGAAAAGCAAAATCATATTCTGAAATTAGTAGCCATACGAATTAGTGGAACCTTTGATCACAATTCCTTTGATCAAATAAAAGAATTAAAAACAGAACATTATATTGCTGATGTCGATTATTCCAATGAAGATCCGAACTTTCATGATGCTTTAATAATGGCAATGGAGAAAGAAAAAGCCACTTTCATGTTTTATTGGGATTTGGCTGAACGGGTTTCTTCTCCTGATCTCCAGGATCTGTTTTATATGCTTGCTTTACACGAAGCTAAGCAAAAAGTTAAGATGGAAATTCAATATGATAGACACTGTGAAGAGCAATTCAAGCAAGAGTAAGATCCCTTGTCAAATATAAAAGTCTCACTTTAGGTGAGACTTTTTTTTCTATATGGTCTCAACTATCATCATAAAAATATTATTTTTACCATTCTATCTACAAAGATCCATATTTATGCGCTTAAAACTTATAAGCTTTTTTATCCCTGTGTTCTTTCTTTTTTCGGGCCTATCCTCATTTGCTCAAATTTCTCATGGTGGCTATCCTTATTTTAAAAAGACAGCAAGTCAGATGAAATTTGAAACGGTGTTGATGCCAGTTGAAAAAATGCTCAATATTAAATCAGAGAGAGCTCTTGAGACTAGATCAAGATTGAAACATGCAAAATATGCTCATGAATTCATTGTGGATAAGACAAGCGATAATTCAGGAACTTGGACGGTTTTATCAAATGGACAACGCGTGTGGAATCTTGCGATTACTTCACCGGGAGCTTATTCTCTTAGCGTCGTATTTGAGAAGTTCCGTTTGCCTATGGGAGGAAAGTTGTTTATTTATAACTATACTAATGATAGGGTATTGGGAGCTTATACAGAAAAAAATAATAAAAATTCAGGACGATTTGCAATTGAGCCCTTAGCAGGTGATGATCTTATTATTGAATATATTGAGCCCATTAATCCTGAGTTTAAAGCTGAGCTCAAACTAGGAAAAATCTATCATGATTATAAGAATATTTTTAGGATTTTTGACTCCAAGAGTTCATATGTAAAAAGTGAATCAGGTAGCTGTAATGTGAACATCAATTGTGAGCAAGGCTTAAATTGGCAGGTTGAGAAGCGGGCTGTTTGTCATATTACCTATGGCGGTTGGATTGCTTCGGGTACCTTGATAAACAATACCAGGAAAGATGGACGTCCCTATATTCTAACGGCTCACCATGTCATTAGTGAAGAATCACTTGCCCAACAAGCCATCTTTTATTTTAATTACGAAGCTGAAACTTGTGAAGGAACGACTGGTTCCAAGGGCCAATCCATATCTGGATCGAATTTAAGAGCGACAACGAATCATTTGGATTTTACTCTTTTAGAAATGAGCTCGATTCCTCCTTCCACTTATCAGCCTTATTATGCCGGTTGGGATCGTTCAGGGTCAATACCTAGTCAAACGGTTTGTATTCATCATCCTAATGGGGATGTGAAGAAAATATCCATGGATCAGAATCCTCCTGGAACCGAAACTTATATTGACTCAGATTATACTTTTGATACGAATACACACTGGCTTATATCGAGCTGGGAATTGGGAACCACTGAGGGTGGCTCATCAGGTTCTCCCTTGTTCAATTCACGGCATAGACTTATTGGTGATCTCACAGGTGGAGATGCCAATTGTACCAATTCAGTGAATGATTATTTTGCTAAGTTTTCTGCCAGTTGGGACACATACCCTGCCAACGAAAATCAACTTAAATATTGGTTAGATCCTGACAATACAGGTTTTCTCGTCTTGGATGGATATAACCCATCTATTATGACAGATAAGAATATTGCCTGCGTAGAGTCAGATGTAGAGGTGTTCTTTAATTTTGGAATGGATTACGATACTTATTTATGGGATTTTGGAGCCGATGCTAGTCCTGAAACAGCTACAACGAAAGGCCCTCACACTGTCAAATATTCAACATCAGGAGTTAAAGCTGTAAGTTTGGTTTATACCCTTGGAGAAGTGAGTGATAATGAATTCACTAGTTTAGTTGTTGTAGATGAAACAGAGCCTGATTTTACGTATTTGTTTAAGCAAAAAAGTTTTGATTTTAGAGATGCATCAAAAAATGCTGTGACTTATTTGTGGGAATTTGGTGATGGCGAAAAATCAGGACTTATGAGACCTAATCATGTGTATGAGAATTCGGGTCAGTATCTTGTGAACTTAACTGTAGGTAATATTTGTGGAGAAAAAAGCACCACAAAGACTATCAATACGAGTTATGATTCTGAACTTGTGATTTATCCCAACCCGAGTAAGAATGTGAAAACCCGAGTTGATTTAAATGCCGTTTTATTTAATCGTATTGATTGGTGGCTTTACGATACGCGTGGGGCAGAACGTTTAAGTGGCTTTGTTTCGCAATATAATTCCTTTATCGATTTGGATTTAAGACCATTTCCAGCTGGACTTTATATTCTGAAAATGGATATCGATGGTTCCATCGTGAATCGGAAAGTCATTGTATTGTAGTTATTGATAAGAAATAAATCAAAGGCAGATTCTCATAGATTGAGTTATCTGCCTTTTTGTGTTTTTAAAGATGATTCAAGAGTTCCGAAGCTTCACTGATAATGGCTTTGGCACCATTCGCATTCAATTCATCAGCTCCACGAAATCCCCATAAAACGCCGACACCAAACATGCTTGCATTTTTTGCTGTTTCCATATCAACACCAGAATCTCCAACAAACATGAGTTCACTTGCTGAGATTCCCATTTTCTCAGCTGCCATTAAAGCCCCTTGAGGATTTGGTTTTCTAGCGACATCACCACCAGCACCAATCACAAATGAAACATCCCATTTTGCCAAAAGAACTTTGACCACTTTTTGAGTCAGGTCGTTAGCCTTGTTTGAGAAAACAGCAATCTTAATTCCTTTTTCTTGAAGCTCATCCAACAGATCGGCTACACCTGGGTAAAGTTTAGTCTTGTTGATACAATTGGCACCATAAACCTCAAGCATTCTATTCAGATTCTTAGTGAAAAGTTCATCTGTTCTTAATTCCTCAGGTAATGATCTGTTAACCAATTTTCGAATGCCATTACCTACAAAAGTTTTATAAGTATCTATACTGTGAGTCGCTAAGTTTTGTTCTACTAAAACCTGATTCATTGATTCTGCAATATCCTCAATTGAATCGGCAAGTGTACCGTCTAAATCGAATACGATTCCTTTTATATTCATTTTATTTGTTTAGTGTGTTTAGAGCCTCGAATTATGTGAAAGCCTATGCAAATATCGTTATGAACACTTTACTAGCAAAAAGATTGTTGCCTAAATTTTAATCTGCTTATAAGTTTTGTTTTGGAATATCTACTTTTTTTGTCACAAAATGTAGAATAGGACTAAGGTCAAGCCCAATAAGGTCATAAGCAAATTCAAGTGTTTGCAAGATTTTTTTGTATATTGAATTTGGTAAGAATTAATGAAATGATAATTATTTTAGGTTTATTCTAAGATTTTGTAAATCAAGATATAGTATTTGCGAACGATTAAACTATTTGGATATTAAATTAGCTTTCTTACTTTTACGGCCGACATATGGAGAATCAAGAACAAAATATCTTAACTAGATTACAGAATAAGGATGAATCAGGACTCCGCCTTTTGTTTGATTCTTACTACTCTCCACTTTGTGTATTTGCCTATAAATATTTCGATTCTTTCGAAAAAGCAGAAGATTTGGTTCAGGAGGTTTTTATTAATATTTGGGAGAATGATAGATTCAAGAATTTCACAGGCTCTTTAAAAGCATACCTTTTTACAACCGTAAAAAACAATTCTTTAAAGCAGATTAAAAAAGACAACAGATATCGATTTGAAGAAATTGAGAATCTATCTTATAAAATTATCGAGGAAAAATTTGAATCTCAAGAACTTGAGGCACGTAAAGAAAGATTGTACAAGGAGATAGAGCTTTTGCCACTTCAATCTAAAAAGGTTTTTGAAGCAATAATATTTGAAAAACTTAAATATGCTGAAGTCGCTGAGGAATTGAATATCTCAGTTAACACAGTTAAGACTCATTATTCGAGAGCTCTAAAACAACTTCGTATTTCTATGGATATTCTTATCATGATCATGTTACCTTAAGGAAGGTTAAAAAGTCAAAAAGTCAAAAGGTCAAAAAAAGTCAAAGAGTTAAGAGATTGATTCTTCCATCAGAAAACTGAGAACCAACAACTGACAACCAATAACCGATAATTGACAACAAAACCTTAATAGCTTCAAGCAATTATTCCCTCACATTTACAATTTTCAATCTTTTCTTGCCTGTAATTCATTATCGTATAAAGAAATTTTAAAAATAGTTGATTTTTTTTGTCACCCATTTTAAGATTTTGAGATTATAGGTGTAAATGAATAGAAGAATGAAATTTTCGAAAGAACATATAATTGAATTAATAGCGAGCTATCGTGAGAAAACAATTTCTCAAGAAGGATTGAATGAACTGAACCAATGGTTGGATTCTGATTCAGATCACTCAAAGGAATTTGCCAACTACCTAGCCCTTTTAAGAGAGAGTGGAGCAATCAGCCATCTGAACCATATGAGTTCAGATGAAGCCTGGGCAAAAATAAATATCTCATTGACTAAATCAACAAAGCAAGTTAAGACAAGAAAGTTACACTTGTGGTTGCCTTATGCAGCAGCAGTAGCTGTCATATTTGTAGTGAGTTATTTTATGCTTTATCAAGTTACGAGCGATTACGACTTTAATAAAGATTACAATTTTGCAGAAGTTTCGACTGTGGGCTCAAAGAAAGCCATTTTAACACTAGATGGAGGGCAGAAGATGATGTTGTCAGAGAAAGATGCCAATTTATTTTCTGAAAAGGATGGAACCCTTATCGAGAAAGACTCTTCGAATACACTGAAATATGCTAGCAGCAGTAAGGAGCAGAGTCGTTTGATCTATAATCGCATCGATGTTCCTCGTGGAGGAGAATATTCATTGACCCTTGCTGATGGAACTAAAGTTTGGTTGAACTCAGAATCATCACTTAAATATCCCGTACAGTTTGTTGGTGATAGACGTCAGGTTGAATTGACAGGTGAAGCTTATTTTGAAGTGGCTCATAATGCTAGTAAGCCATTTTTTGTAAAAGCTGGCGATGCTGCGGTTAAGGTATTAGGAACAAAATTCAATATTTCCTCATATACCGATGATGAATATATCGCAACAACATTGGTTGAAGGTAGTGTACAGGTTAGAAACTTGGGAAGTAAAGAGCTTTTGAAGCCAGGCTATCAGGCTGTAGTGAAAAAAGGAGAGAAAGAATTTGAAGTTCGAAAAGTAGATACAGAACTGTATACCTCATGGGTGAATGGTGTATTCGAGTTTAAAAATAATTCTCTTGAGGAGATATGCCACCAATTGAGCCGTTGGTACGATGTAGAATTCTTTTTTACAGAAAAGCAGTACCGAGATTTAAGATTCACTGGAGCTGCAAAGAGAGAGAAATCTGTAGGCTTTGCCTTAGATATGATAGAGAAAATGGCAAATGTGAAGTTTGCGATTAAGGATGATAAAATTATTGTAGGGAGACCTACTGATTAAATGGAAATTTGTTAGCGGACACTAGCAAATAAAAAAAACAGGAAATGCGGACACATTCCCTGTTCAGTTTAATAACAAACCATTGAATAACAAGATCAATGGTAGTATAAATCTAGACCCTAAAGTTATGAAAAAAAACCTAAGATGGCGGTTGTTAACACCAGCCATTAGAAAAACATTGCTTATTATGAAGCTAAGTTTGATTTTATTTTTTGCATTTAGTCTGCAACTATCAGCATCTGTGCTATTAGGGCAGCAGGTAAGTATTCGTACAGGACAAGCTTCGCTCAAATCTGTTTTGGATAATTTGAAAGAGCAAACCGGAACCTATTTCATGTACAATGAAAAATATATGGATGATTCCATTCTTGTAGACTTGGATATGCAAAATGCGAGTTTGGAAGAAACTCTAGAGGAAATTTGCAAGCAAGCTTCTTTTACATACGAGATTATTGAAGATTTCGTCGTGTTTACTAAAAAAGCACCTGTAAAAGTAAAGGAAGAAATAAAGCAAGAGAAAAAAGAATTAAAAGGTACTGTCACTGATAAAGATGGGAATACCCTACCTGGTGTGTCAGTTGTAGTGAAAGGAACAATAATTGGTGTTGCTACAGATATTAATGGTAATTATACTATTGAATTAGATGGTGACAAGACAGTATTGTTATATTCGTTTGTAGGAATGAAATCTCAAGAAATTGCTTACAATGGACAATCAGTTTTAGATGTTACACTAACTGCTGATTCAGAACAGATGGATGAAATCGTGGTTACGGGTTATCAAAAAATAAAGAAAACTCGAATGACAGGATCTGTTGAGTCCGTAAGTGCAGCAAAAATAGCGAACAAAGGATTTACAACAGTAGCTGAAACTATGAAAGGACAGATGGCTGGTGTGTCAATGATTAGCACAAGTGGTCGTCCTGGAGCAGCAGCACAGATTCGAATTAGAGGTGTGAATACTTTAACTGGAGATGCAGAACCTATTTGGATTGTAGATGGAATGCCATTGCAAGGTGAAGCTCCTAAAGTTGGTGTAGGAGGAAGCGGTTTTACATCATCAGTTTTGAGTAATGGTATTGGTAATATATCTGTTGATGATATAGAATCTATTACTGTTTTAAAAGATGCAGCTGCATCGGCTATTTATGGATCAAGAGCAGCAAATGGTGTAATTGTAGTTACTACTAAAAGAGGTACTTCAGGGAAATCATATTTAAACTATAGATCTTCATACTCAATTAATTCAGCTCCGAAGAATAATCTTCAAATGATGAATACGGAGCAGAAAATGAGATATGAAGAATCTATCTATAATGATTTTTCTCATATGAATCTTGATGGTAGAGTTTTTAGAATTTTGAAGCACAGAGCAGCTGGATCGTTAAGTTATGATGAAGCTTCAAGAGAACTAGAAACTTTAAGAAATACCAAAACTAATTGGTATGATGAGATATTTCGTACTTCTTATTCACAGAATCACTCGTTTAGTTTACAAGGAGGTAGTGACAAGACACAATTTTATTCGTCTTTAAATTACCAAAATGAAACAGGTATTGTTCAGAATAATAAATACTCTAATTACGGTGTCACTTTAAAATTGACTCATAACTTCACAGATAAATTGAGAGTTAATTTTGATGTTAATAGTAATTACAAAGAAGATAGAACAACAGCATCTTCTGTAAATCCTTTACATTACGCGACTTTTGCGAATCCATATGAAAGACTTCGTGATGAAAACGGTGAAATTGCTTATGATAGATCGTATGAGTCTAGATTGAGTAAAAAGAACGTTGGGTATGTATATGATTTAAACATTTTAGAAGATATCAATAATAACACTATAAAGAGTAATTACTTGACATCGGGATTAAATTTGAAGATTGAATATGAATTATTAAAAGGTTTGATGTTTGCGACTCAAGCATCTTTTAGTTCTTCAAATACAACTTCAAAAAAAGTTTACGAGCCTGGTTCTTATACTTCTGAGAGAAACAGTTGGATTAAATCGGTATATCAAGGCGGTGAAATTCCAGATGATATGAATAATGGATCATTGAGGAATTCTTCATCTAGACATTTGAGTTATACTCTAAGAAACTCAATTTCATATAACACATACATCAAAAAAGATCATTTCATTAATATAATGGGTGGTCAGGAAATTTCATCAAGAAATACAGAGAGTTTTTCTGCCTTGAGTCCTGAGTATGATCCTAATTATGATCTAATAGGATTTCCGGAATTACAAGATCTTAAGGGTGAGAAATTGGACGTTAATGCTTTGAATACAATAAACTCTTCAGAGCATAAGACAGCTTCAGTATTTGCTACAGCAACATATTCATATAAAGACAAATATGTATTCAGTACTAGTGGCCGTATGGATGGTGTAGATATTATTGGAACAGATAATAGATTCACTCCTTTATGGAATACAAGTTTGAAGTATAACATGGCAAAAGAGAAATTCATGGAGGATATTTGGTGGTTAGATATTCTATCTTTTAGAGGTTCTTTTGGTTATACAGGTAGTATCGATTACAATGCGAAACCATTTGCTACTTTAAGTTATGCTTCGTCGTCAAGAAAGTCAAATGGTGAAGTATTGCCTTATGGTGTGTATTCTGCTAATCCTTCTATTAAGTGGCAAAAGAAAACAGATAGAAGTTTAGGTCTTGATGTATCAGTGTTCAAAAATAGAATTAACGCGACGGTTAACTACTACAATAATGTTACGAAAGATTTATTAGATACCAAGCAGCTTCCTATGTCTAATGGTAGAGCAACTGTTAAGGCTAATGTTGCAAGTTTGAAAAATCAGGGATTAGAATTTTCTATAAACACTAAGAATATAGATACTGAAGATTTTAGATGGAATACTAACTTCAATATAACGTTCAATAAGAATAGAATTATTGATACCTATTATAAATCTTTAGAAGATCTTCCTGCGATTGAAAGAAGAGCAGATTTGACCAAAGGTTACTTCATAAAGAACAGACCAACTCAATCATGGTATGGTTACAAATTTGCTGGAGTAAACACTGAGACTGGTCATATGATGGCCTACATAGACAAAAAAGATAGTGAAGGTAATCAGATGGGGCATAAACGTGAAGATGGCAGCTATGTAATTGATATGAACACTGAATTTACTAAAGATGCCGTTGCTTATTTGGGCAATTCATACCCTACATTCTCAGGAGGATTTGGAACTAGTCTATCGTATAAAAGATTCAATTTAAATGCGAACTTCACTTATATGGGAGGTCATAAAATTAGATCTTTCAGATCTAGTACATCGAATCCATTGTATTCATCAAAAACTAATACTTCAGTAAATGAGTATTACAGATGGAGAAAGAACGGAGATGTTACTAATATTCCTGTTTTAACTACAGATCAAAAAGATGCTTACAACAAATACTTCTTTGATTCTGAACTTGAAGATGGAGATTTCTTGAAATTTTCAAATGCAAGTCTTACCTATAATCTAACTAGTAAACTTTGTTCAAAATTAAAACTTACAAGACTAACACTTGGAGTCAGTGCAAGTAATATTTATACTTGGTCAAAATACAAGGGAGTTGATCCTGAGACAATGGGAGCTTTTGGATATCCTAACTCAAGACGTTATTCGTTTAACTTAAATATCGGAATCTAATATGAAAGATATAGCAATTTATATTTGTGCATTAATGATAGTATTACTATCGGGATGCACTGATTATCTAGATGTAAAACCTAAAAATATTGTTGTTTTAAAGACTACAAAAGACGTTCATAATTTAATGGAGTCTTATCTCTATGGTATTGAGCGTGTTGGTTCGTGGACTGATCAGGGTGTGAAAGTTGATGGTAGAACAATCAAATTTCCTTATACACCAGCAGTCACTGTTAATTTATCACTTTATGCTGATAACTTTAAAATGGATAAGCTCCCAGAGCATATTAATTATTGTATGCGTTACTACGGTGAAGAATACTATAGTTGTTCAAAATGGGAAAATATTGACTATACAGACGGTTTGTGGAGTTCATTTTACAGTAATATCGGATTTTTTAATATTGTGATTGATGCACTTAATAAAAATTCAGATAGAACTTCAGATAAATATAAAGAGACATTTTGTGAATCTAAAATGTTGAGGACATTGATGTTTTTCAATATTATGAAGAATTTTGCTCCCTATAGCAACGCTGAGTATGGTATTCCAATTAATACTGATCCTAACGGCCTTAATCCTACTGCAAGAAATACTCAAGAGGAAGTGTATGAATTTTTAATTTCAGAATTAAAATCTGTTCAAGATTTGGATTTTGAACCTAGAGATTTTAATGTTTTTTACTCTAGAAATACATTAGCTGCATTATTCGCTCAAATTTATTGGTTTAAGGCTGAATCCGCTGCTAAAGAAGCAACAGATTGGGATAACGCTGCTAAAAATGCTTGCGAGGCCATAGAAGGGAAACAGTTGAATGATACCGCATCCAAGTTGGAGGATCTATTTAAATGTGGCAATAGTGTAGGTGTGAATATAAATAACCCAAGTTGTCTTGTGATATTATCTAATGCAGCTCCAAATAAAAATAATCTATATGCATTTTGGGGAGGTAGTTCGGATCATTATCTTCCAGCTAGTGATGATTTAGTAAGTCTTTACGATGAGAACGATATTCGTAGAGAAGCATATTTTGATGAAGATATGAAAGTCACAAAATGGAAACCTAACTGGACTGTATCGAATAAAGTTCAGTTCTGGAGAGTTGCAGACTTACATTTAATTGCTGCTGAAGCTTACGCTAGAGCAGGGGAAAATGAACTCGCTGAAAACTATCTAAATACTTTTAAACAATCTAGAATACCTGATTACACTACTTATGAAGGTGGCGACGTACTAGGTGAGATATTAAACGAAAGAAGAAAAGAATTTTGCTTCGAGTTTGGGAGACGATGGACAGATCTTAAACGTTTCAATAAAGGATTTACTAGAAAAGCGATTATGGACCTTGACGAAGATGATAAGGATGGCAAACGCGAAGTAGAATATTCATTAAATGATGATGATTATCATTTCGCTTTTCCTATCCCACTTAAGACAGAATTAGGTGTCAATGGTAATATAGATCAAAATCCAGGTTGGTAAATAATTATTAACGAATTAAAATTTTTAAAGATGAAAATATTACAATTTTTAGTCTTGATTTTCATAGCATTTTCCTGTACTCCAGATCCTTATGAAAAGATGGAGAATTTTGCTCAAGAAAATGAAATTGAATTTATCAAGATCTGTGCATCAAGTGATAAAATTATACCTAATGGCGAAGGGGTTATTGAACTTACAACTATTGCCTATGGTGTAAAATCAGTTTCAGATCTTTATACTGAAATGATTGACGGTACTGAAATTTATAAAGATACAGTAAGAGTTGATACTTTCGTGATCCCTAGAGATCAATACCCATCAAATCTAATTAAGATCTTTAAGGGGAATGGTGAACTTTTCAAAGGTGATAAATTTAAAACGACTGATACTAATCTTGATGAAGTAGAATTTTTTGCTAAAATAAATGAAATAGAATCGGAACACATTGCTGTAAAAGTTCGACAAGTTGAACCTACAAATTACGATGAGTTAACTATTCCTATTATTTTTCACGTACTAAGTGGCCCTTCAAATTCAATAGTTGAAATGAAGGTCACAGAAGATTTTCTTCAGGAGAAATTGGATATCTTGAACAATGTTTTTAATAAAAAACGAACAACCAATCCAAATGGGGGCTCGGCCCATATCAACTTTAGGTTAGCTGAATACGATAATCACGGCAAGGTATTAGATGTGAAAGGTCTTAATAAAATAAAGACAACGAAGATATTGAGACCAACAGAATCATTAGAATATATCAAAGAAAATTTGAAGTGGGACCACAATAAGTATTTGAATATTTGGATATGTGACCTAGCAGCAGGAAGATATTCATCTAATGGATCAACATCGTTTAAAGTCGAAGTTCCTAAAGTAATCTTAGAAGGTGAAACTGCAATTCCAGGTATCGATGCTAGGCCAATAACAGATCTTGAAGAAGAGGACTTAGAAGAACTAGTAGATACTGGTATTGTTTATAATATAGGGGAATTTGCGATAACTCAGAATTATGATAGTAATTCTACAGGATTCGCAAATTTGATAGGCCTATATTATGGACTATTAAAAATGAATTTCAAAGAATATTGGGATTGGAGAATACAGGAATATGTATCTAATATGGTTGATGGAGATACTGATTTTTGTGGCGATACGCCTATATATGATTATGGATATTCTCTTTACAAAAAACACTATGTGACAGGTGCTAAATTCACCACATATAACATCATGGCTCAGTATAGTAGACAAAATTCTATTACGTATGATCAGGCCAAAAGAGTAAGAGAAGTACTTCAGAAGTGTCCTACCCGATGGAGTTATAAATCAGACTGGGCTTTTACAGGAAAATAAATTATTATCAAGCAAAGTTGAACTTTGGTTCAACTTTGCTTTTACACTATTATTAGTAAATTTCATAATGAAACAAACACTAACTATTTTATTTGTTTTAATTGCAACAACGTGCTATAACTCAATGGCTCAAAGTAATGTTTTTGTAGAGGAAATAAATAAGTATGAAAACGAGAAAATAATCTATGAATTGTTCACTAAGCAAGTTGTGGATATGTCTGAAAAAGAGGTATTTGTAAGGAGTGAGTCACGCAGATTAAGAAATAATGGAAATGAAAAAAGTTTTGAAAAAAACTATAAAAACTTAAATACTATTATAAGTAAGAAGAAAGAGTTTTATAAAGGATTTATAGAGAAAAACAAGAATACTTTAACTGGAGCACTTGCGCTTATAAACGTTATTGATAGAAGCGATTGTTCAGGGATACATAGCGAACGTGAAATTATTGCTTTGGGAAAAAAATTCAAGGAAATACCTAATGGAGTTGTTAAAGAATATCTAGAAAATAAAATTAATATTCTAAAGCATTTACAGATAGGTGGAATTTGTCCTCTAATAAGACAAGAAGATCCTAAAGGGAATATGATATCAACTTCTGATTTTAAAGGCAACTACTTAATTATTGATTTTTGGTCATCTTGGTGTTGTGGATGTAGACAAGAATCTCCTAACATTAAAAAAATATATAAAGAATTTAAACCTAGTGGTCTTGAGGTGCTTGGAGTTTCTCTTGATACTAAGAAAGATAAATGGATTAAAGCTGTTAAAGATGATGATTTGCCTTGGACTCAGG
>NZ_JBTCHQ010000040.1:0-699 GCF_054254355.1 Ancylomarina sp. YFZ004
ACATCAACATCAACAGTTGTTATTACAGTGAAGAATGTAAACGTTAAACCCGTTGCTAATGCAGGTGATGCGCAAACAGTAAACGAAGGCGATCTTGTGACTTTGGATGCAAGTGCTTCTAGTGATGTCGATGCTAATACAACATTGACTTATTCTTGGACATCTGTAGAAGGAGTTGCACTTACAGGTGCAAATACTTCAGCACCAAGTTTCACTGCACCAGCAGTAGATGCAGATAAAGCTTATACTTTTGAATTAACAGTTAGTGATGGTGATTTGACATCAACATCAACAGTTGTTATTACAGTTAAGAATGTAAATGTTGTTCCAGTTGCTGACGCAGGTGATGCGCAAACAGTAAACGAAGGTGACGTGGTAACATTGGATGCAAGCGCTTCTAGTGATGTTGATGCTAACACAACATTGACATATGCATGGACATCTGTAGAAAATCTTGTTTTAACAGGATCAGAAACAGTAAACCCAAGTTTTACAGCGCCAACAGTAGATGCAGATAAAGCTTATACTTTTGAATTAACAGTTAGTGATGGTGATTTGACATCAACATCAACAGTTGTTATTACAGTGAAGAATGTAAACGTTAAACCCGTTGCTGACGCAGGTGATGCGCAAACAGTAAACGAAGGTGATGTTGTAACATTGGATGCAAGTGCTTCAAGTGATGTCGATGCTAACACA
>NZ_JBTCHQ010000041.1:0-691 GCF_054254355.1 Ancylomarina sp. YFZ004
ATGCAATAAACTCTGGTGATGAACATAACATGGCTTCGAGTCTTGAATATTCCTCCAGATCAGGCTAATAATCGCAGATACGCTTCACCCATATCCTATATATAGAAGTGTTTAAAAATTTATAAATGAGTTTAATTCGATATTATCTGATTAAATATAAACTTTTTTGATTTCTACTTAAATAAAATACGACAAGTAATGGGGTTCCACCTCTTCCTTCATAATTTCAGGGAACAGAGATGTTATCCTAGGTTTCGGGGCATTAGTCCCGAATGATTAGGAATGGCACTGCCGAAAGGTGGGAGTACCGAACGCAGTGAGATCATGAACACAGAAAGTATAATAAGTGAATAATAGGTCGATGCCAACTTTTAAGCGTCTTGTTTCTAACGAAGCAAGACGCTTTTTTATGCAATAAAATCTGGAAAGTAATTACGAATTACGATTTAGGAATTGTTCCTCCTGCTGATTATAGCAGATGTTTCGGATCACATTCATTTTCTGGGTCTGGTTCAGGAATCGTTCTAATTAAGCATATATTTTGGATTCTATTTTAAATCTTTCGCTAGAGCCGCTGGGCTTTTACTTTTCTCCTTAGATGAGAAAAGTAAACAAAAGAATCAAGTCAGCCTGATCCTTGCTTTCGCTTTGTTGAAGAAACTGTGACACGCCTCACGGCAGGCTGACAAAG
>NZ_JBTCHQ010000042.1:0-681 GCF_054254355.1 Ancylomarina sp. YFZ004
GACTTTTTTATTCCAGCAATCCTAACGCTTTTCTAAAGTTTATTTGAGTTTAATCTTAAGAGACTGACAACCAGTAAATATTATCTCAAAAAAAGATTTTATTCGAGCTTTTCAGAGCTCAAAACTGAGGTATATCAAGGGGGTGGTCAGGGGCAAAGCTCAATTAATGACAGGCTGCATTTATTTCTCTTACCAGGCTTGCAGCAAATAAAAATTAAATTTCTTTTGAAACCCCTCTTAGTCGTTCATCTTTTAGATTCAGAAAAAGTAAATCTGACTATTTCAAGCCTTACTTTTTTTTCTAAACAAGGGCATTTTCCCTAGGTTTAAAATTCCAGATAAGGGATGAGTATCTAAAAAATGAGTTGTGCTGTTAAGGTGAAAACAATAAGAAGACTAGAATGAACTGGAATATCAGTTAATAATTAACAATGAGTCATCAGTAATTAAGATAGTCATTGACTTGAGATCACAGCTGGATAAAGTCTAAGGGACATTTGGCTTACCAATCTTAAGGAATTGTTGCCTGGCAGGAAGTTCTGCAGTTAATCGGTCCTGCAATATTTGTATTCTTATTAATATATAGGATATGGGTGAAGCGTATCTGCGATTATTAGCATGATCTGCGGGGATATTCGCGAATTGATACTAAATTATGTTCATTAGGAGAGTTTGAAACAA
>NZ_JBTCHQ010000043.1:0-657 GCF_054254355.1 Ancylomarina sp. YFZ004
ATAAAACCATCTTTCTTAAACAATCTAACCTATCGACTTTTTCGAATTGTTCATACATTCCAATTACATAATCGTCATTTGGATATAGCTTTTTCAACTCATCTGTTTTCAATCTAAATGATAATGTGTCTTGCAGGAAAAAATAATCCATTGCTTCTTCTATTCTTAATCCTTTAAGTTCTTGATCATTCAACTTTTCAATTGGGTATTTTTCTATTCTGAGAATTCTATATTTAATGTAATACTTCTTTGCTTCTTCATTATTTCCGTTTAATTCATTAAGCATACCTGCTATAGCATGTGCTTTTATCTTTTTAGAATCAATTTCTATTAAATCCTCAATAGTCTCAATCGCTTTGTCATATTGATTTATCTGAGCATAGATTTTTGCTTGATTATAGTAAATCAAGTAATTCGTTCTATAGTATTTCTTGGCACTTTCAAAATCCTTAATTGACTCTTGTGCAGCTTCAATTTCAGTCTTACCCAAATGAGCTCCATAATATTTTTTCAAAGCTCGGTCGTTTAAATAGATTCCGTAACTCATTTTTAAAAACACACCTAATGGGATCATTGATATAATAAAAATGATCAAAATTATTCTGAGTTTCTTTTTGACTTGTTTATTCATGTTTGCTTTACTATGCTCTCTAACGG
>NZ_JBTCHQ010000044.1:0-524 GCF_054254355.1 Ancylomarina sp. YFZ004
GTGGACAGTAAGTTAAGTCATGCTGCCTTCTTTTGATTATTTAATAGCCTTCCATACTCCAAGGGTGATAAATAATTTAAAGAAGAATGCCTTCTACATGTATTATACCATGTTGCTATGTACTCAAAAATAGATAATGCCGCGCTTTTAAATGTATTATATTTGAAACGGTATATCCATTCGGTTTTGATACTCTTAAAGAAACTCTCTGCGCAAGCATTGTCCCAGCAATTCCCTTTTCTACTCATACTTTGTATAACACGTTTATCTTTCTTAAGAGTCTCTCTAAACTCATTACATGCATATTGAACGCCCTGATCGGAATGGAAGATCAAACGACCAGTTATAGGCCTGTTTAGGATTGCCATCTTCCACGAAGGCATGATTGTATCAGCAGCTTTCATTGTTTTACTTGTAGACCAACCTATCACTTTTCTGTCTGCCAAATCTATTATAACAGTCAAATATAGCCAACCTTCATGTGTTCGTACATATGTAATATCAGAAACCCAAACTTCACCCTG
>NZ_JBTCHQ010000045.1:0-518 GCF_054254355.1 Ancylomarina sp. YFZ004
ATGTAACAAATGCTCTTTGTCCAACTCTAACAAAAAACTTTGATATTTCTCGTCATCCCGATTTAGTATTACCAGATTTAGCAAATGCTAGTCCTCTTTGTATTGGTGCTGAAATTGACTTAAGTGCAATACCAACAAGTGGACCAGTTCTACCTGTTACTTACACTTGGACGCAGGATGGGAATTCAATAGGTTCAAATGAGACATATAATATAACAAATGTAACGCCATTGGAAAGTGGCATCTACAAAGTTGTTGTAAAAGATTATTGTACATCTAAAACATCATCAATTTCTATAACTGTTCTAGATGCTATTAGTTTAGCAGCTGTGTCTCCAACTTCACATTCACTTTGTGAAGGCGAATCTTTAGACTTACAAGTAAATGGTTCGGGACTTAATTTAGAATACAATTGGTCTAAGATTGATGGACTAGGAGGATTAATAACAGTACCGAATTTATCCTCGGATGAGCTTCTACATTTTGATGCTCTATCATCAGCCAATGCAGGATACTAT
>NZ_JBTCHQ010000046.1:0-474 GCF_054254355.1 Ancylomarina sp. YFZ004
TGATCCTGTATTGTTTGGGCTGCTTAAAGTTACCGTATAAACAATATCCGTTGGGGCATCTTCATTACCTTGAGTGCTGACACTCAAGGCTGCTGATACGCTTTCATCATCGGTAATGCTTGCCGCTGCACTGGCAGTGCTAATGCTGACATCACCATTGCTTGAGTTACTGATTGTTGCAATGACGGTTTCGGTAGTTTCCAATAGGCCATCGTCGATGACTGCCACGGTGAATGTTCCTGTAGAAGATCCGTTGGCAACAGTAATTGTTGCACCTGATGCGATGGCAGTATAATCGACACCACTGCTGGCTGTACCTGTACCTGCATCATCAATATCGAAAGTAATTGGTGATCCTGTATTGTTTGGGCTGCTTAAAGTTACCGTATAAACAATATCCGTTGGGGCATCTTCATTACCTTGATTACTGACACTCAAGGCTGCTGATACGCTTTCATCATCGGTAATATTCGC
>NZ_JBTCHQ010000047.1:0-420 GCF_054254355.1 Ancylomarina sp. YFZ004
ATTTTGAGGTAAAGTTTAAGGATATCGTAACAGCCTGTGATTGGCAGTATGATGATGGTTCAGGTTATCAAGCAATCAGTTTACATGATGATATAACAATGGCGACATTTTCTGCTGGAGATGTATCAAATGTGTTGACAATCGATCCATCTACATATAGTATGGATGGTTGGAAGTTTAGAGCTTTAATCAATGGATCAGAACTTTCAAGTGTTGCTCAAGTAAAAGTTTATCAGAAAGTTCTTTTTGCTGATATTTCTAGTGAAACTTTATGTATAGGAGCAGGTAAGAGTTTTAATGCTAATGTAACTGCAGGAACAGAACCTTTATCTTACGAGTGGAAAAGAGGAACAACAGGATTAGGCACAGGTTCAAGTTTGAACCTAGATGCTGCCGCACTTGCTGGTACTTATTCTATAA
>NZ_JBTCHQ010000048.1:0-348 GCF_054254355.1 Ancylomarina sp. YFZ004
CAGACTTTGACATTAAATGAAAGCACTAATATTTTAACCTTAAGCAAGAATGGTTCAACCAAAATAATTAATTTAAGTTCATATTTGGATGATACTAAATTGAGTGATAAAGATATTGAAGCTTTAGGCTATATCAAGGATCCTGGTGATGCTGATTCGAGTAATGAGATTCAGAGTTTGACATTAAATGAGAGTACTCATGTTTTAAGCTTAAGTAATAATGGTTCAACCAAAACAATTGACTTAAGCCCTTATCTTGATAATACCGATACCAAGATTAGTGATTCGGATATAACAGCTTTAGGCTATATCAAGGATGCTGGTGATGCTGATTCAAGTAATGAAATC
>NZ_JBTCHQ010000049.1:0-333 GCF_054254355.1 Ancylomarina sp. YFZ004
TGGTGCTGAAATTGACTTAAGTGCAATACCAACAAGTGGACCAGTTCTACCTGTTACATACACTTGGACACAGGATGGGAATTCAATAGGTTCAAATGAGACATATAATAAAACAAATGTAACACCACTTGAAAGTGGCATCTACAAAGTTGTTGTAAAAGATTATTGTACAAGCAAAACATCATCAATTTCTATAACTGTTCTAGATGCTATTAGTTTAGCAGCTGTGTCTCCAGATACACGTTCACTTTGTGAAGGCGAATCTTTAGACCTACAAGTAAATGGTTCGGGACTTAATTTAGAATACAATTGGTCTAAGATTGATGGACTAGC